>DAONJL010000004.1:119779-119969 GCA_035405645.1 bacterium | reverse complement strand
TTATTAAATGGAGTAGGCGATAGTGTATGGGTTAAGTTTAGTGATAATTTTGGAAGAACAGCCTATGATACAATCACTGTAAATTATTTAGGCCCATTAGAGATAGAGATAACGCAACCAGCATATATAAGTTACGATACGCTAAATCACATAGTAACAATAAGTGGCACGACGAGAAATAGCAAAGCAG
>DAONJL010000004.1:45515-119679 GCA_035405645.1 bacterium | reverse complement strand
CAGCCCCAGAAATATATATAACCAGGCCGGAAGATTATCACGATACATTAGTTAATGTAATAACAATGATAGGGACAGTAAAGAATGTACGAGCAGGTGATAGTATAGGAATATATTATAAAGGAAGTATCTATCAGGATACAGTGATAGTTCAATCAGATAGTGTAAATTGGAGTGGAACAAGTGAAATAAATAAAGTAAATGATACAATAGTAGTATATGTAATCGACCAGTATGGGAGAAGAGGGTATGATACATTAATAATAAATCATTTTGATACACCGAGTTTGAAAATAACAAGACCAGATAGCGGAACGAGTTATATAGATTTTTATGAAACAATGGTAAATTACATAACAATAAATGGGACAGTGCAATGGACAGATGAAGGCGATAGTATAAGGTTAGTGTTAAATAGTGAAGAGCGAAGTGAGACGATATATATATTAAGTGATACAGGCGGCGGAGTAATAGGCGGGATAGAAGTAGGATGGGAAACAAAAGTAGAATTGGCAAATTATTTGAATACAGCAGTATTTTATGTATTAGATAAATTTGGACGATATGCAAGTGATACGATATGGATATATTATTATCCTACACCAAAGATAGAGATAACAAGACCGATAGATAATTACGATACATTAAATAGAAATATAACAATAAGCGGGACAGTGGAGAATGTAAGGAACGGAGATAGTATAGGAATATATGTGAATATAGAATATCAGGATAGTGTAGTAGCGACAATAACTGATACGATAACGATATGTAGTGGAGTATGGAGTGGGACAGTGAGTTTAACAGGCTTTGGTGATAGTGTAATGGTGAAATTAGTAGACCAGTGGGGCAGAGAAGCGTATGATACAATAACGATAAATTATTTTGACACACCGACACTTGGGATAACGCTGCCAAGCACAGCGATATATTATGAAACAAATGTACGAAATATAACAGTAGGCGGGACATTAAGTGATTTTGATTATGGCGATAGTATAATAATAAATCATAATGGAATATGGGACACAAAAATAATAAGTATAAGGACGAGTTTTGATTCAGTGATAACATTAGGAGAAGAGACAAATGTAATAGTAGTAAAAGGTCGAGACCAATGGGGCAGAGAAGCGAATGACACAATAACAATAAAATATTTTCCACCACCGGAAGTAGAGATAACAGTGCCGATAGATAATGACGATACATATATTCAAACAATAATAATATATGGGACAACATATCGGACACATAGTGGCGATACAATAAGATTATATGTAAATGGAAGTTATCAAAGTGATACAATATTAGTGAATGATAGTGGAAGTTGGCAGGGCACAGTGCAATTAAGTGGTATAGGAGATAGTATAGTAGCAGAAGTAATAAATAGATTTAATGATAAAGGCTATGATACAATAACGATAAATTATTTAGGTCCATTAGAGATAGAGATAACGCAACCAGCATATATAAGTTATGATACGCT
The DNA here is from genome assembly GCA_035405645.1 of bacterium. Taxonomy (GTDB): domain Bacteria; phylum JAGOBX01; class JAGOBX01; order DAONJL01; family DAONJL01; genus DAONJL01. Next base: position 118,193 of record DAONJL010000004.1, on the reverse strand, counting down.
AAATCACATAGTAACAATAAGTGGCACGACGAGAAATAGCAAAGCAGGTGATAGTGTATATATATGGACAAACAGTATATTAAATAGTGAGACAGGTATAGTAGCGTATAATGGCAATTGGCAAGGGACAGCGTATGTAAGTGGCATAGGAGATAGTGTATGGGTAAAGATAATACAGATATATACAGCAAATGATAGTAGAGAAGCGTATGACACAATAACAATAAATTATTTTGACACACCACAAATAGCAATAACAAATATAAATACAGGAGTATATTATACAATACCGTATGATACAATGAATAATTACATAACGATAAGAGGGACAACAAATTGGACACGAGCAGGCGATACAATAAGTGTATATATAAATGGTGTAATACGAAGTGAGACAATATATACATTAACAACGATAAATGGTAATTGGGATACAAAAATATATTTGAGTGATTATTTGAATACTGTAGTAGTGCAGATAAATGATGGATTTGGTAGAAGGAGTGAGGATACAAGATATATCTATTATTGGCCAGCCCCAGAAATATATATAACCAGGCCGGAAGATTATCACGATACATTAGTTAAAGTAATAACAATGATAGGGACAGTAAAGAATGTACGAGCAGGTGATAGTATAAGTATTTATTATAGAGGTATAACTTTACAGGAAACGACAGTAGTTAATAATGATAGAATAAGTTGGAGTGGCACAAGTTCATTAAATGATGTAAATGATACGATTTTAGTAATAGTTCGCGACCAGTTTAATAGAATAGATACAGATGTATTAATAGTAAATTATTTTGATACACCGCGAATACAAATATTATTACCTGAAAAAAATACAAGTTATGCGAATTATTATGAGACAAGCGTAAAAGAAATAACAATAAGTGGAACAACAAATTGGACAAATTATGAAAATAGAATAAGAGTAATTGTAAATGGGCAGACGCAGATATATTCTATAACATTATATGATACAGGTGTGCGTGGCTATAATGTAGAATGGGTTTATCAAAATTTGAAATTAGACAATAATATGAATACAATAGTAGTATATGTAACAGATAAATTTTTAAGAAGAGTATATGATACAATGTATGTATATTATTCTCCACCACCAGAAATAAAAATAATAACACCAAAAAATAATACAGATACTTATGCAGAAAATATAACAATAACAGCAACATTTGCAAATGCAAAAATAAATGATACAATATATTTTTATGTAAACGAAACATTATTTGACACATATATAATAAATTCACTTACAACACCAGCAACAGGATTAATAAGAGTAACAAATTATGGTGAAAAAGTATGGTGTGAAATAAAAGCAGTGACAAAATTTGGCGAAATTCGGACAGCGTATGATACAATAATAATAAATCAATTTGATACTCCACAAATAAATATCACATTCCCAACTGCAAGTGATTCATTTGATTCTTTTTATTTTGGTTCGATAATAATAGGCGGGGCAACGAGTGAAGCAGTAGCGAGTTCGACGATATATTTATATTTAAACGAAAGTCCAATAGGCGAATATACGATAACAACAAATAATAGCAATTGGGAATTTAATACAGAAATAAAAAAATTATATGATGATACAATAACAGAAAATATAATAAGTGTAAAAATAGTAGATAAATGGTTGCGAGAAAATTATGATACTTTGTATATTTATTATTATCCAGAACCAGAAATTACAATAATAGAACCAGAAAGATTAAATGATTTATATTATGATACAATATATAGTAATCCAATAATAATAAAATGTGAATTAAAAAATTCTTATAGTGGTGATATAGTAAATTTATATAAAGATGGAATAATTATAGATACAAAATATGCAAGTAAATATAATGATGTAATAAATTTTACGAATGTAAGTTATAGTTCATCAATAACAAAATTTAAAGTAAGAATAAATGAGATAAAATTTAATAGGATAGATGAAGATACAATAATAATAAATTATTTAGGCAATCCAACAATAAAAATAACAAAGCCAGAAAATAATACAGAAACAGAAGTAGAGAAAATACAAATAAAAGGGACAGTGAGTTATTTAACACCGGGCGATACAATAGATATTTTTGTTTATTCAAAATTTACAATGACGCAAACCACTATAAATTGCACAACATATACAACACAATTCAGTGGTTTTGTAAATATATATTATATAAATGATAGTATAGTAGCGAAATTAACAGATAAATTTGGTAGAGTTGCTTATGATACAATAAACATTTCATTAAAAGATTTAAAAGCACCAATTGTAAACATAATTGAACCAATTGATACTACAAATATTTATTTTACTAATAAAGATAAAGCAGTTTTAGTAGTTAAAGTAAGTGATAATCAGATATTAAAGCAAGAAAAAATAAAATTAAATTATAATGGTGTTGAGAGTGTATATAACATAGACACAGGAAATTATGAAGATACATTTGAAATTGAAATTGAGATAACAAAGAGGAGAGAAGGAAATTATATAGAATTTGAATATAATGACTTATATAATAATTATGATACAGATTATTTATATATTTATTATGTAAATCAAATTGAGACGGCATTAACAATACCTGATACAGAATATATAATTAGTTTTGATACACCAATTATTAACGATACAATAACATTATTAACTGAACCAGTAGATATAGCAATTCCAATAGAAGCCACACCTTGCACAATAGTATTTAGAGTATGGAATCCGGTAATGGAAAAATACACTGATACAATTGTTTTATATTTACCATTTATAAAAGTAACGAAATATTGTTATATAACAAAAATACCAAAGAATCAGATAAATTCATCTGATACAGTTAATTTTAATGCAATTTATTTTTCGTATTTCGATTACACACTTTATGAATTTACAATATATGATACAGCAGGTATAAATCTAAGTAATGAGGCATCAATATACTGGGATACAATAAATTTTATTTATTATTATTCACCAGAAGTAGTGAAACATTATAAAAATGAATTTAGAAAGATTAATCCAATCTATGCAGAAAATTTTGATGAAAAACAACTTGAATTATTTAGATTAGAAGAAAGCACAAATAAATGGATTAAAGAATTTACATATAAAGAACAAAATGTTATTAAAGCAAAATTAAGACATTTTTCAGTATATGGTGTTATACCAGCAGAGTCAGTAAATTATCAAGAAGTAAAAAATAATTTAGAAGAATTTATGATTTATCCAAATCCATTTATTCCAAATGATGGTAATCCATTAACAGGCAGAAATTATGCTGGAATAAATGATGGTAGTGGAATATATTTTAGCGGGTTAATGCCAAATACAAAAATAGAAATTTATGATATAGCAGGTCATTTGGTTTTTGAATATTTGCATACAAGTTCAACAGAAGGTTTTTATCAATGGAATGTTCGTAATAAAAATAATGAAAATGTAGCATCGGGAATATATATAGTGTTAGTAAAAAGTGGTGAATTTAAGAAAGTAGAAAAATTGATAATTTTAAGATAAAAAAAATTTATGAAATTTAGGATAATATTTTTATTAATATTTTTTGTAATAAGTAAAATAACAGCAGGAACACCAGGTTCTTATAGTGGAAAAGAATTTTTTATTGACCCTAATGTTCGTAGCAGTAGTTTAGGTGGCAGTGGAGTAAGTGCATTATTTGATAATAATGGAATATATCTAAATCCAGCTAATTTGACTTTTTGTGATAGAAATAATATTTCATTTATTCATACTTTATGGTTAGCAGATATTAGATTAAATTATTTATCATTATGTCAAAAAATTGATAATAAACGGACATTAGGTTTTGGTCTACAATATTTTGATTTTGGTGTAATTAAACATACTTATATTTTACCATCGAATAATTATTACTATGCAGGAAATTTGAATTCTTATGGAACAATAAATACTTTTTCTTATTCTCAAAAATTATCAGAACTTGATAGTTCATTTGGTTTTAATTTTAAATTTTTATATGAAAAATTAGCAGTAAAAAAAATTAAAGCATTTTTTGTTGATTTTGGATTTTTAAAAAGAATAAATTTAACAGAAAGTAAGGCAAATTTTGGGATTTCAATTAAAAATATTGGACCAAAAGTAAAATATTATTCAGTAAAAGAAAAGGTACCGATTGAATTTAATTTGGGTTTTTCATTTGATATTTTAAATAATATTCTTTTATCATTTGATGTAAATAAAAGTCAGGATAATAAGTTTGGTTTTAAAACTGGTATTGAAGGAAATTTTATAAATAAGCTTTATTTGCGAACAGGTTATAATTCATTATATGATATAGAAGATGCATTATCAGTTGGTTTTGGATTAAATCTTGATTATATATTATTAAATTATTCGTATGTGCCAGGCGGTGAAATAAATAATGTTCATAAATTTGAATTTGCTTATAGATTTGGTAAACCAGAAAAAGAAAAAGTAGAAGAAAAGAAAGAGAAAATAATAGAAACAGAATATAGTAGAAATTTAAGATTTTTAAAAGAAGCATTATTGCGTTATGATTTCGTACTTGCAAAATATTATTTCAATTTATTGTTTGAAAAACAGTATTATACAAATGAAGTTTTAGATTTATATATGGATTATTATAATTATTTGAAATAAATGAAAGTCTTATTAATAGATATTCCTGTTTGTGATGTTAATAATAGTTTTGAAACAGTTCACAAAGAAATAATTTATCCATCATTAGGTTTATATTATTTAAAAGAGTATGTAAAACATAACCAGCCAGATATAGAAATAAAAATATTAAATTTAACGCGTTTAGATTTTGAACAAGGTATTGAAATAGTTTTAGAAGAAAAACCTGATGTTATAGGCGTATCGTGTTTTACTGACCGCAGAGCAAATGTATTTAAGTTTTTAAAAAGAATAAAAGAAGAAGAAGGAATAATAACAGTAATAGGAGGAATTCATCCAACATTATTTCCAGAACAAATTTTGAAAAATTATAAATATGTAGATTTTATAGTGCGTGGCGAGGGGGAAATTATTTTTAATAATTTATTAGCAGAATTAAAGAAGCATAAAAATAATTTAACTGAAATAAATGGTATAGCATTTTGTAGAGATAATGAAATAATAATAACAAAACCAGAAAGATTAATAGAGAATTTAGATGAATTACCATATCCAAAATATGAAAGAATAAATAATGAATTTTTTAAATTTACACATTATGATGAGCGTTATAGTTTTAATGGGAAAAAAATAAGTGAACTAAAACAGATGGCAATAATAACATCAAGAGGTTGTCCTTTTAATTGTATTTATTGTTCGACTGCAAGTTATTGGGGGAGACGAGTTCGTTATAGAAGTCCTGAAAATGTAATAAGTGAAATTGAATATTTACATAAAGAGCATAATGTAGAATTTATTAATTTTATTGATGATGCATTTACAATAAATAAAGAACGAGTAAAAAAAATATGTAAATTAATAATCGAACGAGCAATAAAAGTATGTTGGATATGTGAAACAAATGTAAAGACAATTGATGATGAAATGTTAAGAATAATGAAGGAAGCAGGTTGTTTTGCTATAAATTATGGTGTAGAATCTGGTTCACCAATTATTTTACAAAATATAAAAAAAAGTATTAGTGTAAAAGAAATAGAGAAAGCAATTGAAGGTGCAAAAAAGAATAATATTATTCCAGATATTTTTTTAATGGTAGGTAATCCAGGTGAAAATAAAAAGACAATAAAAGAGACATTACGATTATTAAAAAGGACGAAACCATCATCAGGCGGCTGGGGCATATTAACAATTTTTCCAGGTACTGAATTGTATGAATATTGTAAAAAGATAGGCTATATAAATGATGAATATTGGTTAACTGAATTTTCATCACCATTTTATCTTTATGAAAATTCTTACTTGCAATTAAAAATATTTTTAAATAAAATTATATGCTTTTTTTTATGGAAAGATAAGAAGTACAATTTATGGTTAAGATATAAATTATTAGAAATAAGAGATAAAATATTTTTATTGACTGGAATAAGATTTAGTTTTAAAAAAATAGTTCAAATAAATTTAAGAAATAAACAAAGAAAAAAATGGACTTCAAATATTCTTAAACTTTTTGAAATTTAACAAATCCAGATGTTTTCTTATATAAAATAGCAGAATAAAATTTCGAATAAGAAAATAAATAATTTGACATATTAAAAAATAATAAATAAAATAATAAGTTTATATTTATAATTATGGAAAAAAAATATATTTATTTAATTTGCATAATTACATTATTAATGAGAATTATGTATTTTTTTATTTTGCCAAAAGGCTTAAACTTTGGTGATGCACAACATTATTATAATGTAGCAAAAAATTTTTCACTTGGTAAAGGAATGTATAATGATTATGTAGAACCAATTACTAATTATCCACTTGAACCATATATGCATAATAGACATATTGGTTATGTTATTTTTCTTGCTTTGATTTTTAAGTTATTTGGTTATAATGAAAATTATATTTATTTTGCCCAATCTATTCTTGATATACTCATTTGTATTTTTATATTTTTAATTTCAAAAAAAATAGGTCTTTCAGATTTATTTGCTTTTCTTGCTGCGATTATCTATGCTTTTTATCCAATAAATGCAGTCTTTTCTTTTATGGTGCTTGCTGAAACTCTTTTTACTTTTTTATGTATTATTCTTATTTTTGTTTTTGTTAATAAAAAAGAATATGATATTAAAAAATATTTTATTGCTGGTTTATTATGTGGTTTAGCAGTTCTTACAAGACCTTCCTTTCAGTTTTATGTTATTTTTATTTTCCTTGATTTTATTCTTGCTTTTATTTTTAAAAATATAGATTTTAAAAATTTATTATTTTCTCTTCTTGCTTTTTTCTCTATTTTTTTTATAATTTTGTTCTTTTGGATGTTTAGAAATTATAAATTATTTGGTAAATTTTTTTTAAGTTTTGGAGGTGGCTGGACTTTATATGAATCTAATAATCCTGCTGCTGATGGTGCACCATCAAAATCAAATATACCATTTCAGGAAATGCAAAAAAAGATTCCATATTTAGAACAGGACAGATATTTTACTGAATTAGCAATAAAATGGATAAAACAAGAACCAATAAAATTTTTAAAACTTATTCCTATTAAATTTTTTAGATTCTGGAATGTTGTGCCTAATTTTGATAAATTTAATAAATTTTTATTTGATTTATTAAGTGGTATTTTTCATATTGTAATTTATTTCTTTTTTTTGTTTGCACTTTTTAAGAAAATAAAATTTTTTTTATTTGCCATTGGTTTTTATTTGTTTTCTTTTATTTTATATTTTTCGTTGTTACATTCAATTTTTATTGGTAGTTTAAGATATCGTGCGCCTGTTATGCCTTATGTCTTTATTATTGCTATGATTGGCTGTGAAATTTTATTTAATAGATTTAAAATAAAAAGAAAGGTATAAAATTGATATGCATTCAAATATTAAAAGGTTTGGTCTTTTATTTATATTTTTAGGATTATTATTTGGTGTTGAAACTTATCTTAATTATTATTTTTTATACAAATTATGGCCCTTGTTTATTACTATTTTAGGAGCTGGTTTTGTTGGGATTTTTTATAAACGAGAAAAACGAGAAGCAATTTATCTTGGTATTGGTTCATACTTGATTGCTTTTAGTTTCCTTGCTTTATATTGTAATTTTTTTTCGTGGGTTCATTTATCTTTTCTCTGGCCTTTATTTATTTTCTTTTTTGCTCTTTCTTTTTTATCTATTTACTTTCTTTTTGCTAAACATATTATTTTTCTTTTTGCTTTTTTATTTTTTCTTTCAATTAGTTTGCTTTTTTTTGTTGTTTTTTCTATAAGTGGTAAATTATGGTGGTTGATTTTTATTTTTATTGGTTCATCAATTTTAATACTTGATAAAAGAAGTAAAATATGAAGAAAAAAATTTTATTTATTGAACCAGCTGGTAGTGAAGCTAATGTATTTGATAATTTTATGTCTTTACCTTTATTAGGTTCATTATATTTAGGTACTATTTTACATAATGCTGGTTATGATGTAAAAATATTAAATGAAAATATATTAAAAAGGCGATTGTCTTTTTTAGAATTAAATGCTGATATTATTTGTTTATCAACATTAACAGTAAATGCAAATCGTGCAAAAGATATTGCTAAAAATGTGCGTTTATTTTATCCTCAAACAAAAATAATTATTGGTGGAATTCATCCTTCGCTTTTACCATCAGAATTTGTTGATTATGCTGACCATATTGTTATTGGTGAAAGTGAATCTATTATTATTGATTTAATTGAAGGTAAATATAAAGATAAAGTTGTTTATGGTGAACCTTATAAAAATCTTGATGAACTACCATTAATAAATTATTCATTACTTGAAAATTATCAATCAATGAAAATAATACCAATAATGACATCACGCGGTTGTCCTTTTAATTGTAATTTTTGTACTGTAACAAAAATTTTTGGTCGTGTTTATAGAAAACAATCAGTGGATAGAATAATTAAAGAGATAAAAAATGCCTTACAATATTTTAAAACAAATTATGTATTCTTTTATGATGATAATTTTACTGCTGATAAAAAAAGGATAATTGATTTATTAGATAAGATAATAGAAGAAAAAATAAATATAATCTGGACAGCACAGGTTCGAGTTGATGTTGCGACTGATGATTTATTATTAAGTAAAATGTTTAAAGCTGGTTGTGAAAGATTTTATATTGGTTTTGAATCATTTGATGATAATGTATTAAAAGCATATAATAAAATGCAGACAAAAAAAGATATTGAAAATGCAATAAAAAAGATACATTCGTATGGTATTAGTATTCATGGTATGTTTATTTTTGGAAATGAATTTGATACAAATGAAACTATAAATAATACAATAGAAAACACAATAAAATTAGATGTTGATACAGTCCAGTTTATGATTCTTACTCCATTTCCTGGCACTGTTGTTTATGACAACTTAAAGAAGGAAAATAAAATTTTTCATTTTAACTGGAATTATTATGATGGTATGCATATTGTGTTTAGACCAAAAAATATTTCTCCTTATGAATTACAAATAGAAACTATAAAAGCATATAAAAAATTTTATTCGGTAAAAAGAACAATGTTAGAATTATTGCGTTTTGTTTTTAATATTACTTTTGATGCGTTTGTTTTTAATTTTGATAAAGTTTATAGATATGATATAAATAATTTATATTTAAAAATGGGCGCTAAATTTATTATTCGTGAATATTTGAAATTGAATAAAGAATATTGTGATTATTTAAAATTTTTAAATTGATTTTTTTATGGCAAAAATATTAGATGAATTAAAAAATAGAATTTTAGTTATTGATGGTGCGATGGGGACTTTTTTGCAAAAAGCAGGAATGCCAACTGGTATTGCGCCAGAATATTGGGCTATAAATCATCCTGAAATATTAAAGAGTATACATTTAGATTATATTAATGCTGGTGCTGATATTATTATTACTTGCACTTTTGGTGCTAATCGCATGAAATTATCTGAATTTGGACTTCAAAATAAAGTTGAAGAAATTAATCATAAAGCATTTGAAATTGCTAAAAATGCTGCAAATGGCCGTAATGTATTTATTGCTGGTGGGCTTGGTCCTATTGGCAAATTTATCGAACCTTTTGGTGATTTAAAAATAAATGATGCTATTGAAATTTTTAAAGAACAGATAAAAGTCTTTATTCAAAATAAAGTTGATTTACTTTTAATTGAGACATTATCAGATATTCAGGAAGCACGAGCTTTTGTCTTTGCTGCAAAAGAATTGACTGATAAAATTCCTATTGCTGTGTCACTTACTTATGATGAAAATCAGCGAACATTAAATGGCACTGACCCACTTACTGCATTATTTACTTTGCAAGAATTAGATGTTGATATTATATCTACTAATTGCAGTACTGGTCCAACTGAAATGATAAAAGTTATAGAAAAACAATGTAAATATTCAACAAAGTACTTAATGGCAGAACCAAATGCTGGACTACCTGTTATTAAAGATGGTAAGACATATTTTTATTTAAGTGCAGAAGAATTTGCTTCTTATGTGCCAGAATTTATCAAATCTGGAATAAATATTATTGGTGGTTGTTGTGGCACTACACCTGAATTTATTAAATTAATAAAAGAAAAAGTTTGTAATAAAAAAAATTTTATACCTCACAAAAAAGATTATACTTCTTTTACATCAGTTACAAAATCAATATTATTAAGAAAAAATAGTAAAGTATTAATAATAGGTGAAAAAATAAATCCAACAGGAAAACCAGTTTTAACAGAACAACTTAAAAATAATGTATTTAATGAAGTGCGAAAATTTGCAATTGAACAAAGTGAAGCAGGTGCTGATTTACTTGATGTAAATGTTGGTGTGCCAAATGCAGATGAAAATTTACTGATGCTTAAAACTATTGAAAATATATTTAGTATCACTAATCTTCCTTTATGTTTTGATTCAAGTAATATAAATGTTATTGAAAATGCATTAAAATTTTATCCTGGTATTGCTTTGATAAACTCTATAAATTTTGAAGAAGAAAAATTTACTAAATTATTAGAATTAGTAAAAAAGTATGGTGCTAATTTTATTTTTCTACCTATTAGTGGAAGGAAAATAACAAAAACATTTGAAGAACGAAAAGAATTAATTGATAAATTTTTAAAAATACTTGATGATTATAAAATCAATAAAACAAAAATGATTGTTGATGGTCTTGTTTTAACAGTATCTTCAAATACAGCATATCCATTAGAAACATTAAAAACAATAAAATATTGTTCTGAAATTGGATTAAATACTATTATTGGTTTAAGCAATATTTCCTTTGGTTTGCCAGAGCGTGAATTATTAAATTCAACATTTTTATCACTCGCAATTGCTTATGGCTTAAATTCTGTTATATTAAATCCAACATCATTAGTAATGCAAAAAACAATAAAAGCAATAAATGCATTATTAAATAAAGATGAAAATTGTCGAGAATATATAAATTATTTTACAGGAATAAAAGAAATAGAAAAGAAAGTTTCAATAGAAGAAAAAATAGAAGAGAAAATAAAAGAAGCAGTAATAAATGGCGATAAAGAGAATATAATAAATCTTTTAATAGAAGCACAAAGAAAAGGAATAAATGCATTTGATATAGTTAATAATTTACTTATACCAGCAATAAATAGAGTTGGTGAATTATACGAAGAGAAAATCTATTTTTTACCTCAATTAATTCGTGCTGCTGAAACAACTGAAATTGGTTTTAAATTTTTAAAGAAAGATTTAGAGAAAGTAGCAGCAAAGAAATTAGGAACAATAATTTTAGCAACAGTTAAAGGTGATATTCATGATATAGGTAAAAATATAGTTGCTTTAATGTTTAGAAATTTTGGATTTAATGTAATTGATTTAGGTAAAGATGTAGAAGCAGAAAAAATAATAGAAACAGCAGTTGAAGTAAATGCTGATATAATTGGCTTAAGTGCTTTAATGACCACAACAATGGTTGAAATGCCTAAAATAATAGAATTAAAAAATAGATACAATTGCAAAAGTAAAGTAATTATAGGTGGAGCAGTAACAACACAAAATTTTGCAGATGAAATAAATGCTGACGGCTGGTCAAGAGATGCTATTTCAGCTGTTAAATTAGTGAAAAGATTATTAAATATACAGGATAGTTAAAAATTAAAAGGAGGATAAAAAATGAAATTTCAAAAAGAGATTAATATAGGTAAAAAGAAAATATCAAAAGAATCATCAGTTTATTTTGTTGCTGAAATTGGTTTTAATTTTTTAAATAATATAAATCTGGCTTATGAAATGATTTCTGCTGCAAAAGAAGCACTTGCGGATGCTGTAAAATTTCAATCTTTTATTGCTGATAAAATTGTTCTTCCTTCTCATTCATTTTATGAGATGTTTAAAAAATATGAATTATCAAAAGAGAATCATTTTAAAATTAAAGAATATTGTGATAAAATTGGCATTGAATTTTTTACAACTCCATTTGATACTGATATACTTGATTTCATAGTTGACGAGTTAAAAGTAAATGTAATAAAAATTGCTTCTGGTGATTTAACTTTTTATCCATTATTATTAAAAGCAGCAAAAACAAAATTACCAATTATTTTAGCGACAGGTCTTGCTACATATAAAGAAATAGAAAATAGTTTGCGATTAATTAAAAAATATAATGACAAAATAATTTTATTACATTGTGTTTCTAATTACCCACTTGAATATAAAAATGCAAATTTAGCAGTGATAAAAAAATTGCGAAAAATGTTTAATTGTCTTGTTGGCTTTTCAGACCATTCTGCTGGTTATATGCTTGATGTTATTGCTGTTTCATTAGGTGCAAAATTAATTGAAAAACATTTTACAATAAATAAAAATTTAGAAAATGCAGATAATAAAATATCAATGGAACCAGCAGAATTTAAAAAGATGGTGACAGAAGTGAGAGAAATAGAGCAAGCAATTGGCAATAGTGAAAACAAGCCAATTGTAGAAGAATTAGAAATGAAAAAAATAGCAAGACGAAGTATTTATACAGCACAACCGATTCTTGAAAATGAGAAAATTACTTTTGACAAGATTAAAATTGTTAGACCGTATGTTGAAGATTCAGAACCAATGCAATTAACAAAAATACTAAATAAAAAAGCAAAAAAGAATTATCAAAAAGATGAAGTTATTTTTACAAAATAATAATTATGGAAAAAGAAAAATTATTTGTAATCGGTGATTATTTATCAAAAAAATTAAAGAATAATAAATTTAATTCTAATATAGTAAATTCATTTTCAAGAACAATTAGTTTTGAAAATGATAAATTAAAATGTTTTGAAACAACACAAGCAAATAGTGCTTCATTAAGATTATTTAAAAATGGTAAGGTAGGCTATAGTTTAATAACTGGTTTTAATAATATTGATAACTTAATTCAAATAGCATTATTTAATTCTAAATTTGGTGAAAAAATAAATATTGAATTGCCAAAATATGAAAAAGAAATAAATATAAAAGAATACTATCATTCATTAGATAATATTAACTGGGATGAATTAATAAAAGAAGCAAATAAGATAATAAAAGAAATAAAAAAAATAGATAAGGAATATTTAGTTAACATTGATTTTATTGCTGATACGACAGAAACATTATCAATAAATTCAAATAATTTAAATATATTTGAGCGAAGTTCAAGTTTTTCATTCAGTTTAAATATTTTAAAAATCCAAAATACAAGTATAATAAATATTTCAGATTATTATGTTTATCCATATTTTAAGAATGAACTTCATAAGATAAAAGAAAATGTAATAAAAAATATGGAATTATATAAAAGAGAAGAAAAAATAAAAGAAGGTAAATATAATGTTGTTTTTACACCAGATGCAGTTGGTTCTTTAATAGGTTCAATATTAATTGGAATAAATGGAAAAAATGTAGAAAAAAAAATTTCGCCATTAATAGATAAGATAAATAAACAAATAGTATCAGAAAAAATAACATTAATAGAAAAACCTGATTTAGATGATTGTATTGGAAGTTCGATGCTTGATGATGATGGTGTTTTAACAAGTGAGAAATACTTGATTAAAAATGGAGTATTAAAACAGTTTATATTTGATTTAATTACAGCGAAAAAAATGAGAACAAAATCAACAGGTAATGGTTTTGGAAGTCCTAAAGTTTCACCAAGTTTTAGCAATATTCTTATATTACCATCTAATATTTCAATTGAAGAAATAAGAAAAGAATTAAAGAATTATGTATTGGTTGATAGTTTTATAGGAGCAGGCCAGAGTAATATTCTTGCAGGTGATTTTTCAGCAATTATAGAATCAGGTTTTTATTTCAAAAATAATAAGTATCAATTTCGAATAAAAGATAATATGATTGCATTTAATGTTTATGATGTATTAAAAAATAAACTTGTAGAAATCAGTAAAGAGACAAAAAATTTTGGTTCAAAGATTTTTCCATATATTGTTTTAAAAGATATAAATATTGTATAGAAATTGAGGTGATAGTTATGAAAAAAATACGGCCATCCCTTGCAGGTTCATTTTATCCATCAACAAAACAAGATTGCCTCGATGAAATAGAAGAAATGAATAAAAGAGTAAAAATAATTGATGATAAAAATTTAAAATATATTGCAGGTATTGTGCCACACGCTGGTTGGTTTTATTCAGGTTCAATTGCGAATTCTGTTTTTCAAAATTTAAAAAATAAAAATGCTGGTGTAGAATTAATTGTTTTATATGGTGGTCATTTTCCAGCAAATTATAAGACAAGAATAGTAAATGCTGATATATGTGAAACTCCGCTTGGCGAAATCAAAATAAATAATGAAGTTGTAAAAATATTAAAAAATCAGATAAAGGAATTAAGTGAAGAAGAATCATTTGGTAGTGATAATACAATAGAAGTTCAATTGCCTTTTATAAAATATTATTTTCCTGATGTAGAATTAGTAATAATAAGAGTTGCTGCAAATCAGATAGCCTATTCAATAGGAAAAATAGCAAGTAGTTTAACTCAAAAATATAAAACTATATTTATTGGTTCAACAGATTTAACTCATTATGGAATGCGTTTTGGTTTCACGCCAGCAGGCATAGGTGAAAAAGCAGTTCGTTGGGTAAAGGAACAAAATGATAAGAGAATAGTTGATTTAGCAGTAAATGTAGAATATGAAAAAATAATAGAAGAAGCAGAAAAAAATTATAATGCTTGTTGTCCTGGTTCTCTTGCTGCGTTAGTTGCAACTGCACATTTTTTCAATATTAAAAAAGGCGCATTAGTAGAATATAAAACAAGTTATGATGTTTTACCTGAGGGTGCTGCTTCTGATTTTGTTGGTTATATGGGTGTAATTTTTTAAGATGATTAGAAAAAGAATTTTAATTATTATTTTTTTTATTTGTTTGTATATATCTTTATTTTCTTTTAATAATGAGCCTATCATAATTGCTCCTGTGCAGGATTTATATAATATACCGGATAATAAATACATTTCATTAGCAATCGAGGATTTAATTTTTTTTAAATTGCAAAAGTTTTATAATTTACAGATTTATAATTTATTTAAAAGTAAAGTAGAGTTTGCTAAATTAGCAAATTTGAAAAATAATTTTGAAAAAGCAAAAGAAATTTATAAGAAGGAAAAAATAAAAAATTATTTAATCATAAATTATTCAATAAAAGATAACAGAATTATACTAAATTCAAATTATTATAATGCAGAAAAAGATTTTATTGAATTTTCAAACAATTATATAAGTAATTTCAATAATTTTTTTGATTTACTTGATGAACTTATTTATAATTTATTAAATTCATTAAATATTTCATTTACTGATGCTCAATATAATGAAGCGAAAAAAATAGTATTTCCTAAAAATGAATTATTAAAGAAAATTTATACAGCATTTGAAATAACAGATTTTTTTGAAAAAATTGCATTTTTAAGAAAGATAAATTCAGAACATCCAAATTTACCTCTTATAAATTTTTATATAGGAAAAGAATTATATCAGAAAAATTTTTATGATGAAGCAATAAAAGAGTTTAATAAAGAGATAGAAAAAAATCGTGATAATTTTTTATGTTATTTATATATTGCAGAATATTTTGCTAAAAAGGGTAATTATAAAAATTCAATTCAAACACTTAAAACTTATCAGATAATAAATCCTGATAATATTGAAGTGAAAAAGAAATTGAGTGAATACTATTTTAAAAATGATGAATTTTCAGAAGCAAAAAAAATTTATGAAGATTTAATTTCAAAAAAAATATTTGATACTTCAATATTATTAAATTTAGGAATATGTGAAGATATGCTTGGCAATTCAAGAAATGCATTAAAATATTTTAATCAAGTATTAGAATTAGAAGAAGGTAAGAATTATGATGCATTATTATATATAGCTAATATTTACAAAAAAGAGAATAAATATGATGAAGCATTAAATTATTATAAAATTATCCAAAAACATTATCCAGAAAAAAAAGAAGTTTATTCATATTTAGGTGATATTTATATCAAGTTAGATGATTTTGAAAAAGCAGAAGAGAACTATAATATTGCATTATCAATAGAACCAGATGATGTAAATAGTTTATTTGAAATTGGGAAAATATATATTGTATTAAATAAATATGAAAAAGCAATTTCAGCTTTATTAAAAGCAAAAAAATTAAATCCTGATAATTATAAATATAATTTGTTTTTAGGAAAAGCATATTATTTATCAGGTAATTATGAAAATGCATTATCAGAATTTATTGAAGCAGAAAAATATGAAAAGAATAATTTTGATATTTATTTTAATATTGGCTTGCTTAACTATAAATTACAAAAATATGAAAAAGCAGAAGAGTATTTAGAAAAAGCAAGAAAAATAAATGATAATATTGCAGAAGTATATTATTATTTGGGATTAATTTATTATGAATATAAACCAACAGTAATTGATAAAATAATTGCATTAAAAAAAGCACAAGTATATGTATTAAAAGCAATAGAACTAAAAAATGATTATGCGCCGGCATATTTATTATTAGCTAATTTGAATTTATTTAATGAAAAAGGTGAAAAATATGGCGAGTTTGTAAATTATCAAAAAGCAATTGAATATTATAATAAAGCAATATCATTAAAACCAGATTTTGCAGATGCAAATTTTGAACTTGCTATTGTTTACTTTAAATTAAAAGAATTTTATAAAGCAGAAGAAAATGCAAGAAGAGCAATATTATTAAAGCCTGATTTTGTGGAAGCATATATTTTATTGGGTGATATATATAAAGAATTAAAACAATATGAAATAGCAATAAAAAATTATTATTCAGCATTAACAATAAAATCAAATAATATAAATGTATTTCTAAAATTGGCTGAATTATATATAGAACAAAATGAATTTAATAAAGCAAGAAATGCATTATTTGAAGCAAGTGATTTAAATCCATCAAATCCAATAATTTATTATTATATTGGTTATATAAATGAAAAATTAAATAATTTTGATGAAGCGAAAAATAACTATATTAAAGCACTTGAATTAAATCAAAATGATATTAAATCATTAACAGCATTAGCTAATATTTATCTAATAAAAAATGATTTAGAAAATAGTAGAGTATTATTTGAAAAAATATTAAAGATAGAGCCAGCAAATATAATTGCAAATTTAAGATTAGGGTTAATATATTTTAATCAAAATAATTTTGAAAGAGCAAAAGAATATTTACAGGTAGTAATAAATAAACAAAGTGATAATATAGCAGCATTAAATTGTTTAGCTGAAATTGAATATAAACAAAACAATATAAATAAAGCATTTGAATATATATTTAAAATTTATACAATTCAACCAAATAATAAAACTGCACGATTATTAGCAGGAAAAATATATGAAGAACAAAATAAATTAACAGAAGCATTAACAGAATATCAATATGTAAATGATAATTATCCCGAAGATAGTAGTGTGTTAAATTCAATAGGAAGAATTTATATAAAATTAAAATGGTTTAATAGAGCTGAACTTATATTAACTAAATCATTAGAAATAAATTCAACAAATAATCAAGAAGCAGTAATTTTATTGAGTATGAATTATTATCATAAAGGTAATTATAATAAAGCATTAAATTTAATAGATGCATATAAATTAGATAAATTAGAAAATGAAGAATTATTATTATTAAAAGCAAATATTTATTATGAACAAAATGATTTTAGTAATGCAGAAAAATATTATAATAGTGTTATAAGAATAAATGCGAAAAATCCAATACCATATTTAAAATTAAATGAAATATATAAAAAAAGAAATGAAAATGATAAAGCAATTTTATTAGTTGAAAATGGTTATGCCAATACTGATAAAAATTTAGAAATTGCACTTTTGATTATTGATTATTATTTGAAAAATAATAATTTATACAAAGTTGAAAAATATTTGAATGAAATAAATGATATATATAAAAATAATGAGCGAGTAATTTATTATAACGCTAAATATGAACTAATAAAATTAAATTACAACCGAGCAAGAGAATTATTTGAAAAAGTAATTTTATTAAATGAAAATTATTTAGATGCATATTATGGTTTAATAGAAGTATATTATGCACAAAAAGAATTTCCAAAATGTTTAAAAGTCATTGATGTTGTACTTTCAAATAATAAAAATGATGCGTACACTTATTTTTTAAAAGGAAAAATATTAAAATATCTTGGCTTAAATAATGAAGCAATAAATGAATTAAAAAAGGCAATCGAAATTGTGCCAACAGCAGATTTTTATTTTGAAATAAGTGATTTGTATTATAAACAGAAATGGTATGATGAAGCGCTTTCTTATATTGTTAAAGCATTAGAATTAAGTTCGGAGATTAAATATAAAAAATTATATTTGAAAATACTCATTGATACAAACAAAAAAGAGAAATTACAAGAAATCATATCAACAATTTTACAAGAAGCAAGTACAGATAGTGAAATATTATTTTTAGCAGCAAAATATTATATTGATATAAATGAAAATAAAGGTATTGAATTATTGAATAATTTAGTAAGAGATTATCCAAATTATTACAAAGCGATTGAATTATTAGCAAATATAGAAATGCAAAATAAGAATTATAAACGAGCAATTGAATTATATAATAGATTGGTGATAAATGAGATAAATGCAGCACTTTATAATTTTAATATTGGTCTCTGTTATTATAAATTAAAGGACTACAAAACATCATTGAAATATTTTCTTGAAGCAGAAAAATTAAAATTAAATACTCCTGATTTATTTTATAATATTGGAGTAATTTACAAATTATTGGAAGAATATGAATTATCAATAAAATATTTAAAAAGAACAATTGAATTATCACCTGATGATGCAGAAACATATTTATTACTTGGAAATATATATGCGTATAATGCACGCGATTATTATTTAGCAAAGTATTATTGGAATAATTACATAAGATTAAGACCTGATGACCCAAATAATGAAAAATTAAGAGAACAAATGATATTATTTAAATAAGGTGAAAATATGAAAAAAGAGAAGAAGAAGATAGTTGTAAGTATAGCAGGTTCTGATTCTGGTGCTGGTGCAGGTATTCAAGCAGATTTAAAAACATTTTCTGCATCAGGAGTTTATGGTGCTACAATTATAACTGCCATAACAGCACAAAATTCCGTCGGTGTAATTGGTATCCAGAATTTACCAACAAAAATAATTGATTTACAATTTGATGCTATATTTACTGATTTTAATGTAGGAGCAGTAAAAATAGGAATGGTTTCAACAACAAAAATATTAAAAACAATAATAAAAAATTTAATTAAATATAAACCCAAATATATTATTGTTGACCCTGTTATGGTCTCACAAACTGGTGCAAAATTAATTAAAGATGATACAATAAAAATTTTAAAAAAGGAATTATTACCACTTGCAACTTTAATAACACCAAATAGATTTGAATTTGAAAAATTATTTAATGTCAAATTAAATAATGTTAATGATATAAATAATTATTTTGAAATTATTCAAAAGAACAAATTAAATGGAGTATTATTAAAAGGTGGACATTTTTCAGAAAAACAAAAAAAAGCAACAGATATATTATTTTATAAAAATAAAATTTATAAATTTGAATCACCTTATGTAAGAACTGAAAATTTGCACGGAACTGGTTGTTCTTTATCTTCTGCAATAACAGCAAATATTATAAAAACAGATGATTTAATAAATGCAATTAAGATAAGTAAAAAGTTTATATATAATGGAATTAAAAATAGTTTTAAAATTGGAGATGGTCCAGGTCCATTAAATCATTTTTATAAATTTTTTAAATTTTAAAGAAAATGTTTTTAATAACAAAAAGATTAAAATTTGATGCAGCACATAATTTACTTAATTATAATGGTGTATGTGAAAATATTCATGGACATACTTATTATTTAGAAGTTAGTTGTATAGGCAAGAAAAAAGAGGATGGAATGGTAGTTGATTTTAATATAATAAAAAAGATAATCGAAGAAAATATAATTGCAAAGTTTGACCATAAATATTTGAATGAAATAATAAAACAACCAACAGCAGAAAATATTTTAGAATTTATTTGGAAAGAATTAGAAAATAAATTTAATAATTATGGAGTAAAATTATTTTCATTAAAAATATGGGAAGGTCCAAATTCTATAGCAGAATTTCGTGGAGGTGCTGATTTTTAAATTATGAATTTTAAAAATCTTATTTATATTTTGTGTATTTATTTTGTTTTTTCGAATTTTTTATTTGCTGTTGATATTAAATTTTTAAATGAATCATTTAAATCAAAATATGAAAAAATAAAAAGTTTAGAATGTGAATTAACAATAGAAACTTATGATAAAAATGATGAAATGAAAATAACATATTGTAAATATTATTATGAAGAACCATCAAAATTTTATAAGAAATTAAAGAATGAGACATCAGAAAATATCACAATTTCAGATGGAAGAAAAATAAGATTTATTTATCCAGAAGTAGATATAAAAAATGATTTTTTAATTGAAGAAATTGATACAAATACATTAGAGAAAATTTATTTACAAAATTTAATAGTAAATTATCTTAATTTTAGTTTTCTCGAAAAAAATTTTAACATTAAGGAAATACAAGAAACCGAAAAAAATTATAAAATAAATTTAATGGTAAAAAATAATAATTTTGATATTAATTCTGTTTTTATAAATTTGAATAAAGAAACATTATTACCAGAAAACATATTATTTTTTTATACTGATATATCAGGTGATTTTAAAGCAAATCTTATTTTTAATGAAATAAAAATCAATAAAGAATTTGATAAAAAAATATTTCAAATAAATTAAAAAGGAACAATCGAATATTCAGAAACGGATTTAATTTTTTCTAAAAGTTGCTTTTTAGTTACAGAAGCACAACCAATTTCTTTTACGACAATTCCTGCTGCGCAATTCGAAATAATAGCAGAATTAAGATAATCAGCACCAGTTCCTAATGCTAATGATAAGATAGCAGAAACAGTATCACCAGCACCAGTAACATCATATACTTCCTGAGCTTCTGTTGGTATATTATAAATTTTATTATTATAAAATAAACTCATACCTTCTTCACTTCTTGTTATAAGCAAAGCATTTAATTTTAATTTTTTTAATATTGTTTTTCCTGCTTTATATAAAGACACATCATTTTTAATTGTTATTCCAATACCACGACTTGCTTCTGATTTATTTGGTGTCATTATGTCAGCCTGCTTAAAATAATTGAAATTTTCTACTTTTGGGTCAACGACTAAAATTTTATTATTTTTTTTAGCAATAAAAATTATTTTTTTTATTAATGAAGAAGTTAATAAACCTTTTGCATAATCTGATAAAATGACAACATTTATATCTGGTAAAATTTTATGTGTATAATTTATAATTTGTTTTTCAATATCAAGATTTATTGCTTCGATTTTTTCATTATCAATTCTAACTACCTGTTGTGATTGAGCTAATACTCTTGTTTTTCTTATTGTTGGTCTTGAATTATCTATAATTATATAATCTGAAATAATATTATTTTCTTTAATTATTTTTTTTATTCTTTCACCATATTCATCATCACCAATTATTCCACAAAGATATACTTTGTTTGCAAGTTCAGAAATATTTTTTGCAACATTCGCAGCCCCACCTAATGCATAAGTAATTTTTTTTACATTAACAACAGGGACTGGTGCTTCAGGTGAAATTCTATTTACTTCGCCCCAAATATATTCATCAAAAATAATATCACCAATAATTAAGACTGAAATCTTCTTAAAATTATTTATGATATTTTTTAATTCATTAATATTAGCTTTCATTTTTTCACCTTTTAATTATCATCATAATAATATTCATTTTTGTTTTCCGATTTTTTTATTACCAGATGTTTTTCGAATTTTTTATTTATCTCTGGATAATCTATTCTATAATGAGCACCGCGACTTTCTTCGCGCCATAATGATGCTTCTATTATTAATTCTGATAATAAAATCATATTTTTTAGTTCTTCTAATTGATAGTTTAAAATATTTAATCCAAATAAAAATGATTGCCATTTCTTAATCTTATTTAATGCTTCTTTTAATTTATTTCCTTCTTTTAAAATACCAGCATTTTTCCACATCATTGTTTTTAAGGCATTTTTGAAATCATCAAAATTTATAACAGAAAGTAAATGAAAATTATTTTTGTCTTCAAAATTTTGATTATTATTTTTTTCAATTTTGAATTGTTGATTTTCTAAATAATTATTTGCATTTATGCCAGCCTGGCGTCCCATAACAATTCCTTCTAATAAAGAGTTACTTGCAAGACGATTTGCACCGTGAAAATTTATACACGCACATTCACCACAAGCAAATAAACCATTTATATTTGTTTGAGCATTTTTATTTATTTTTATACCACCCATTAAATAATGGGCAGCTGGAAAAACTGGTATAGGGTCTTTTGTAAAATCAATTTTATATTTAAGACAAAATTTATATATGTTTGGAAAGCGTTTAATAATTTTCTCTTTTTCTAAATGCCTTAAATCAAGAAAAACATTAGAAGTATTTGTTTTAATTACTTCAAATAAAATAGAGCGACTAACAATATCTCGTGGTGCTAATTCTAATCGTTCGTCATATTTATTCATAAAGCGTTCGTTATTATTATTTATTAAATACGCTCCTTCACCACGAATAGCCTCTGTAATTAAAAATCTTGGTGCACCTGGAAAATAAAAAGTAGTTGGATGAAATTGAATAAATTCAATATCTTTAATTTCAGCGCCTGCTTTATAAGCAAGTATAATTCCATCACCAGTAATTGTTTCTGGAACAGTTGTTTCACGAAAAATTTGACCACAACCACCAGAAGCAATTATTATTACAGGTGCATAAATAACATATAATTCATTTTTTTTTCTTGAAATTATTTTTAAACCTTTTACTGAATTATTTTCAATTATTATTTCATAAGCAAATTGTTCTTCTAAAAATTTTATATTTTTTTTCTTTTTTTTAATAAGTTTAAATAATGAATTAAAAATTCCCTGACCTGTAATATCACCACCCCAATGTAAAATTCGTTTTTCACTATGTCCTGCTTCTTTTGTTCTTAATAAATTACCATTTTTATCAGTATCAAATTCAAAACCATTATTTATTAATTCGTTTATATAATAATAACCAGATTCAATAATAAATTTAACAATCTCATAATTATTGAAATAAGAACCAACTTTTAAAGTATCCTGAATATGAACTTCAATATCACTTTCAGAAACTGGAACAGCAATGCCACCTTGTGCTAAATAAGTAGAACATTCATTTAATTTGCCTTTTGTTATTGCGATTGTTCTATATTTATTATCTATATTTAGAATTGCAGTTAATGCAGCTACACCCGAACCAATAATAACAACATCGCAAACTAAATTTTCAATCATAATATTTCTCTTTTAATAAAATTGTTTTGTTCATCAAAATAACTTTTGACCCAGTAAAAATTTGGTGAAACAAGAAGATTATAAAGAAATCCTTGTTTTAAATCAGGAATTAAATTAAGATTTTCTAATTCATTTATTGAATAAAAAGCTAATTCACCTTCATCAGTTTGTTTAATATTATTAATATTAAATTTATTATCTAAAATCCCAACAAATTCAAAAACAAACCATTTACCATATTTATCAATAGCAGTAATAATCGATTTTAATTCAAGAGAAATAATATCATTTTTTTTAATACCACTTTCTTCTTCAATTTCACGATAAGCAGATTCAATCGGTGCTTCAAGAACAGAAGAATCCATTTTTCCTCCGAGCCCAGCAATAAAACCTGGTAATACTTTTCTTTTTAAACTTCTTTTTAATAGCAGCACTTTTTTTTTATCAGATGAAAGTAAAAAAATTTCAACAGCGCCTAAATATTTAAAGTTTTCTGTTTGCATAATTTTTTTTGTCGCAAATGTTCTTTTTCTTCTTTATATTTTTTTATTAAATATAGTGTAATATAATAAGAAAAGAAGGCACAAATAAAACCAATTAAAATAGAGCCTAAAATCAAAGCCCAGAAATGAATTTGAAATTTTGATAAAATACTTATATATTCTTTTGGGTCAGCCCAGATATTATTTGAGAAATGTTTGATATTATGCATTAATTTAAATTTTGTTTTTATATTAAGTATTTTTGCACCAACTTTATAATTAAAAAAATAGATTGGTATAAAAGTCCAGGGATTAGTAATCCAAACTAATGCCATTGCTAAAATAGGATTCGCTTTAAAAAAAGGCGAAAGAAAAGCAGCAATATACATTTGAAAACCCATAGTTGGAGTTAAACCAACAAAAGTGCCAAGTGCTATGCCTCGTGCATTAAATTCTGGATTTTTACTGCTTCTTATTATTTTCACATAAATATATTTTATCTTTCTAAAAATTTTATTTTTTTTGGTGGTTTTAATTTGCATAATTAATTATATAAAATAATTTTTACAATTGTGCCAATATTTTTTTTACTATTTATTTCTAATTTGCCATTATGTAAATTTTCAATAATTAATTTTGCTATACATAGATTTA
Source organism: bacterium (assembly GCA_035405645.1). Classification (GTDB taxonomy): domain Bacteria; phylum JAGOBX01; class JAGOBX01; order DAONJL01; family DAONJL01; genus DAONJL01. The sequence continues at coordinate 93,426 of DAONJL010000004.1, read as the reverse complement.
TTCCTAATCCACATTGATGATGAGCCATATCTTCTAATACTTCAAATTTACTGAATAATCTATTTAATTCTTCTTTTGTCATTCCAATTCCATTATCTTCAATAGTTAAAATGCAATTGTTATTTTCCTCAATTGTTTTAATAATTATTTTTGGATTTTTTGAAGTTGAAAATTTTATTGCATTATTTATTATTATTTCAATTGCTTTTTGAAAATTATCTTTATCAATTTCATATTTATTTTTATACTCGGTGAATGATATTATTAATTCTATTTTTTTATTTTTTATTTCATTTTCTTTCTTTTTTAAAATATCAGTTATTAAATCATTTGGATTCAATTCAATTGGTTTTGCTATTACTTTATTTGTTAGTAATTTTATAAAGAATAAATTATTCTCAACAATATTATATAATTGTTGTGAACTAACCTCTAATATTTTTAATATATCAATAAACATTTCTTTTTCAGAAATCGTATTTATTAAATCTTTTAATAAATCAATTGAAGTAATTAAACCAGTTAAAGGTGTTCGTAATTCGTGATTTATTAAAATTAAAAAATTACTTTTTGTTTTATTAAATTTTTCTAATTCTTTATTTAATGTCTGATATTCAATTATTTTTATTTTTAGTGCAATATGTTTAACTATTAAAAAAACAATTGGTGATAATAAATCTAATTCAGTATTTTCAAAAAATTTTAAATAAAATATGCCAAATAATTTATTATCAATTATTAATGGCACTGTAAAACTCTCATTATCTTCAATCGATGAATTTTCTGAAAAAGATTGAATAATTATTTGAGGGGGTTGAGATGTTTCTAAAAGATTCTTATTATCGTTTTTGTAAAATTTATAATTACCACTCTCAGGATAAAAATAAAAATATGCTTCTTTGAAATTAAAAAAATTTGGATTAATTAATAATTTTAGTATATTTGTAATCACATCTTCAGTAGTAAAAAAAGGAGTAATATATTGTAATGCATAATCAAATAATAAAAATGAATCAATTTTTTTAGTAAGGTAAATTTTTGTTTCTTCAATTTCTTTTTCTTTTTGATTGGTTTTTAAAATTATGTTCACTAATGCTGTTATTAGATTTTTATTATTTTTTTCAGGCATTAAAAAGTAATTATAATTTTTGGAACTATTAATAATTTCAGTATTATCTGAAATTATAATGATTTGACTATCTTTTAAATATGGTAGAAAATTTTTATTAAATATTTCAAATTCTTTTAAATCATATGGTTTTAAGAAAATTAAATTATAATTTTTTATATCTTTTTCGTTTAATTCAATTTTATTTAGATAAGTATTTTTTATTATCCTTTTATTATTTAATTCATCAATTTCATTTATTTTTTCATTTGATATGGTTAAAGTATTTAATTGTTGTTGAGTCATTATTTTCGATTAGTTTAAAAATTTAAAAGAAAGATAAAACATTCCTCCAATTATTATTAAATAAATAAATAATTTATAAATTCTTTTTGCTACAAGTAAAGGATGAAGAGTTTGTCCAAAATATTTCCAATATATTTTATGTTTTGTTCTTTTTATCCAGGTAATAATTTTTTCCATAAATAATAATTATCTAACAATATCAATAATATTTCCTAATCTTTTATCACTAAGATTATTTTCTCTTTTCATTTCTTCTTTTTCTTGCTGTTGGTTTTGTTTTTTCTTTCGCATACCATAATAAACACCCATGCCGCCACCACCTTCATTTTCTTCAATCTTTTTATCTTTCGTCTTTTCACTTTCAGCAACTTTTGTTTCATTTTCCTGACTCTTTTCTTTTACTGCTTCCTGAACATAAAGTTGATGATGCTGATTAAAGTTTTGTGTGCCGGCAATTTCTTTACCAACCTGTAATTGTGATAATGTCATTATTTGAGCATCGAGTGGCGCTATTGACATTTTCATCACCTTTTATATATATTTTTTAAAATTTTATTATCATTAAAAAAATTTGTCAAATATTATTTGATTTTTTCAGAAATAATTTTATAATGTTCGTTTATTATTTTATTTTCCGGGTCAAGCGTTTTTGCTTCAACAATTTTTTCAAAAGCAATTGCCAATCTATTTGCTTTAAAATTCGCCCACGCATAACTATCTAAAAAAGCAGGATTTTTTGGATTTGTTTTTAATGAATTATTTATATATGATAATGCTTCAGTTAAATCTCCGCCACTTTCAACTATTGTATAACCAAGAGAATTTTTTAGATTAGCATTATCTGGTTCTATTTCTAATCCTGCTTTAAAATATTCAATTGCTTTTTTATAATCTTTCAATTCAAAATAACAAAAACCTAAACAGGATAAAGCTTTAATATTTTTTTCATCGTATTTTAAACAGGTGTTTAGATAAGAAATTGCTTTTTTGTTATCATTTAATTTATTCGAATATAAAAATCCTAATATTAATAAAACATTTATTTTTTCATTTATTGATAAATTTTCATCAAGTGCTAATTCAAACTCTTTTACAGCATCTTCAAAATAATTCAGATTTAAATAACATATAGCTAAAAAAAAATGAATTTTTTCATAAGGTTCTCTTGTTGTTAATAATTCAGCTAAAATAATCATTGCATCTTTATATTTTTTTGAGAATATTAAATTAATTGCTTCTTTATATCTTTCTAAACTCATAATTTCACCTGTTTTTTTAATTTATTTAATAAATTAATATTTGTCAACTCTAATTTTAATGGTGTTATTGATACAAATTTATTTATTACAGCATTATAATCAGAGCCTTCAATATTTTTCCAATTTGGTGGTGATGAATCAAAAACAAAAAGAGAACTATTTGGACTTAATTCTTTTAAGCCACCTTGATAAATTCTGCTATCAGGAAAAGTAAATTTATAAGATTTTATTTTTTTAGTTGATGGAATATTTATATTTAAAAAATTTTTTGGTGGTAGTTTTATCTGTAATAATTTTTTTAATAGTTTTGTTAAAAAAGAATTTGATATAAAGTTGAAATTATAACCTTCACCTATATTAACGAGTGAGATAGCTAAACTTTTAATTCCAAATAAAGTGCCTTCAATAGCAGCACCAACTGTTCCTGAATAAAATATATCTTCACCCATATTTTCGCCTCTATTTATACCTGATAAAATCAAATCAACCTTTTTATTAAAAATTTTATAAATGCCGAAATTAATACAATCAACAGGAGAACCAGAAACAATATACTTATTATTTTGAATTTTAGTAAAATGAATAATTTTATTTAATGAAAAAGAAACAGAAGCCCCACTTTTTTCATTATCAGGTGCAACAATTACCGTATTACCAAATTCCTTTGCTGCTTTTTCTAATATTTTTATTCCTTTTGAATATATGCCATCGTCATTTGTTATTAATATATTCATAATTTATATTCTTCATTTAATTCTATATTTTTTGTTTCGTTAATTTTATTTAAGCAATATTTACAGCCTTTAATTAATATTTTGGAAGGTTTTGAATTTGAGAGAAGTTCAGCAAATACTGCTTCACCTTCTTTTAATTCGCTATTGCATAATGGACAATATCTTTTTTTAGGTAAAAAATTTTTTTGTTTTTCATAATTTAAAAATTTGATAATTAAATACGCTAAAAAAAGAATAACAATAAAAGAAATAATAAAAATATAGAACATTTAATTTACAAAAATTTTATCTTGTATTTATGATTGAATTTATCATTATCAAATTTTTCAAGTGTTTCTTTTATAAAGTTTTCATCTAATTCTTTGGGTTTGCCAGTTAAATAATTTTCTAATATATTCATTAAATAATCAATATTTTCAAATTTATCGTTTATCAAAGTAGAGACTTTATCAAAAGAAATTTCAATTTTAATATCTTTCATATATTTATCGTAATTATTAGTCATTATTAATAATAGTGTATTTATTAAATACCAATATAATAATCCTTCTTTTTCTTTATAATTTATAATTTTGAAAAGTTTTTTTTCTGAGGATGAAAATCGAGAAATTAATATTGAGACAAGTTTAGTTGAAAAAGTTGGATTGCTTTTTAATAGTTCATTCAAATTCTCTTTTGTTGCTGAAATTAATGTTGTATGGGTAATTGCTTTTGCACTGGCTGTTCTAAAATTATCTTTTACATCAAGAAGACTTAATTCACCGAAAATCTCACCTTCTTTTAATTCATTTAATTTTATCTCTTCACCTTTTTCATTTTTTTTATAAATTAGAACAGAACCATTTTTAATGTAATAAAAACAATTTGCAGGTTCTCCTTCTTTAAAAATTATTTCACCTGGATTAAATCGAACTAAATGTTTTAATATTTCTTTGTTATCAATAGACATAAATCACCACCTTGCTAAAAAATAAAGTGGTATTAAAATTTTATTAAACTTTCAACATTATAATTTTTAAGTTTATCACGACCATTTAAAAATGTCAATTCAATAAGAAAACAAATTCCAACAACATTTCCTTTTAATTTTTCAACTAATTTTGCAATTGCCTGTGCTGTACCACCTGTTGCTAATACATCATCAACTATTAAAACATTTTGATTTTCTTTAATTGCATCAGTATGTATTTCAAATGCATCTACTCCATATTCTAATTGAAATTCTTCTTTAATTGTCTGATATGGTAATTTACCGGGTTTTCTAACAGGAACAAAACCTGCTTCTAATCTAAAAGCAACAGGAGCGGCAAAAATAAAGCCTCTCGCTTCTGCCCCAACTACAATATCAATATTCTTATCTTTATAAAGATTAGAAATTGTTTTAATTGCTTTTCTAAAAGCCTCTTGATTTTGTAATAAAGGAGTAATATCTTTGAAAATAATTCCTTCCTTTGGAAAATTAGGAACATCCCGAATAAAATTTTCTAAATTTTTAATACTCATAATAAATCTCCTTTCAGTTAGAATTTTTCTTTTATTATTTCTTTGTAAATTTTTTTTATTTTATTCATAATTTTATTTTTAATCTGTCGAACTCTTTCACGAGTAATATTTAATTCTCGCCCAATTTCTGCAAGTGATTTTGGTTTTTCACCATTTAATCCATATAGCATATTTAATATTATTTTTTCTTTATCAGTTAAATTTGTTTCAATAATCGTTTTTATTTCATTTGTTTTTTCATCTGCTAATATTTTTTCAAATTCTTTATTTGCATTTTCATCTTCTATAATGTTATACATATTACTTTGATTTTCTGTTATGATAGAATCAAGTGAAGTTGGTTGTTGTGATAATTGCATAATTTTCATTAATTTATTTATTGGTAATCCCATATATTTTGCTAATTCTTCTATTGTTGGTTCTTTATCATATAATCGATAATATTCTTTTGATGATTTTATCCAGGAATTAATTAATTCTGATAAATGGAATGGCAATCTGATAATTCTGCTTTGATTTGCAATAGCCTTTCTAATACTTTGTTTTATCCACCAACTTATATATGTTGAAAAGCGAAAACCCAATTTGTAATTATATTTATCAACTCCTGTAATTAGTCCTAAATTACCTTCATTTATTAAATCAAGTAATGATAATCCTTTATTCTGATATTGTTTTGCAATATTGATAACTAATTTTAAATTTGATTCAATTAATTTTCTTTTTGCTAATTGATATTCTTGAAATTTTTTAAAATAAATTTTTAGTACTTTTTTTATATTAATTTTTTTATTTATATTTTTTTTTGCATTTTTTATTTCTTTTTTGAAATCAATATTATCAAAAAATTTTATGCCATGTTTTTTTATTTGTAATAATAGTTCATTTTTTATTTTATATTTTTGCATTATTATTTTTTCAAACTTGAAAAAATCATATATTTTTTTTCCATATTCTTTTTCTTCTTTTGGCGTTAATAATTTTATTTTTGATATTTCTTCCAGATAAAGATATAATGAATCAATACTATCTTTTAATTCTTCTATTTGGAATAAAGTATCTTCTTCTGAAATTTCATCTTTTATTTTTATTTTTTTTTTCTGTAAAAAAGAAATGATTGAATTTATATTGGTTTCTTCTATATTGAAATTATCAATTAATTCATTTATATTTATCTCATTATTCTTTGAATAACACCATTCTAATATTTCTTTTAATTTATAGGTTTTCTTTTTTTTCATATTATTTTTTATAATCCTCTAAAAAATTTAATGGGTCTAATATTTCAACTTTATTGTTTTCCTTAATTTTCCTTATTTCAAAATGTAAAATATATTTATTATATTTTGGATGATAACCAATTCGAGCAATTACTTTTCCTTCCTGAACAAATTCATCTTCTTTTACATAAATTTCAGCATTATTTGCATAAACTGTTATATAATCAAATTTGTGTTTAATAAAAATTACCTTACCATAATTATCAATTGAACCAGCAAATATTACTTTGCCATCCGCTGCTGCTTTTATTTCACTATTTTCTTTTGATTCAATGTCAATTCCTCGATTTACATAATCTTTGCGAATGCCAAAATATCCAATTATTTTTCCTTCTATTGGTTTTTTAAATTCTATTTTCTTATTATTTATTATTATATCTCGTTCATTATTTTCAATATTTTTTTTTATTTCAACATTTTCTTTAACTTTTTTTTTATTAGATTTTGTTGTCTTTATTTCTTCACTTTTTTTTACTATCGATATCTTTTCTTTAGTTTTATTTTCTTCTTTTAAACTTTTAATTCCCGGTAAAAAAATTTTTGTTCCTTCTTTTATATTTTCTAATACTTTTTTTTCATTTGTTCTATATATTGCTTTTAATGGTATATTATATCTTTCTGAAATATCACGAAGACTTTCATTTTTTTTTACTTCATAATATATACCTGGTTTTATTGCACAATTAAAACACGCAAAAAAAAATAGATAGTTGAAAATAAAAAAAATAAAGTTAAAACTTTTAATATCTAATTTTAAAACCATCAAAATCTTGTTCATTTATCTCCTGAATATCTAATTTTTCGACTCTTGCTAACATCGGACCTTTTTGAATATATTTTATAAATTCATTTAAAACACTTTCTTCTGCTCTTGCTTTTATTTCTACATTACCATTAAATAGATTTTTTACTGTGCCAGTTACTCCAAGTTGTTTCGCTACATTTACAGTAAAATATCGAAACCCAACACCTTGCACTTCGCCAAAAACTTTAATTAAAAGTGTTTTCTCCATATTTATTCATTCCAACCATATTTCCCAATTAAAGGGACAAATGCAACAGGAATATTTGTTTCTTTAATAAATTTATTTCTTTTTTTTATGTAAATTTCTAAAACCTGTGAATATCTACCACCAACAGGTGCAACTAATATACCATCTTCATTAAGTAAATTTAGAAGAGTAGTCGGAACTTCCGGGGCACCAGCAGTTATTAAAATTCTATCAAAAAAACCATACTGCGATGTTCCGACTGTGCCATCAGCCCATAATAAAATAATATTTTGTAAATTCAAAAAATCAAGCAAAATTTTTTTGGCATTATCATGTAATTGTTTTATTCGTTCGATTGATACTATTTTTTCTGCAAGTAATGAAAGTATTGCAGTTTGATAACCTGAACCTGTGCCGATTTCCAAAACATTTTCTTTACCTTTTAATTTTAATAATTCTGTCATTAAAGCAACAATATAAGGTTGTGATATTGTTTGATTATTGCCAATTGGTAAAGGACCATCATAATAACTTTTTTCTCTTAATGCTTCTGGCACAAATATTTCTCTTGGAATTTTTAACATTGCTTCAATTACTCGCTCATCTTTTATTCCTCTTGCTATTATTTGTTCTTTAACCATTTTTTTTCTTTGTGTTTCAAAAATATTATTATTCGTAGTATTATCAAAAAACATAAATAAAATTGAAAATTTTATGGCGTTAGATAACCGGTTAATAAACTGCCTTTCATTCCATAATAATTAATAAAAATATAAACTGGCATATATGTATTAAATTTCATTCCTGTATAACCGGTTTCATAAGTGATTAAATATTTATTTATTGGTTTATTGAAGGATTCTTCTAAATTTTTTCTGAAATTATAGTTTGGATATAGATAATATTTATTATCAGTTAAATTTATTAAATCAATAAATGTTTTATTTGGTTTTGTTGTTGCTGAATATATTATTATTTTTAATTGATTGCTATTTATTAGATTTACTAAATATTTAAATTGAGTATCTGATATATCAATATTTTCAATATCATCAACAAATAAGATTAATAATTTATTTGTAAAAGTAGTCAGATTTTTATTTATTAAATTTAACATACAATTATAAAAATCTATTTTTACTGAAAAATTTATTTTTTGGATTTCTCTTCTAATTTGATAAATATTAGTTGTTTGTTTTAACAATGGAATTAAAGTATCAGAAAAAAGTGTGAGGTTTATTTTTGTATTTGATAAATTAATTGCATCAAGCAAGGAACTAATATTTGATGTATCATTTAATATACATAAGTTAATTTCTTTATTTTTATAAATATTTAATTCATTAATTGGTTTAATATTTATTGGTGTTACAAGAAATAATTTTTTATAATATATTTTTTCAGAATCATCTTCTGTTTTATAAAAATTGTTTTCATAAATTTTTTCCTCAAATTTATGATTAAAACCTTCATATACAAGCAAATTATCTTTTGTTAAACCATAAATTGGATTTCCATAAATATCGTAAACATCTGCATATATTGCAATAATAGGATAATGTTTGATACTTTCAATTGCTGATAGATTTATTACTATTGGTGCTGTTTCATAGAAAATTGTTTTAAATATATGTATATTACTATCATATAAACTTGATAAGTATAAATTATTAAAAGCATCAAAATAAAATGAATTTGCTTGTTTAATTGTCTCTTCAATTTTGATTGTATTCAAAATCATTAGATTCTGGTCTATTTCAATTATTGAATTAGAATTTGTTAATAAATATATTTTCCCATTTATAATTTTTATTCTTTCAATTTGATTTGTGAGTTTTGATTTTTTGATTAAATTACCTGATGAATTAAATTTTAACAATTCTTTTTGTTCATTATCAATGACATAAATATTTAAGTCATTATCAACTGCTAAATCAGTGATATCATAGAATTTATAATTTTTATTATCCCAACCACCAATTTCTAATAATAATTTATCATCTTTTAATTTGATGATTCTTTTATTGCCACTATCAATTAAATAAATATTTTCGTATTTATCAATTGCTATTCCTTTTATACCAAGTAGCTTTATATTTGTTGTTTTTATTTCTGTAATTTGTTCACCTGCAATTTTAAATATTTTATTTGTTTCAAAATCAATTATATATAAGTAATTTTTATATTCTGCGATTTTTATTGGTTTACCTGAAAATTTAATTTTATTTATTAAATTAAAATTTTTATCTAAAATAGAAAGTTGTTTTAGAGTTGGGCAAATAATAAATATAAAATTATCTGATATTGTAATATCAGTTGGTGTTATAAATTTTTTTTCATTCCAATTAAAGCCATTTTCTGATTTAAAAAATTTATAAGATAAATCAGTCGAATATTTTTTGTATGATAATTTATTTTCAATAAAATTATTAAATATTTTCATTTCATTTGAATAAAAATTGTATAAATTTGCTTTATTAAAAAATGTTTTTAAATATTCGTATTCACCAATTTTGTAAATAGATTTATAATACCATTCAAAAAATCTTTTATCCCATGGTGCCTTTAAAATAGCATTACTGAAATTATCAACTGCTGAAAAATAATTTAATTCATTAAAATTTTTATAACCACTATAAAAATAATTTATACCCTGTTGATTTCCTTCTATTATTTGATATTCTTTTAATGTGCTTAAATCAATTGGAGTATCAGGCAATAATGATAAGTCTAATATTCCATTTGCAAAACAATAATTAATTAAAAAAATAAAAAAAATAAAAAAATTTTTTTTCATTTAATAACTCCAATTTTATTATTTTTTAAATAATGCTTCTAAATTTATTAAAGAACCTAAAGTTGTTTCACCAATCTCCTGATTTTTTAGATAATCTTCGAGTTCTCGCTTTTCGATTGTTTCAAGATATTTAGTTATACTTAATCCTAATTTATGTTTTTCAGAATTTATATTTATTATTTCTGCTTCTAACTCTTCATTTAATTTGAAATGTTTATTTAAATCAATAGATTTCTCTTTTGGTATTTGTGATTTATGTATTAAACCATCAACGCCGTTTGGTAATTTAACAATGAGACCAATATTTAATATTGCAGAAACTGTAACTTTAACAATATCGCCTATTTTATATTTTTCTATTTTTTGACACCAGGGGTCAACTGTCAATTGTTTTATGCCTAATTCTAATTTTTTATTTTCTGAATTTATTTCTAATATTTTTAAATTTATTGTTTCACCTATGTTATAAGAATTTAATATATTATCTTTATTCTTTTCCCAACTAATATTATTTTTATCTATAAAACCTTCCACGCCATCTGTAATTTTTACTACTAATCCATAATTATTTATATTTATAATTGTTCCGCTTATTATATCACCAACTTTATATTTATTTTTAAATATTTCCCAGGGGTCTGGTAAAACCTTTTTTAAACTTAATGTAATTCTTTTTTTGGATTTATCAATATTGAGAATTTTACATTTAACAGTTTCGTCTTTTTTAATTATTTCTGAAATATTTTTTAAATCAATTTCTGACCAACTTATTTCTGATAATGGAATAAGACCAACCAATCCTGGTTCGATTTCAACAAAAACACCAAATTTAGTTATTGACTCAACTTTACCTGTTATTATACTATTAATGCTGTATTTTTCTTCAACAATTGTCCAGGGGTCTTTTGTTAATTGTTTTAATCCAACTTTTATTCTCTTCTCTATTTTATCTATGTTTAATACAATACATTTTATTTTATCATCTACCTTAAGATAATCATTAATATTTTTTATTCTTCCCCATGATATTTCTGAAATTGGTAAAAAAGCATCAATACAATTCAAGTTTATAAATGCTCCACCAGGTAAAATATTTTTTACTATACCTTCTACTACATCACCAACTTTAATTTTATCAAAAAATTCTTGTAATTCTTTTTCTCTTTTTTCTTCTATAAGTAATTTTCTTGATAATACAATATTTTTTTTCTTTTCATTAAATTCTATTATTTTAAATTCATAATCCTTATTTATATATTTATCAAAATTAGTTTGTTTTTTTGTTGATATTTGTGATAGTGGTAAAAATGCTTTAATACCAACATCAACAATAAAACCGCCATTTATTTTTCGGATTATTTGCCCGACTACACTTTTTTTCTCTATATATGCTTCTCTTAATTTTTCCATTATTTTTAACATATCAACTTTATTTTTAGATAATTGAATTATTCCTTCTTCATCATCAACTTTTAAAACAAAAACCTCTATTTCATCACCTTTTTTTAAATCTTTGTTTTTAATTGAATCTAATGGTATTAGACCATCAGATTTATAACCAACATCAACATAAATATTTTCATTATCAATATTTACTATTTTTCCTTTTACTATAGTATTTTCTTTTATCTCATTTACTTTTGAATATTTATCAATAAAATATTCATCTTCTTTTGAAATAAATGTTTCTTCTTTTTTGGGTTCACTTACACTTTTAACTTCTTTTTCTATTGGTTTTTGAATTTTTTGTTTTGCTTCGTTATTGATATCAATAATAAAACTTCCATTTTCTGTTAATGGTATTACACTTTCGTTTAGATTATAATCCATTTTTAGTAGCCTCCAATTCTTCTCTTTTTAAATATTTAATTTCTTTTATTTTCATTATTTTTTTTAAATTTTCAATAGTTATTTTAATTAATAAATCAGGCGTTGATGCTCCTGTTATTATACCAATTTTTTTTATATTTGTAAATTTAATTTTTTTTATATCATTTTCATCTGAAATTAAATATGTTTTTTTGCAATTTTTTTTACTTATTTCAAATAATCTTCTAGTATTACCACTTGTTTTTGAACCAATAATCATCATTAAATCAACTTTTTGCGAAAGTAAATTAGCGTAATATTGTCTTAAAAAAGTTGCATTACATAAAGTATTAAATAATTTTATTTCTTTATATTTTTTAAATAATGCTAATAATATTTCATTTACTTTTTTATGGTCCTGCGTTGTTTGAATTATTACGCCTATCTTATTTAAGCGAATATTATTTAATTTTTCTACTTCACTTACTGAATTTATTATTGTTAGTTTATTCTTTAATGTTTCAGCAATTCCTTTTACTTCTGGATGTTCTTTATCACCAATTAAAATTACTGAATATTTTTCTTTACATAAATTTAAACCATTTAAATGAACTTTTTTTACAAAAGGGCAAGTGCCATCTATCACTATATATCCTTTTTTTTTCAATCTTTTTAATGTTGGTTCTCCTACACCGTGACTTCTTATTACTATTATTGTGTTTCTTGGTAATTTAGTTATTTCTTTTTCATTATTAACAGGATATATATTTTTTTTAATAAACTCATTTATTACAAATTCATTATGAATAATAGGTCCATAAGTAATAATATTTGCTTCTGGATATTCTTTCCTTGTTTTATTTAGTAATTCAATACTCCGTTTGACCCCAAAACAAAAGCCAACTTCTGGCGCTATAAAAATTTTAGTTGAATTTTTATTTTTTGACATAACTTAATATTTCTTCTACTACTTCATTTATGGTTAAATTTGTTGTATCTATATATATTGCATCATCTGCTTTTTTTAATGGACTTAAATTTCTTGTTGAATCTTTTTTATCACGCTCATTTATTGATGCCGAAATTTCATTATAATTTATATCTTTTCTTTTTTCAAGTAATTCTTTATATCTTCTTTTGGCTCTTTCTTCGGCTGATGCATCCAGATAAAATTTATATTCTGAATCAGGTAATACAACTGTGCCAATATCTCTACCATCCATTATTACATTATTGTTTTTTGCTAATTCTCGTTGGAGTTGAACTAATTTTTCGCGAACTATTTTTATTGCTGATACTTCTGAAACATTATTTGATATTATTGGTTCTCTAATTTTTTCTGTTACATCTTCATTATTACATATTATTTTTTTGTTATTTTTTTCTATTATTAATTTTATTTCTATTTTATCTAATTCTTCTTTTATTTTTTCTAAATTTGTAAATGGTATATTCTTTTTTAATAAAACATAAGTTACTGCTCTATACATTGCACCAGTATCAATATAAATAAAATTTAATTTTTCAGCCAAAATTTTTGCAACTGTACTTTTACCAGCACCTGCTGGTCCATCAATTGCAATTTTCATATTTTTCTCCTCTTTTATTTTAATACTTTTTTTAAATCATTAAAAAATTCTGGATATGAAATTTTCACACAATCTTTATTCTTTATCTTAAAATTTTTTTCTAATACTGCACTTAATATTGTTAAACTCATTGCTATTCGATGGTCTTCATAACTGTTAAAATTATTACTTTGTAATTTTATGTTATTGCCAGTTATTTCAAAACCATCTTCATATTCTTTTATTTTTTCTGTCACTTTTGATAATTCGTTTACTATTGCTTTTATTCTATCTGTTTCTTTTACTCTTAATTCATTTGCATCTTTAATTATTGTTTTGCCTTCTGCAAAAAGTGCTGCTATTGCAATAATTGGGATTTCATCAATTAATTTTGGTATTATTGAACCTTTTATTATTGTGCCTTTTAATTTTGATGATTTAACTAATATATCACCCATTGGTTCATTATTTAATATTTTCTTATTTATTATTGTTATATTGGCATTCATTCGTTTTAATATTTCTAATAAACCAGTTCGTGTTGGATTTAATGTTATATTTTCTAATATTAATTCAGAGTCTTTTTTTAATAATGCACCAATAATAAAAAATGCTGCTGATGATATATCATTTGGCACTATGAGTTCTTTATCGCTAAATAAATCTGTATCTTCATAAACAGTAATTTGATTTTTTTCTATTTTAATTTTTCCTTCTAAATATTTTATCATTCGTTCTGTATGGTCGCGTGATTTTATTGGTTCAATTACACTTGTTTTTCCACTTGCTGTTATTCCTGCTAATAAAATTGCAGATTTTACCTGTGCACTTGCAACTGGTAATTTATAATTTATTCCTTTTAATTTTCCGCCAATAATTTCAAGCGGTAAATAATCACCTTTTATATTTGCGCCCATTAATTTTAATGGTTCTGCAACGCGTTTCATTGGTCTTTTACTTAATGATTTATCACCTGTTAAAATACATCTACCATTTATTCCTGATAATAAACCTGCTAATAATCTTGCTGTTGTGCCTGAATTACCACAATATATTTTTTCTGCTTTTAATGATAGATTATTTTTACCTTTGCCTTCAACTATTATTTCATCAGTATTTTTATTTACTTTAATTTTTACATTTAATTTTTTTATTCCATTTAATGTTCTTAATGTATCATCACTAAATAAAAAATTTTTAATTATTAATTTGCCTTTGCTTAATCCACCTAAAATTAAACTTCTGTGTGAAATTGATTTATCACCTAAAACTTTTAACTTACCATAAAATTTCATTTTTCTTTACCTTTTTTTTACTAAATAATTATTTGCATTTAATATTTCAAAAGCATTATTCAAATCATCTTCATTTGCAAAAGATAATTTTAAAACACCATTTTCTTCTTCACGATATTTTAAGATTTCTATATCTTTTATATTTATATAATTATCACTTAATAATTTAGTTATATTCGCAATAATACCTGGTTTATCAACTACATCAACTAATAAATCATAAAAATTTTGTAATAATCCAACACCTTTTAACCTAATTGAATTTCTAATATTTTTTGCTGTTAAAAAATAATCTTTTATTTTTTCTTTATTTTCATTAATTAAATTAATTTTAAAATTATTAATTATTTTTAAAAAATTATCAAGTATTTTTATTATTTCTTTTTTATTTGATAAACAAATTTGTGTCCATAATTCTTCATCACTTGATGAAATTCTCGTTATATCTTTAAAGCCACCAGCTGCATAATTAAGTAATTCTTTTTCTTTTTTTTGTTCTTCATTTGCAGTATTAACTAAACCAGCAGAAATAATATGAGGCAAATGACTTATTATTGCAGTAATAAAATCGTGTTTTTCTGGTGTCATTAAAATCACTATTGAGCCTAATTCTTGCCATAACTTTTTTATTTTTTCTATGTTCTCAATTGAATTATCACTTTCTGGCGTAATAATACAATATGTATTTTCAAATAAAGAAGCTGAGGAATATTTAAATCCTGTTTTTTCTTTACCTGCTATTGGATGTGCACCAATAAATTCTGCTTTTGATTTATTTGATTTTATTATTTCATTTATTTTTTCTGTTATATATGATTTAGTGCTTCCTACATCTGTTATTAAAATTTTTTTATTTATTTTTGGTATTATTTCTTCTGCTATTTTTATTATCATTTCAATTGGTGTGCATAAAAAAATTATGTCAATTTCAGAAAAATTTATTTCGTCTATATTAGTATAATAACCATCAATAATTTTTTGCTCTTTTGCTAATTTTAAATTTTCAAGATTTCTACCAAAAGCAAATATCTTATCAAATAAATTTTTTTCTTTTGCTTTTAAACAAATAGAACCACCAATAAGACCTAAACCAAAAATTAGAACAGAATTTTGTTTCATAAATTGTTAATAAGCAGCAGGATAAGAACCAAGAATTTTAATAAATTTACATTTATCTTCTAAATTTTTTAACGCATTTTTTACTTTCTTATTTTCAATGTGTCCTTCTAAATCTACAAAAAATACATATTCCCACGCTTTTACTTTTGATGGTCTTGATTCTATTTTTTTTAGATTTATTTTATTTTTATAAAATGGTTCGAGTGCTTTATATAATGCACCATAAGTGTCTTTGACATTAAATATTATTGATGTTTTATCTTTTTGCGATGGTTTGTTATAGCCTTTGCCAATAATAAAAAAGCGTGTTATATTTTCTGGATTATCTTCAATATTTCTAACTAATATATTTAATTTATAATATTCTGCTGCAAGTTCTGATGCTATTGCTCCGCTGTTTTTTTGCTTTGCTGCTATTCTTGCTGCTTCGGCTGTTGATGATACTTCTACTAATTTTACTTTTTTAAAATTTTTTCTAAGCCAATTTTGTGCTTGTGCAAATGGTTGTGAGTGAGAATAAATAACTTTTATTTTATCAAGTGATTTTTCCTTTGATAATAAATTTTGTGAGACATTAAGTAATAATTCACCTTGAACTAAAACAGAACTTTTTAAGAAACAATCCATTGTCATTGAAATACTGCCTTCATTCGAATTTTCAACTGGCACAATACCATAATCACATCTTCCAGTTTCAACATCTTTAAAAATATCATAAATAGAATTTGCTTCAATATAATTGCATTTATTACCAAATCGTTTATTTGCTGCTAAATAAGAGAATGAGAATTTTGGTCCTAAATATGAAATGTTTAATATTTTTTCTCTTGATAATGAAGCTTTAAAAATTTCATAAAAAATATTTTTTAATTCTTCTTCTGGAAAATGCTTATTATTTTGTAAAATAGAATTAATAATTGATTCTTCTCTGCTTATATCAAGTATTTGGATATTGTTATTTTTTTTTGCTTTACCTATTTCATCTACTAATAATATTCTCTCATTTAATAATCGTAAAATTTCTAAATTTATCTTATCTATTTTTTTTCTTATTTCTTCTATTTTCATTTTTAGTTTTTTTAACAAAAAATAAGTAATATGTCAATAATTTTTTTATCTTTACATTTGATAAAATTTTTTATATTATATTTATTTATTAAAAAGAAGGAGTCAAATATGAAAATACAAATATTAAAAAATATTATTGATGAAAATGATGTTATTGCTAAAAAGATAAATGAAAAATTAAATGAATTCAATATTTTTTGTATGAATTTTATGTCATCACCGGGCGCTGGAAAAACTGAAATAATTACTCAACTAATTGAAAAATATTATAATAAAAAAAGAATAGGCGTAATTGAAGGTGATGTATCAACAACAATAGATGCAGAAAAATTAGCCAAACATAAAATTCCAGTAATTCAAATAAATACTGATATTTTTGGTGGTGGCTGTCATTTGAGTGCAAGTTTGATAGAGCAAGCACTTGAAAAATTTGATTTATCAAAACTTGATATTTTAATTATTGAAAATATTGGGAATTTAATTTGTCCGGGTGAGTATAATTTAGGTGAACATAAAAAAATTGTTGTAATTAGTTTAACAGAAGGCGTTGAAAAACCTTTAAAATATCCATTGTTATTTAGAAGAGCAGATGCTGTTCTTATAAATAAAGTTGATTTAGAACCTTATCTTGATACAAAAGCAAAAGATGTAATTAAAAATATTCGCACTATTAATAGTAAAGTTCAGATATTTTCTTTAAGTGCAAAGACAGGCGAAGGAATAGATAATTTTATTGATTGGATAAATAATGAAATTTAAACAAATTGAAAATTTAAATCCTTTATTATTTAAATTACCAGTAAACAAATTAAGGAATGGTTATTTTTCTGATAAAGATTGTGTTAGTGCGAAAGATGTTTTATTTAAAGAAAATAATAATTCCAAAATTTTAATGGAATTTTCAGTTAATAGTGCTGGTGTTGCTTGTGGCATTGAAGAAGCAGTTTTAATATTAAAACTTTGTACTGGTTATTATAGAGATTCTCAAAAAGCACAGGATTTATTTGAAAATTTAAAACAGATTGATTTAAAAATAAGAAGTACAAATAATATTGATGAATTAAAAGAATTAAACAATAAGAAGTTAGAAATAACAGCAGAATTAAATAATTTATGGGAAGATAAAAGTTCTGAAATTACAATTAAGTGTTTAAATGATGGTGATAGATTTGAAAAAGGTGAACCAATATTAATAATAGAAGGAATAGCAAAATATTTTATATATTTAGAAACAGTGATACAGGGTGTATTAACGCGCGGCACATCAATTGCCACTGCTGTGGATAAAATAATTTCAGTATCAAATAATAAACCAATATTATTTTATTCAGCGCGATATGACCATTTTTTAAATCAAACAATAGATGGGTATGCAGCAATAAAAGCAGGAGCATTTGGTGTTAGCACAGAAGCAAATGCTTATATTTATGGTGTTAAAAGTATTGAATCAGTTTCAAATACATTAATTGGTTGTTATGAAGGCTTAATTTCAGATGCTGCTTTTGCTTATGATAAAGCAACTGATAATTTGATAAAAAGAATAATAGTTGTAAGTTGGAACAATGATTCAATAAATGATGCAATAAAATTAGTGAATAATTTTTATAATAAATATTATAAAAAAGATGGTAAAAAATTATCTGATGTAATTGGTTCGGGTCGAAATAAGATTTGGGCAGTGCGATTTGATAATTTAATTAATATTCGTGATTTTTCTGTAACTCCAATAAATTCTAAATCATTAGGTACTTCTGCAGAACTTATCTGGCTTGCAAGAAAAAAATTTGATGAATTCGGTTTGAATGATTTAAAAATTGTAGCAAGTGGTGGATTTGATTATAAAAAGATTAAATTGTTTGAACAATTAAAAGTGCCAGTTGATATTTATGGTGTTGGTTCTTATATAGTTAATAATAAATTAAAAGTATCCTGTGAAATAATAATGTGCAATTCAAAGTTATGTGCTCGAACTGGTATTATTCGTAAAGATTCACATCGTTTAAAAATTAGATAAAAGAAATGAAAAAAAATCAGGCAATTGTTTTATATTTTTATTTTTTAAAATACTTATTAAAACACAAATTATTAATTATTTTTCTTATTATTTCTATCATTGGTTATTCTTTATTTAATGGTATTTCAATTTCCTTAATAAAACCATTAATTGATGAAGTATTTATAAAAAGCCAGATAAATAGTGATGGTTTAAAAATAGAAAAAGAGATAATAAAAATAAATGAAAAAAAAATAATATTTTTACCAAAATTCATAAAGAAAAAAATTTTTCAACAAATACCAAAAATAAATAACTTTTTATATAGAAAAATAAATGGGCTTTCATTTAAAAAATTAATAAAAATATTAGCAAGTTTTATTTTAATTACTATATTTTTAAAATTAATTTTTTTGTATGCTAAAAATTTTTTAAGTCAATATATAGGTAATAAGATTGTTATTGAAATAAGAGATGATTTATATAAGAAAATATTATCAATGCCAATGCAATTTTTCGATAAAAGTAAAACCGGTGATTTATTATCTGTTTTAATAAATGATACACAGGTTTTATATTCTTCTATTATTGTTAGTTTTTTTGATGTTATTTTTTATTTTTTTGAAATTTTATTTTTGTTATTTATTGTGTTTTATATAAATTATAAACTTGCTTTTTTTTCCATCATTTTAGTTGTTATTTTATTATTACCAATTTTAAAATTAAATAAAAGATTAAAAGAAAGAGGTTATATTTTACAACAATGTTGGGCTGATATTTTATCGATTTTTCAGGAAGCACTTGCAGGTATTTTTGTGATTAAATCATTTGGAATGGAAAATTATGAATTAGATAAAGCAAAAGCAGTAAATAAAAGATTATTTAAACACACATTAAAAACATTTAAGTATATTATCCTTGCTTCGCCAATTACAGAATTTGCTGGAACTATTGTTGCCTTAATAATTTTAATTTTTGGAACAAATCAAATAATAAAGAAAAATATTAGTCCAGGCGATTTTATACTTTTTCTTACTGCACTACTATCTACAATGAGTCCATTAAAAAGATTTATAGATGCAGGAGCACAGGTTTATAAATCATTTGGTGCTGCTTTTAGGGTTATAAATATTTTAAAATTAAAAAGCAAAATAACAGAGAGTAAAACAGCAATTGAACTCAAAAGATTTAATGATAAGATTGAATTTAAGAATGTATATTTTTCTTATGATAATGATAATTATGTGATAAAGGATTTTAATCTAACAATAAATAAAGGCGAAGTTTGCGCTATAGTAGGAAGAAGTGGCAGTGGCAAAACAACAATAATAAATTTAATACCACGATTTTATGATGTTAATAAAGGTGAAATTTTAATTGATAGTGTGAATATAAAAAATATTAAATTTGAAAGTTTATTTAATTTGATTGCTATTGTATCTCAGGATACTTTTTTATTTAATGAAACTATTAAGTATAATATTT
This sequence comes from bacterium, assembly GCA_035405645.1. Classification (GTDB taxonomy): domain Bacteria; phylum JAGOBX01; class JAGOBX01; order DAONJL01; family DAONJL01; genus DAONJL01. The sequence goes on along the minus strand of DAONJL010000004.1, from coordinate 73,110 downwards.
CCTATGGCTTAAAAACAGTGTCAGAAGAAGATATTATAAATGCTGCAAAAATAGCAAATGCACATAATTTCATAATGGAATTTCCTGATGGATATGATACAATTGTTGGTGAAAAAGGAGTTTTACTTTCAGGCGGTCAACGCCAGCGGATTGCTATAGCACGAGCGATATTAAAAAATCCGCCAATTTTATTGCTTGATGAAGCAACATCTGCACTTGATACTGAAAGTGAAATATATGTTCAACAGGCAATAGAAAAACTTATGTCAAATAGGACAACAATTGTAATTGCTCATAGATTATCGACAATTGTTCGTGCTGATAAAATTGTTGTTATTGATGATGGTCAAATTAAAGAGATTGGCACACATAATCAATTAATCGAAAAAAATGGCTTATATAAAAAATTATATGATTTACAATTTAATATTTAATGATTACTAATTATTTCAAATCTTTTCTTGTTGTTTTATTGTTAGTCTGGATTTATTTTATTTTTTATTATTTTATTGATACACAACTTGTTGTTTTTAATAGCATTTATTTTAAACTTTTTTTTATTAAAATTTTTTTTGGTTCAATAGAAAAATTTTTTTTAAATATTATTATTTTTTTCTCGTTCATTATTATTATTTTTTCTGCTTTTAAAATTGGGAAAATAATAATTAAAAAATTAAATATTCAATTAAATTTTGGTGAAGAAATTTCTTTTTCTGTTGGTTTAGGTTTATCATTATTTTCGTATTTTTCTTTTTTCTGTGGTGTTGTTGGTTTATTATCGCCTTTATTTTTTAAAATTTTTTTTGTTATCTTATTTTTCTTTTCAATAATAAAAATAAAAATAAATTTTTCAATTTTCAAAATTTTATTTTCATTATTTAAAAAAATTAATTTAACACAGAAAATAATTTTAATTTCATTATTACCAATTTTTATTTTAAATTTTATTATGATGCAATCACCTGAAATTTTTTATGATTCTCTTGTTTATCATCTTGCTATTCCAAACTATTATATTTTGCATAATCAAATAAAACCGATTGAATATTTAATGCACTCAAATTTTCCATTATTTCAGCAAATGATTAATTTATTAGCATTATTACTAAATAATGAATTATTAGCTAAAATGCTTCATTCTTCTATGTTTATTTTTTTATTATTAAATTTATTTTCAATATGCAAAAAAATATTTTCATTAAATATAGCAATTTTAACCATAGCAATAATAAGTTCATTACCATTACTTATTTTTAATTCCTGGACTTGTGGAAATGATGTATCATTAACTTATTATTTTTCTTTATATTTATCAGCAGCACTAAATTATTTTGTTACCAAAAATAATAAATATTTATTTCTTGCTGCGTTTTTTGCAGGTCTTTCTTTTTCAATTAAATATACTGCATTTTTTTCTCTTATTGGAATTATTTTTGTTTTAATCTTTTTTGTTCTAAAAATAAATAAAAATTTTAAAAAAAATTTTTTTATTATTTTTATTTTTTTGATAATTTTTATTTTGCCTATTATACCTTATTTAATAAAAAATTTTTTATTTACTGGTAATCCTATATATCCATTTTTCTATAAATTTTTTAATGATGAACAATTAAAAATATTTGAATATAGTAATCAGATTTTACCATTATCATTAAATTTATTTAATTTCGATTTTAAAAAATTATTTTTGTATTTTTGGGCTAATACAGAAAAAGAAGCAATAGGAATAATATTTCTTTCTTTTATACCTCTGATATTTTTTTATTTTTATAAAAATAAAATTATTTTATATTTATTTATAGCGTTTTTAATTTCGTATTTTTTTTGGAGTTTTGGCGTTCCTCAATTTCGTTTTCTTTTACCTGCGTTTCCAATTATAGCAATAATAATTGCTTTTTCGTATGATGAATTATTAAAAAAAATTCAATTGTTTAATTTATTATTAGCAATTTTAATTTTACTAAATTTCTTTTTTTATAATCTTACTTTGATTTCAAATATTAGAATAGAAGAATATTTTTATTTTAAAAAAAATAAAGATGAATATCTTTCATTTGCCCGTGCATTATATCCCCAGCCTCCTTATGCTGCAATAAAATGGTGTAATCAAAATTTAACTAAAAATTCAAAGATATTGTTTATTGGTGAAAACAGAACATATTATTTAAAGAAAAAATATATTAGTTATTCAGTTGAAACAAATCGCCAACCTTTAATTGAATATTTACAAAAAGCAAAAAATGCAAATGAATTTTTAAATATATTGAAATTAAAAGAAATAACTCATTTATTAATAAATTATAAGGAAGCAATAAGAAATAATCCTGGTTATAAAACATTTTATTGGAATGAACAGGATAGAGAAATTTTTGATGAATTCTGGAAAAAACATATAAAACTATTATATTTCAAATATGGTACTTATATTTACGAAATAATTTATGATAAAGAAATAACTGATAATAATTCTGATAATTTATTAGAAGTAATTGAAATTAACGGCTGGAACAATTATAGATTATTTGATTTTTTTATAAAGAATAATAAATATGAAAATATAATTGATGAATATGAGCAACTAAATCTTGGTGGCACTTTTTTTCTACCTTATATTAATTATTATAAAAAATTAATTGATGAAACAAAACAAATAAAATAATCAATTTAATAAATTATTTTGAGTTAAAAAATTAAAAATGATTTTAGCAAGCACCAAATGACCATTTTCATTTAAATGTCCATCAAATTGCAAATAATAATCTCTTTCTGGTTTTTTAGAATTTTTATTAAATTCCAAATAACAATTTATATATAAAATTTTATTTTCTTCACATATTGTTCTTATTTTTTTTATATATTCACTTTCATTTTTTTTTCTTACTTCAGACATTGATGGAATTATTATTACAAAAAATTTTTTATTATTATTTAATTTATTATTTAAATCTTTTAATAAAAATTCAGTAATTTTACTTGATTTTTCAAAATCTGAACTTAAATAAAAATCATTATAATTATTATTTTTATTTATTATTTTTAATAGTAATGGAAAAATAATTTCATTAGAAAATTTATAAAAAGAACTATATTTTTTAAAGAATTCAAAACCAAAAAATAATTTTTCTTGTGGAACAGGATTATTTAAAAGAATAAAAGTATCATTTTGAATTTTAAAATATGGTTTATAATAAGTTTTGAAAAAAGTTTTATATTCATTTTTGATATTATTATGAAAATCATTGCCAGTATAAAAAGTAAGTCCAATTAATTTAATTTCTTTTTCTTTATTTAACAATGAATTAATAAATAAATATTCCTGGTCAGTTCCCCAACCACTTACACCAAAAGTAAAAATATCATAATTATAATTTATAAATAATTTTCTTAAAATATTTTGTAAATGTGAATTGTCATTTACTTCACGAGCATCAATAATAGAATCACCAACAATGAAAATTTTTTGTTGTTTATTTTTTACTTGTTCTTTTGTTATTCTAAAACCTAAATTATCATAAGAATAAAAATTTATTTTAGAGCCTGTAAATTTTGCACCAATAGAATCTGGCTTATTTATCCAGCCAAAATATTTATGATAAATTATTGTATTACCTGCTTTTAGATAAAATATTTTTGTTACTAATTCTAAAATTATAAAAAAAATAAAAATGATTAATATGATGAAAAGAATTTTTTTTATTGTGAAATCAAATTTTCTAACATCCACATTTTATATTCCTTTAAGCCTTTTTTAATATTAAATGAAGTTATTTCAGGTAATTCATAAGAGTGATTTGCTCTTATAAATTCTTGAAGATTTTTAAAAAGTTCTTTTTTTGTTTTTATAAATAATAAAAATTCATCAGATTTTTCTAATTTCCCCTGCCAATTGTAAAAACTTTTAATTGGAAAAATTTGAACACAAGCACCTAATTTATTTTCAATAATTTTTATAGCAAGTTTTTCTGCTAAATCAGATTTATCTATTGTTGTGGTAACAATAATAAATTTTGACATAAATAAACCTCCTTAAGAAAAAATAAAAATAATTATTATCTAAAATTTTTGATATGTAATTATAATAAACTTTTCAATTTGCTATCAAGAGTTTTTCTTGTTATTTTTAATGCTTTTGCTGTTTGTGATTTATTTTTATTTAGTTTGTTATAAATTTTATAAATATATTTTTTTTCAAATTCTTTTAATGGTAAAATTTGATTATTATCATCTAATAAATCTTGCACATCTTCTGAATCAGGATTTAAAAAATCAATATTTTTAATAACTTTATCTTTATTAAAAATCATAATTCTTTCAATAATATTTTTTAATTCGCGGACATTACCAGGATATGAATAAGATAATAATTTTTTTTCAACTTCTTTTGAAAGCACTGGAACTGGCTTTTTTAATTCAATAGCAAATTTATTTAAAAAGTAATTAATAAAAAGTTTAATATCATCTTTTCTTTCGCGTAATGGTGGTATATGTAATTCAACAGTATTAATCCTATAATATAAATCATCGCGAAAAATTTTTTCTTTAACTAATTGTTTTAAATTTTTATTAGTAGCAGCAATAAGGCGAAAATCAACAGAAATTTTTTCAACGCCGCCAATTTTATAAAATTCTTTATTTTCTAAAACGCGTAAAAGTTTAGCCTGAATTTCAATACTTAAATCACCAATTTCATCAAGAAATAAAGTTCCATCATTAACAATTTCCAGAATACCTTTTTTGCTTTCATTAGCGCCAGTAAAAGCACCTTTATTATAACCAAACAATTCACTTTCAACTAAATTAGTTGGTAAAGCAGTGCAATTAAGCGCATAAAATGGTTTATTATTTCTATTACTTTTTTGATAAATTTCACGAGCTATAATTTCTTTACCAGTTCCACTTTCGCCAGAAATTAAAACTGATGAATTTGTTTTTGCAACATCATCAATTAATTTTTTTAATTCGACTATTGCTTTTGATTCGCCAATTAAAGGGTCATAGAATTTTATTTTTGAATTTATTTCTTTTTTTAAATTTTGATTTTCAAATTTTAATTTATATTGTTCAATGGCATTTTCCAGAGTTATTAATAATTTTTCAATTTGAAAAGGTTTGCTAATAAAATCATAAGCACCATTTTTTAAAGCTTCAACAGCTAAATCAATTGTAGCATAGCCAGTAATAACAATAACAGGAACATCATTATTAATTTCTTTGATTTTTTTTAAAAGTTCGAGACCATTTAAACCACGCATTTTAACATCTGTAATAACAATATCAATTTTATTGGAATTGAAAATATTTATAGCATTAATAGCATTATCTGCGATAAAAATATTATAATTCTTATCTTGCAAATGAAATGCTAAAGTTTCACACATTGCACGCTCATCATCAACAATTAAGCAATTATAATTATTTTTCATAATATTTAATTATTAAGTTTTTTAATAACAGGTAAATAAATAAATACAGTAGTACCAAAATTTAATTTACTTTCAATGTCCATAAAACCATTATGATTTTCAATTATTTTATTAGAAACAGATAATCCAAGACCGCTACCTTCGTTTGGACCTTTTGTAGAAAAAAATGGAGTAAAAACTTTACAAAGATATTTTTCTTCAATACCAATTCCTGTATCAGCAATTTCAATTACATTATATAAATCAAATTTTTTTTCTCGTTTTATAATTAAATGTTCTTCAATTTCGTCTTTCTTTTTAGTATAAGTTTTAATAGTTAATTTTCCATTATTAGACATTGCATATTCAGCATTTTTTAATACATTTATTATAACCTGTTGAATTAAATTATAATCAACATAAGTTTTTGGAATATCATTAAGTTCAGTTATTATCTGAATATTTTTTGTATCAAATTGTTTTTTTAGTAATGGTAAAGAATCAGTAATAATATTATTTAAATTTATAAAACTTTTAGAAGGTGGGTGTGGTCTTGAAAATTCCATTAAATCATTTATTAATTTAGTACCGCGATTTATTTCTTTTTCAATATATTCAATATTTATCTTAATTGTTTCATTTGATAAATCAATTTTATTTTTTATATAAGTTAAAGCATTTGAAATAACTTGAAATCTATTTTTAATTTCATGCGAAATGCCAGCAGCAAGTTCGCCAACAGCAGCCAATCGTTCAGCACGAATAATTATTTCCTGTGTTTCTTTTAATTGATTATATGATTTTTTTAAATCATTAGTTAAAAGAACTTTTTCAGTTGTTTCGACACAAATTACCTGAATATAATTTTGCTTACCAATAGAAAAAATATTAGCCATTAAATCAAAAATTCTAAATTTTTTTTCACGATTTAATAATTGAACTTCAATTTTGTTTTCTTTGGTAGAATTATTTTTCAAAGCGAGTAAATATTTTTTTGCTTTTTCTCTATCTTCACTTATAATTAAATTAAGTAAATTTAATTTAATTAATTCATTTTTTGTAAAACCAAGAATATTTTCAGCAATTTGATTACATTCAATTATTTTATAATTATTAAAATTAATAATAAAAATAGGGCATTGTAAATTTTGAATAAGTAATTTGTATTTTGTTTCAGAATATTTAAGTTTTTTTTCTAATAAAATTTTATCAGTAATATTTCTGAAATTTATTATTACACCTTTTAAATTATTATCATCGTCAAAATAAATAGAAGTAGTAAAACCAATAATAACAATTTTGTCATTAATTTTAAGATTAGCAACAATGCGAGCAAGTGGCTTCTTATATTCAATTGTTTTTTTTATTGAGAGTTTTAAAATATTATTATTTATTATATCATCTAAATTTTTATCAATATATTTATCTTTAATATTTAATATTTTTTCACCTGCTTTATTTATAAATTTTATTTTGTTATCCAATGAAACAATCATAATACCAGAAGAAATGTTATTTAATAAATTATTAACTTTAATTCGTGTTAAATCAACCATAAAAATTTAATTCCTAAAATAAAGATAATTGTTTATTTTTTTCTTTTAACTCCTGTTTTTTAAATTCGATTAATTCTTTTTTTATTTTTGTTAAAAAAGGGCTTATTTCTGATTGAATTATTCCACCAAAATAATTTATTGTTTTTGTATAAGTTAAATATAAATATTTTTTAGCGCGCGTCATAGCGACATACATTAATCGTTTTTCATCTTCAATATTGACATTATAATTTTTATAAAAATTAAAAGGAATAATAGAAGAATTACAACCAACAATAAAAACAGCATTAAATTCTAATCCTTTAGCAGAATGCATTGTCATTATTGGCACTTTATTTATTGTTTTTTGAAATAAATCATTAGTTTGCATTGTATTAATTTCATTTAAAAAATCAATTGGATTATTAATATTATCAGCAATTTTAATTAATAAATCAAAATAATCTTTAAATTCATTATAATAATTTTTATAATAATTTTCAAATAAATAAGCCAAAAAATTTTTAAGCGAATTATTATTAAAAATTTTATTTAATTCATTTATAGGAAAATTTTTATTTATTTTTTTCAAAATTATTTTATAAAAATTATTTTCAGGCATAGTTAAAAATTTTATTAAATTTAATAATTCACAAAAAGGTTCATTAGTAAATAAAAAATTTTCATTAATAATTTGAAAAGGAATATTATGCTGCAAAAAAGCATTTTTAATTGGTTCGAATTGTTTACTAATTCTACAAAGAACAGCAATATCAGAAAACGAATTTATATGTTCAGATTTTTCACCATCAGAAATATTAGAGTCAAAAGAGAAAAAACTAATACCACCAATTAAATTTTCAATTGTTCTTGCAACAAATTCAGCTTCACTTTGAACACTCTGACATTCCAGAATATTTATTTTAAGACCTTTTTCAGTACCTTTTAGAAAATAATTTTTTTCATCATTATTTGCTATAATATTTAAAGAAGCAGATAAAATACTATCAGAACAACGATAACTTTTATTTAACAAAAATAATTTAGCATCTGGGAAATCAATTTGGAAATTATTTATAAATTTAGAATCAGCACCACGAAAAGTATAAATTGCCTGATTAGGGTCGCCAATAACACACACTTTTATTTTTTTATTTTCAGATATTTTTTTAACTAATAGATATTGAGCATAATTTATATCCTGATATTCATCAATTATAATCCACTTAAATTTATTTTGAATTTTTTCTAAATAATTTTTATTTTGCTGAAAAATAATAATTGGTAAAAAAATTAAATCATCAAAATCAAATAAAAAATTTTTTTGTAAAAAATCATTATATTTTATATATATTTGTTTTAATTCATCGTTAATAGAATCAATAGGCAAAAATTTTTGTTTTATTTCTGATATTTCATTTATTATTTTTTTTATTTCTTTATTTTTAATATTTAGAATATCTTTTAGAATTAACTCTTTTTCATTATCATTTATAATTGTAAAGTTGGATTGATTGTTGTAATAATCTTTTAAAATAAATAAACCAAAAGAATGAAAAGTAAAGATATTAAGTTGTTTTAAGAAGTTAGTATTATTTAATAAAGTTTTAATTCTATTAAACATTTCTTTCGCAGCTTCATTAGCGAAAGTTAAAGATAAAATTTCAGAGGGCTGAATACCATTATTTAATAAAAAAATAATTTTATATGCAAAAACATTTGTTTTACCTGTGCCTGGACCAGCAATAATAAGTAAAGAAGAATCTATATAATTTACAGCATCTAATTGAGATTGATTAAGTAATTGATTTTTGTTCACAGCATTTATATTATCATCAAAATTTTTTGAAATTCCATTTTTAAATTTTAATAGTTCATTTTTAAAATTATATTGATTTTCTGCTTTATTTATTTCTTCAGTTTTTTCAAATAAGAAAAATTTATTTGAAGAATTTAATTCTTCATCAGTAAATAATCGTATTTTACCATACTCACCATCAAAACCTGGTTTTATTATTACTTTACCATCACGCATTCTTTTAATTGCTTCTGCTAATAATTCATTTTCTTTGTTTTTTAAAGTATTTATATCAACATTTAGAAGTATATTAAATTCAGAACCAAATTTTTTTATTAGAGAAAAATATAATGATTGAATCTTTTTACTTTTTTCGTTTGATTGATAAATTTCAGATAAAATTTCAATCAAAGGAATTAAAGAAAAAAATTGTTTTTTATTTTTTCTATCAGCAGTTGAAGTTCTATCAGAAATTTCAAAAACACGATACATAACGCCAATAGTAAGTTTTTTACCGCATTTTGGACAAATTTGATTATATTTATTTGTTTCATTTGGTGATAAGACAATATTGCATTTTCTATGCCCATCAAAATGATATTTACCTTCTTCTGGAAAAAATTCAATAGTTCCAAGGAACTGATTTTTTTCAGGAAATTTAAGTGCATTTTTAATTGCATCAAAAGAGAAATCGCAATTAAAGATATTTGCTTCTCTGCCTAATTTTTCAGGTGAATGAGCATCAGAATTAGAAGTAATAGAAATATTATCAAGAAAAGAACAAAGCCAATTCATAGGAGGGTCAGAGGAAAGACCAGTTTCAATAGCAAAAATATAATTAGAATAATCTTCAAAGCATTCAAAAAGAGAATCAAAACCAGAATTAGAACCGAGCAAAGAAAACCAAGGAGTCCAGATATGTGCAGGAATTAAAAAATTTTTATCAGAAATATTTAAAATAATATCAAGTAAATCTTTAGAATCAAGACCGAGAATAGGTCTGCCATCAGAAATAATATTTCCAATCTTTTTTAAAGAAGATTGGATTTTTTCAACAGTATCAAAATCAGGAGCAAAAATTAAATTATGAATTTTTCGCACTTTTTCGTTCTTTTTATAAATATTACTAATTTCAGCAGTTAAAATAAATCTTATATTATTTGCTGGATTCAAATTATAGTCATTATTTATTTTTGTGGCGTATTCTTTTTTTAATTTGAATAAACCCTGTTCAGCAGGTTCAAGTTTTTCTTTTAACTCATTAAACCATTGAGGATGAGTAAAATCACCAGTTCCAATAATTGATAATCCTTTATAATTAGCCCAGAGGTAGAGAAATTCTGGGATAAGATTTTTACTTGTAGCGCGTGAAAAATGTGAATGAATATGAAAATCAGCAAAAAAGGTGTTATTAAAATTAATCATAATTTATCAATAACATTTAAAACTTCATCAATATTAAAAGGTTTTGAGATAAAAGCCACCACATTTTTATTTTTAAATTTATTTTCGTCAACGCCAAGTTTGCCACTAATAAATACAATTGGGACATCTACATTTATTTTTCTTATTTCATTTAATAATTGTTCGCCATTCATTTCAGGTAAAATCATATCAAGAAAGATAACATCAAATTTTTCTTTTTTAATAAGTTCTAATGCAGAAAATGCTTTATTAGTAGATTTAATATTAGTAATTCCTTTTAATGATAATAATGTTTTAAACAGAATAATAAATTCTTTTTCATCATCAACAATTAAAATATTAAATTTTTTATTTTTCATAATTTCCTCTTTTTCTATTTTCATTTGTTCTGAAATTTGGTTTTGTTGATTTATAGTTTTTTCATCAGTTGTAGGAAGCTTAATGATAAATGTAGCTCCTTCATTAAATTTACTTTTAACTTGAATAGAACCATTATGTCTTTGAATAATAGAGTAACAAATAGATAAACCAAGACCTGTGCCCTGTAAACCTAAATTATTAGTTGAATATGGTCCTTTGGTAGTAAAGAAAGGCGTAAAAATTTTATCTAATTGTTCCTCAGGAATACCAATGCCATTATCAATAAATTTAATTAAATTATATTCACCATTAGTTTCAATAATGATTTTAATAAAACCTTTTCCTTTTGGTTTAATTGCATCACGGCTATTCAAAATTAAATTTATAAAAACCTGTTCTAATTGACTTTCATCAATCAAAGATAATTTAGAAGAATTATTTACAATTTCAATATTTATATTTTCTAATTCTAACATTTTTTTCTGGAAATTAACAGATTTATTCACGACTGAAAAAATATCAACAGGTTTGATTACTAATTCTTTTGGTCTTGTATAAGCCATTAAATCTTTGACAATATTTTTACCACGATTAACACTTTCTTTAATTACAGATAAATAATGTTTTGCTTCAGAAATTTTTTCTGGATTAAAATAATCCTCAAAAAAATAAAGCAATTCAGAAGATGATAGTATAATTGAAAGGATATTATTAAATTCGTGTGCAATACCAGCAGATAAAAGCCCGAGCGCTGAAAACTTACTTTGTTCAATAAGTTGATTTTGTAATTCTTTCCATTGATTAATATCTTTGCAAATACCCCGAAAACCAATTATTTTATTGTTTTCATTTAGAATTGGAATTCTGCTGAATAATATAAATCTTTTGTTTTTATAAGCATCTAATATGATTAATTCAATATCTTTAAGAGGATGAATATTTTCTTGTAAAAGAATTAAATTTGATTTTGAATCAGGATGTAAAAAATCAAAGAAACTTTTATTTATCATTTCAGATGGTGTATAGCCTAAAATTTTAGTGACCTGGTCAGAACAAAAAGTAATAATCATAGATGAAGTGAATTCTAAAATAAAATCAGAAGAAATAAAGACAAGGTCTCTAAAACGTTGTTCACTTTTTTTTAAAAGTTTTTCAATTATTTTTCGCTCTGTAATATCTCTAATAAAATGAATAGTACCATAAAATTCATTATTTTCATCTAATAATGGGTCGATAGTAATTTCAAAAAATTTTTTATTAATTTCAATTTCAATTATTTTTCTTTGTAATGTTTTTTTAATTTCTTCTTCGGGACAATCTTTGAAAGGTGTAATATCTTTATGAATAATTTCCCAACATTTTTTATTTAATATATCTTCACCATTTTTAATATTAAAAAATTCAATAGTTTTTTTATTATACCTGATTAATTGATGATCTTTATTAAGAATAAAAATAGCGTCATTAGCAGAATCAAAGGTCTTTTGCCATTCTTTACTGATTCTTTCAAATTCAACTTCAGCTTTTTTCTTAGCTTGAATATTTTGCCAGTTATTATAAGCAGTTAATAAAATTTTTCCAATGTTTTTTAAATTATCAATAGATTTAACGATATAATCCATCACACCTAATTTAAGTAATCTGACAGCTAATTCTTCGCTACCAAAAGAAGTCATTAAAACAATAGGGAAAAAAATATTATTTCTATTTATAAAATTTAAAGTATCGCTTTCAGGAAGTCGCCAATCACAAAGAATAATATCAGGTTTTTCAGAAAGAATAATGTTATTTGCCTCTTCAATATTTAAAGCATTTATAAATTGAAAAATATTATTATAACGATTTATATATCGAGTAATAATTTCATAATGTTCTTGATTATCTTCAATAATTAAAACCTTTATTTCTTTTTTCATTTTTTCTTTTTTCACATTTAATATTACAATTCCATCCAAGCCAATAAAAACCTAAATCTTTAATAAGTTGATTAAATTTTTCAAAATCAAGAGGTTTAACGATATAACTATTAGTATAATTTCTATAAGCATTACGAATATCAGTTTCACATTGAGAAGAAGTAAGAATAACAACAGGTATTTCTTTTAGTTCTTCTGAATTCTTTATTATTTTTAATACTTCAATACCATCAATTTTAGGCATTCGTAAATCGAGTAAAATTAAATTTGGTAATGGATATTTTTCTACATCTGAATATTTATTTTTATGAAATAAATAATCAATTGCTTCTTCACCATCAGCAACTCTAATTACTTTATTTGCAATTCTGTGTTTTTGGAAATTGCGAATAACTAATTCAGCGTGGTCATCATCATCTTCAATAAGTAAAATAAATAAAGGTTCACCTGATAACATAAAAACTCCTTTTTATATTCTTTTAGGTAGAGTAAAAAATATAGTTGTGCCATCATTATTTCCTTTTGATTCAACCCAAACTCTACCATTATGGATTTCAATTATTCTTTTTACTAATGCTAAACCAAGACCAGTTCCTTCTGATGATTTACAAATTTTATTAAATAAACCAAAAATTTTAGTATGATATTCTGGCTTAATACCTATACCATTATCACGAACAAAAAATTCATAAAATTTTTCGTATTCTTTAAAACCAATTTCAATTTCAGGGGCTGTATTATTTCCCATAAATTTAATTGAGTTTTCAATTAAATTTTGGAATACTTCTTTTATTCGATTTTTATCAGCATAAATTTGCGGTAATTCATTATTTATTATAAGTTTTATTCTTTTTTGTTGTAATTGAATTTGAAATAAATCAATAATTTCTTTCAATAAATCATTTAATGAGAAAAAAACTTTATTGTTTATTACTCTACCAATCCTTGACAATTCAAGCAAATCTTCTAATAAATTATACATATTATCAGCAGCTTTTTTTATTCGTTCAAAATCTTTTTTTATTAATTCCTGATTTTGAGATTCAATATCTTCTTGTAAAAAACCAATAAAACCTTTAATAGTAATAAGAGGACTTTTTAAATCGTGTGAAACAGTATAAATAAATCTTTCCATTTCAGCAGTTTTTGCTTCTAATTCTTGTAATTGAAGTTGAATAATTTCTTCTGATTTTTTTCGTTCACTTATGTTTTGAAAGAATATAATCAAACCAGAATTAAAAGGATAGATGCGGACTTCATACCATTTATTATGCGGAGTATAGTAAGTTTCAAAACAGGTAAATTTTTTTTCAGAAAGCACATAATTAAATTTATTTTCAAAAATTGTATCATTAGTATTTTGAAAAATGTCAAAAAAAGAATGATTTAAAATTTCATTACTACTTTTTTTTAAAATTTTTTCTGTTGCTTTATTTGAATATTTGATTAGAAATTTATCATTCAGATAAAGAAACGCTTCATTTATACAATCCAAAATATTTGATACATCACTTAATTTTTCATTTTCCATATATAAATTAAAATTATAACTTAATATATTTTTATTTGTCAATAATTAAAAAAAATACTTTACAAAAAAGAAATTTTATTTTATTTAATCATAAATTTTTAAAAATATGGAAACAAAAAAAATAAGAAATTTTTCAATAATAGCACATATAGATCATGGTAAATCCACACTTGCTGACCGCTTAATATTATTTACAGGCGCAGTGGAGCAGCGAAAATTTCGGGACCAGATATTAGATACAATGGAAATAGAACGGGAACGAGGAATAACAATAAAAGCACAGGCAATAAGATTATTTTACAAATACAAAGATGGAGAAGAATATCAAATGAATTTAATAGACACACCTGGGCATATAGATTTTAATTATGAAGTATCGCGAAGTTTAGCAGCATGTGAAGGCGCATTATTATTGGTTGATGCAACACAGGGAATAGAAGCACAGACATTAACGAATTTTTATTTAGCGCTTGATAACAATTTAAAAGTGATACCAATAATAAATAAAATAGATTTACAGGGCGCAGAAATAGAGCGGACAAAAAATCAAATAATAGAATTGGGTTTTGAGGAAGAAGAGATAATAAAAGTAAGCGCAAAGACAGGTGAAGGAGTTGAAGAAATAATAAATAGAATAATAGAAAGAATACCAGCTCCGCAATTAGAAGAAAGTGAATATTTTAAAGCATTGTTATTTGATGCAAAATATGATAATTATCGTGGTGTGATTATATATATAAAAGTAAAGAGTGGCAAATTAAAAGCAGGAAATAAAATAAAATTATTAGCAGCAAATACAGAATATGAAGTATTTGAAGTAGGCTATTTTGGCGCTGGTGAATTTATAAAATGCGATGAATTAAAAGCAGGAGAAGTTGGTTATTTAATATGTGGAATAAAAGAGATAAAAAATGTTCAAATAGGTGATACAGTAGTTGAAAAAGATTATCCCTCACCAGAACCATTACCAGGTTATAAAAAAATAAAGCCAGTTGTATTTAGTAGTATATATCCAATAAATACAGATGATTATGAACAATTAAGAGCAGCATTAGAAAAGTTAAAATTAAATGATTATTCATTAGTCTTTGAACCAGAAAATTCACCAGCACTTGGCTTTGGTTTTAAATGTGGATTTTTAGGATTACTGCATTTAGAAATAATAAAAGAAAGAATAGAACGGGAATTTGAAATACCGATATTAAATACAATACCAGGTGTAGAATATAGAGTTATATTAAAAGATAAGTCAGTAGTAAATATAATAAGAGCAATAGATTTACCTGAGCAAACAAAAATAGAAGCAATAGAAGAACCATATATAAAAGTGAATATAATAGTAAAGGACGAATTTTTAGGAAATGTAATAAAATTATGTGAAGATTATCGCGGAATACACGAGAAGATGGAATACCTTGATGCAAAAAAAGTAATAATAAAATATGAATTACCATTAGCCGAAGTAATAATAGATTTTTATGATAAATTAAAATCAGTAACAAAAGGCTATGCATCATTTGATTATGAATTTTCAGGCTATAAAAAATCAGATTTAGTAAAACTTGATATAATAGTTAATAAAGAATTAATAGAACCATTTTCAATGATAGTACATAGTAGTCGAGCATATACAAAAGGTAAAAGTTTAGTAGAAAAATTAAAAGAGATATTACCGCAGCAGCAATTTGCAGTGCCAATACAGGCAGCAATCGGCTCAAGAGTTATAGCCCGTGAGACAATAAAAGCATTGCGAAAAGATGTGCTTGCAAAATTATATGGTGGTGATGTTACAAGAAAAATGAAATTATTAAAAAAGCAAAAAGAAGGGAAGAAAAAATTAAAAAGTTTTGGTAAAGTAACAATACCACAGGAAGCATTTACAGCAATATTAAAGATATAAATAATATAAATTAAAGGGGGTAGATAATGTATAAAATAAGTGTAGTAGGAACAGGTTATGTAGGATTAGTAGCAGGTACCTGTTTTGCAGAATCAGGCAGAACAGTTATATGCGTAGATAAAGATAAGAATAAGATAATGAAATTAAAAAAGGGAATAATACCAATATATGAACCAGGACTTGAGGAACTTGTAAAAAAGAATATAGAGAAGAAAAGATTAATATTTACAACGGAATTAAAAGAAGGAGTTCAGAATTCAGATATAATTTTTATAGCAGTTGGTACACCACCAGGTGAAGATGGTTCAGCAGATTTAAGGTATGTTCTTGAAGTAGCGGAAGGAATAAGAAAATATATAAACGGTTATAAAATAGTAGTAAATAAAAGCACAGTGCCAGTTGGCACAGGCGCAAAAGTAAAAGCAATATTATCAGAACAAACAAAATATAAATTTGATGTAGTATCAAATCCAGAATTTTTAAAAGAAGGAGCAGCAATCGATGATTTTATGAAACCAGATAGAGTGGTGATAGGTTGTGAAAGTGAAGAAGCAAGAAAAGCAATGGAATATTTATATTCACCATTTGTAAGAACAGGCGCACCAATATTATTTATGGATATAAAATCAGCAGAGATGACAAAATATGCAGCAAATGCAATGCTTGCAACGAGAATAAGTTTTATGAATGAAATATCAAGATTATGCGAAGCAGTTGGCGCAGATGTAACAATGGTAAGAAAAGGAATAGGCACTGATGCAAGAATAGGTAAATCATTTTTATTTGCAGGAATTGGCTATGGAGGTTCGTGTTTTCCAAAAGATGTAAAAGCATTAATAAGAACAGCAAAAGAAAATAAAATAAGATTAAAAATAATAGAGGTAGTAGAACAGACAAATGAGGAACAAAAAGAGATAATAGTAAAAAAGATAATAAAAAGATTTGGTAAAAATTTAAAAGGAAAATTATTTGCAGTATGGGGTTTATCATTTAAACCAAATACAGATGATATGCGTGAAGCACCATCAATTGTAATTATAAATAATTTATTAAAATTGGGCGCAAAAATAATTGCTTATGACCCTGCTGCAATGAATGAAGCAAAAAAAATTTTTGGTAAAAAAATAATGTATGCAAAAAACAATTATAATATGTTAAAAAATGCAACAGCATTAATATTAGTTACAGAATGGCAGGAATTTCGAGAACCAGATTTTGAAATAATAAAGAAAAAAATGAAAGAACCAATAATATTCGATGGACGAAATATATTAGAACCAGAGATAGTAAAAAAATTTGGCTTTGAATATTATTGTATAGGCAGACCAAATAAAGAAAATCGAAAAGAATAAGAGATGCAAAGAAAAAAAGAGAAAATCAAAATAGCGATAACAATGGGAGATGCAGCAGGTATAGGACCAGAAATTATTTTAAATTTATTTAAGCATTTAGAGAATAAGAGTCTTCCTTTTGAATTATTTGTAATTGGCAACTATGAATGGTTAAAATATGTAAATAAAAAATTAAAAATAAATTTGAAATTAATGAAGAAAAAAAAAATAGAAGAATACAGGTCAGAAAAAAGAATTATTCAGATTTTAGATACAGATGATTATGATTTATCAAAAATAAAAATAGGGGCGATAAATAAAGAGGCAGGAAAAGCATCAGGAAGATTTATTGAAGAAGCAGTAAATTTAGCATTAAATAAAGAGATTGATGGAATAGTAACAGCGCCAATAAATAAAGAAGCATTGAACCTTGGTGGTTATAATTATGCAGGTCATACAGAAATGTTAGCAGAATTAACAAAGACAAAAAATTATGGAATGATGTTAGCAGCAAAATGGTTGAAAGTAGTATTAGTTACAATTCATATAGCAATAAAAGAAGTATCAAAACAAATCAGTGAAGAAAAGATAATAGAAAAAGTTAGGTTAACAAATCATTCATTAAAAATAGATTTTGGAATAAAAGAACCAGAAATAGCAGTTCTTGGTTTAAATCCACATTGTGGTGAAAATGGATTATTTGGTGATGAAGAAGAAAGATTAATTAAACCAGCAATATTAAAATTACAAAAAGAAGGAATAAAAGTATTTGGTCCATTTGCAAGTGATACATTTTTTCCAACAGCCAGAAATAAATATGACTGCGTAATATGTATGTATCACGATCAGGGTTTAATACCATTAAAATACATTGGTTTTAGCAGTGGTGTAAATATAACAATAGGTTTGCCGATTGTTCGAACATCAGTTGATCACGGCACAGCGTATGACATTGTATTACAGAATAAAGCAGATTATAATTCATTAAAAGCCGCGGTATTTACAGCATATCAAATAATAAAAAATCGTAAACATAATGAAAAAAAATAAACCACGCTTAGGCCAACATTTTTTAAATAATCCAACATTTTATAATAACATATTAAAACATTTAGGAATAGAAGAAGAAGATAATATTATAGAAATAGGAGCAGGTTTAGGTTATTTTACAAAAGAAATAATTAAGTATAGTAAGAATATCACAGTAATTGAGATAGAAAAAAAATTTTGTGAATACTTAGAAAAAGAATTTAGCGGCAGAATAAAAATAATAAATTCTGATTTTTTAAAAATTAATTTAGAAAAGATAATTCAGACCGGCCGAAGAAATATATTATTAGGTAATATTCCATATTATATAACAGGACCAATAATAGAAAAATGTATAGAAGAAAAAGAGAGAATTAATAAATTTGGTTTAATGGTTCAAAAAGAATATTACAGAAAATTAATAGCAAAAGCAAATGAAAAAGAATATACATTTATGAGTGTGATATTCAGGCTAAATTTTAAAATAGAGAAAGATTTTGAAATAAGTAAAGAAGCATTTAAACCAGCGCCGAAATGTGATTCAACATTTATGATTTTTAAAAAAAATGATACATTATTAGAAAAAGAAAAATATGAAGAATTTATAGATTTTGTAAAAAAGATGTTTTCACAAAAAAGGAAAAAAATAAAAAATAGTTTAAGGTTATTTTTAGAAAATGAGGAAATAAAAAAAATATTTAGAGAAGAAGAATTGGAGAAAAGAATCGAAAATTATGATATAATAGGAATAAAAGAAATATTTAGTAAAGTAAAAAACAGAAAATAATTTACTTGACAGAAGAAAAAAGAAATTTATAATAAATAAAAATATGGAAATTGGAATATTTATTTTATATTGTTTATTTTTGTATTTTAATAATATCTTAATAATAATAGAGACTTCCTTAACAGCAATAACAAAAATTCAGACACAAAAATTATTCAAAGATATTTATGGATATAAAGATTCAAATATAGAAAAATTAAGGAAAATATTATTACAACCACAGAAATTTTTAATGACATTAACATTATTAAATAATTTTTTAAAATTTATAATTCCGACATTACCAATCCTAATATTATATCAAGTAAAAAATTATTATCCAATTTTTTCAAAAGAAAAACTATTATTTTTCATAACAGGAATTTTTTTAGTTCTATTAACAGAACTGATAATAATAGTATTTGAAATCATAGCAAAAAATAAGACAGCAGCAAAATCAAAACAGACATTATTAAAATATATGTTTGTTTTACAGATAATAAATTTTTTAATGAGTATAGTTGTTACATTTATTTTTAATTTTATAAAAAAAATATGCAATATGTTTGGCATAGCAACATTTGAAAAATCACTATTAGTGACAGAAGAAGATATAAAAGCATTAGTAGAAGTAGGAAAAGATGAAGGATTATTAAAAGAACACGAATTTCAAATCTTTGATAGATTATTAAAATTTGATGATTTGAAAGTAAAAGATGTAATGATACCAATAATAGATACAGATTGTATAAATTCAAGTTGGTCGAAAGAAGAGGTATTAAATTTTATAATCCAGACAAAACATTCAAGAATACCAGTTTATAAAGATAATAGAGATAATATAATTGGCATATTATATGTAAAAGATTTATTAGATTATTTAATAAAGGGCGAGAATT
This sequence comes from bacterium, assembly GCA_035405645.1. Lineage (GTDB taxonomy): Bacteria > JAGOBX01 > JAGOBX01 > DAONJL01 > DAONJL01 > DAONJL01. The sequence continues at coordinate 53,218 of DAONJL010000004.1, read as the reverse complement.
GGGAAGTAGAAAAAATAGTTCGAGAAGTTCAATATGTTCCTGAAATGAAGATGTTAAGTCAATTATTAAAACAATTTCAAAAAGATAAAATCCATATAAATATAGTAGTAGATGAATATGGCACAATATCAGGCTTAATAACACTTGAAGATATAATTGAAAAGTTAGTTGGTGATATAGAAGATGAATATGATATATATGAAGAAAGCCGAATAAAAAAGATAGGGCAAAATGCATATATAATTGATGCACGAATAAATTTAAATGATTTATATGAGGAAACAGGAATAAGATTTGATGGACAAAAGTTTGAAAGTTTAGGTGGCTTTCTTATTTCATTATATGGTGATATACCGCCAAATGGAGAAAAGATAGTTTATAATAATTATATATTTGAAGTATTAAATGCTGATAAAAGAAGAATAATAAATGTTAAACTAACATTTTTTTAAATATCTTAGGAATCCTCAATTTTTCAAATTATTTATAAAATTTATAATACTATTTTTTCCAGCGTGATAAATTTTTTATCTTGACTATTTTTTTTTAATATTATAAAAAAAATAATTTATATTTACAAATTTTTTTAAAAAGGGAGATGGTAAAATTGAAAATAAAATTGTTATTTATTTTCATATTTATTTTTAACACATTGTTATTTTCAAATGTGACAGAAATATATAATCAAGCAAATACATATTTCTGGAATAAAGATTATATTAATGCGATAAAAAATTTTAAAATAATAATAGATAACTATCCTTCGAGTTCTTATACAGTGCAAGCATTATATAGTTTAGGAAGTGCATATTATGAATTGCAGGATTATCAGAATGCAATAATAGCATATAAACAATTAGCCGAAGAATATCCAAATCATAATCTTGCTGATGATGCATTATTTCGGCTGGGCGAAGCATATATAAAAGTAGCGGATTATCAAAATGCGAATAATGTATTTTTAAAATTAATAAAAGATTATCCAGAGAGTTTATTAATTGAGCAAGCTAAATATAAAGTTGATTCATTACCATTTTCAGAAAAACCAAAAGAAGTTTCAAAAAGAGTTCAGCCAAAATCAATACAGGCTAAACAAGAAGCAGAAGTTTCTGCAGCACCAGTTGAAAAGAAGGAAAAAGTAAAGAAAAGAGAGGTAATAAAGAAAAAAGGCGAGAAAAAATATGTAGTAAAACCAGGTGATACATTAACATCAATAGCAGAATTATTTTACAATGATTTTAATAAATATACAGTTATAGCAAATTATAACAAGATTACAAATCCAGCCAATATATATCCAGGTATGACATTAAATATTCCAGTTGAAGAAGAAGAGGTACGAGAAGTCGAAAAAGAAGAGGAAATAGAAAAAGAAGAAGAACAGGTTGAAAGTAAATATGCACCAGAAATAAAAAGTTTAAAAGAAGAAAAATTAGTAACAGATGAAATGGCATATAAAATGATGTTAAACAAACAAGCAGAAAATTATGAAGAGGTAATAAAAGTTGAACGAAAGAAATTATCAGAAGCGCGAGAAAATATAAAGAGATTAAATGAAATAATAACAAAATTAAATCTTGATATAGATACATATAAAAATCAATTAAATGAATTATTACAATTACGAAATGATAATAATGAATTATTAAAGAAAACAAAAGAATATGAAAAAATGCTTGGTGATATGGCGCAGGAAAAATTAGCAATAGAATCAAAATACAAAGCAGAAATAACAAAATTAAATATGAATATAGAACAATTAAATAATGAATTAAAAACAGCACGAGATTTATCAAAAGAAAAAATGTTAGAAAAATCACTTGAAGAAAAAGAGAAAGAACTAACAGTAATAAAATTTCAAATAGAGAAGAAGGAAAGTGAAATAAAAAAATTAGAAGAAAGGATAAAAGAATTAGAAAATAAATTAAAAATAGCACTTGATACAAGTGAAGTAGAAAATTTAAAGAAAGAAATCATAACATTAAAGAAAGATAATGTAGAAATAAAAGGCGAAAATATAAGATTAAACGAAACAATAAAAAGCAAGAATTTAGAAATAGAGAGATTAAATAAAGAATTAGATGATATGAAGAAAGATACGACAGTAGCATTATTAAAAGCAGAAATAGAACAAAAGAATGCAAGAATAGAAGTGTTGGAGAGAACAATAAATGAATACAAATTAGCAACGACAAAATCAGAAGAATTAACAAAATTAAAACAATTAGAAGCAGAAAAAAAATTTGAGATAATTCAGAAACAACTTGATGAATTAACAGCGAAATTAAAAGAGACAGAAAAATCATTATTAGAACAAAAAAATTTATCGTTAATAGATAAAGAGAAAAAAGAGAAAGAGATAAAAGAAGAAAAAGAAAAACTGATAAAGACAATAGAAAAAGAGAGTGCAGAAAAAGCGAAAATAAAAGAAGAATTAAAAAAGAAAGAAGAGCAATTACAAACAGTAACAGAGACAGTAGCAAAAGTAAAAGAAAAAGTAGATAAGAAAAAAGAATCAATAGAATATGTCAAAAAAGGATTAGAATATAAACAGGCAAATAAATTTGAAGAAGCAGAAAAAGCATATTTAAAAGCAATTGAACTTGATACAACAAATGCTGATGCATATAATAATTTAGGATATTTATATTCTGAAAAAGGTATAAAGTTACAGGAAGCAATAAAATATATTGAACGTGCACTTGAATTAAATCCAGGACAAAAAGGATATTATTTAGATAGTATTGGCTGGATATATTATAAATTAGGTGACTATAATAAAGCAATGACAAATATAAAATCAGCATTACAACTTATTCCAGATTCTGATAAAAATGCATTGGCGCAAATACATTTTCATTTAGGTAATGTATATATGAAAATAGGTGATAATGATAAAGCATTTTTTGAATTTTTTGAAGTAATGAAATTAGTGCCTGATACAAAACTTGCTTTTGAAGCAAAGAAAATACTGGATACTTTATAATAATAAAAAATGGTCAGTGATATAAAATGCGAATTTTTATAAGTGGCGGCGGGACAGGTGGACATATATATCCAGCAATAGCAATAATAGAAAATATACTTGTAATAGATAAAAAAGCCGAAATTTTTTATATAGGAAATAAAAAATCACTTGAAGAAAAAATAGTTCAACAAAGTAATTTACCTGTTAAATTTCTTTATTTAAAAACAGCAGGTTTTTTTAATAAATCATTAATTGATAAATTTTTATCAATAATCTACTTAATGAAATCAATATTAAATGTAATAAGATTATTTATTATATATAATCCAGATTTTGTTATTGGCACTGGTGGCTATGTAATTGTGCCAGTAATTATAGGTTCAATTATTTTTCGAAAACCATTTTTTTTACAGGAACAAAATATTATTCCGGGTTGGACAAATTATTTTTTTAGTTCATTTGCAAAATTTCTTTTTCTTGGTTTTAATGAGACAAAGATTTTTTTTAAGAAGAAAAATAAATTATTTTATACAGGTAATCCAATCAGGATGGAATTTTTTGAATATACAAAACAAGAAGAGAAAGATTATCAAAAGGTAATAATAATGGGCGGAAGTGGTGGAGCGGCTTCAATAAATAATTTAATACCTGATGTAGTTAATGAATTTAAAAATTATGAAAAAATAAAATTTATACATATTACAGGCATACGTGATTTTGAAAGAATACTTGATAAGAGTGATAAATCAAATAACAATTATCAAATATATCCATATTTAAATAAAATATGGTTAGAATTTAAAGATACTGATTTAATAATATGTCGCGCCGGGGCAATAACAATAACAGAAATTGCTTATTTAAAAATTCCAATGATTTTAATTCCTTTTCCAGCAGCAGTAAAAAATCATCAGTATTGGAATGCATATAAATTTTATAAATTAGGTATTGCAGATATAATATTAGATAAAGAATTAACAAAAGAAAACCTTGTAGAAAAGATAAAAGAATATATATTAAATAAAGAAAAAATAGCGGAAGTAAAGCGGAATTTTGAAAAGATAAAAATAGAAAATTCTGGGCAAATAATAGTAAATAAGATATATTCAATAATAAAAAAGTAAAAGGTGATAAGTATGATAAAACAACTTTCAATATTTTTAGAAAATAAAGCAGGCCAACTTGCTAAATGCTTAAAATTAATGGCAGATAATGAAATAAATGTATATTCAGTTTCAATTGTAGATAATGGTGATTTTGGTATTATTAGATTTATTGTTGATGATTCAGAAAAAGCATTGGAATTATTTACAAAAAATAATTTTACAGCAACATTAAAAGAAGTAATAGCAGTAGAACTTGATAATGAAATAGGAACATTATATAGATTAAGTAAATTACTTGCTGAAAAAAATATAAATATACAGGATTCATTTGGTGTAATAAATTTAAATAATGAAAAAGGTCTTTTTATTTTTCAGGTGAATAATGTAATACAAGCAATAAAAATTCTTGAAGAGAATCAATATAAAATCATTACCACTTTATTTTAATATATGTATTCTGCTATAATAATAGATGGTTATGTTGATGAACCTTCCTGTTTAGGTGTTCCGCCTTTTATTTCACCGTATGTTCGTTATATTTATGGATTATTAAAAACATCAAATAAAATAGGGAAAATAAAATATATAACAATAGATGAATTAAGAAAAGTGGCTGAATATAATAAAACATTATTAGTTGAATATAATTTGGTTATTGTATTTACAGGGCTTGTTGTTCCGGGTAAATATTTAAATGCAAAGCCAATAACCTTAAAAGAACTTAAAAGTTTTAAAAAGACATCAGGTCGTCAGATTTTTATTTTATGTGGACCTATCTGGCTTGGTTATCAATATTCAGGGGGAAAACAAGCAATCAAATATGAATTATCAGAATTTGATTTTATAATAAAAGGATATGCAGAAGCGGGAATAAAAGATTTTCTTGAAACAGGTAAAATAAAAGATAAAATATATGAGAGAGATTATGAAGATATTGCAAGATTTTCATTATCAGGCGCAAAATTAGTAACTGAACATTATCTTTATCCTTATGTAATATGTGAAATAGAAACAGCACAAGGTTGTCCGCGCAAAGAGAATTGTAGTTTTTGTATAGAGGGTTTATTTAAAAGAGTAATGTATCGAGCAGAAGATGATATAATAAATGAGATAAATGAGTTATATAAAAATGGTATAAGATATTTTCGAATAGGAAATCAGACAGATATTTTTAGTTATAAATTTAGCGAAGAACCAGCGAGTGAAAAATTAGAATATATATTTAAAAAAATATGGCAAAAAAGTCCAGATATAAAAGTTTTACATACAGATAATGCAAATCCATCTGTAATAGCAAATTATAAAAAGTCAATTGATATAATAAAAATACTTGTAAATTACACAACATCAGGCAATTCATTACCACTTGGACTTGAGACAGCAGATAAAGAAGTGATAAGATTAAATAATTTGAATTCAAATGTTAATGATACTTTTAAATCAATAGAATTAATAAATAAATATGGCAATTATCGTGGAGAAAATGGTATGCCACAATTATTACCAGCAGTAAATTTTATTTATGGTTTATTAGGAGAGAATCGTGAAACCTGGGAAAAAAATTATTTATTTTTACAGCGAATATTAGAAAGTGGTTTATTATTAAGAAGAATAAATTTAAGACAGGTAATGATTTTTCCACAAACAAAAATAAGTAAGTATATAAATATAAAAAAAATAAAAAAATTTAAAAACAATTTTTTATATTGGAAGGAGAAGATAAGAGAAGAAATTGATAGACCAATGCTAAAAAAAGTAGTTCCATTAAATACAGTATTAAAAGAAGTAAAAATTGAGTGTTATGAAAATAATTTAAGTTTTGGTCGGCAGTTAGGCAGTTATCCACTTTTAATTGGAATCAAAGAAAAACTTGAAATAAATAAATTTTATGATGTGAAAATAATTGATTATGGTTATAGGTCAATAACAGGTGAAGTTTGTAAATAAATAAAAATCAAAAATTTTTCGAAGACAAAGAATAGTGATATATAAAATTCAAAGTAAAAAGCATAATTTTTTAGAAGTGATAATGTGTGTTTTGAGAAATGTAAAAGTATTTTTTGCCAGGCATAAAAATAAGTATAATTTTTATTGTGCGTTTGATAAATAATTGAACATTATGTCTTAAAAAAAATATAATAAAAAAATTTTTTTATAATTGACATAATAATAATTTTAAGTAAAATATTTAATAAAGAAAAGAGAAAGAAAATGTTATTAAATAATGAGAATTCAAAAATAATTAAGAAGATAAAAAGTAAAGTTTTAAAATAAATAAAACATTTAAAAAAGAAAAGATTTTAAATAAAAAATAATAAATTAAAAAATATTTTATCTTGACAAGAAAAATTTTTAAATATTAATATAAAAATATTTAAAATTAAAAAAATGGTTAATTGAATGAAAAATTTTTCAAATGTCTCAATTGGCTTTGGTTCTGCAAATATTAAGATAATTTCACTTGCTAAAAAAGGAAAAAAATATGTAGTAGATTATTATGCAGTTGAAAATTTGCCACGAGTAAAATCACAGGATATAGAAGAAGAAAAGAATAACATAATAAGTTTAATAAAAAAACATTTTAGCAGTGGAAAGTTAAAAAAAGTAAAAGAAGTAAATGTAATTGTTCCTGCCCAATATACAATATTTCGTGATATAGCATTACCAATCGCAGCAAAAGATAAAATAGACCAGATGATTTCATTTGAAGCAGAGCAGCAGATACCATTTCCAATAAATGAAGTAGAAATGGCATGGCAAGTAGTAGGAGAAACAGCAGAAAATGTAATAGTTCAATTAGTTGTAATAAAGCGTGATAAGTTAGATGAATTTATGGAGATTATATTAGGCGCAGGATTGGCACCAGTTTCAATTGGCGTTTCAATTGCTAATATTTATAATTTTTATTGTGTTGAAAATGATTGGAATAATTTAGCAGCACAATCAGGTGAAGAAAATGCAACAAAAGTAATAGCATTTATAGATATTGGTGCATCATCAACAGATATTGCTATTGTGGATAAAAAACGATTTTATTTTACAAGAAGTGCACTAATAGCAGGAAATCATTTATCAGATTTAATTCAAAAAAAATTAAATGTATCAATAGACCAGGCAGAAGAAATAAAACGAAATAATATTGATTTAAATATAATTAGTTCTGAAATTATTGCTAAAACAGAAGAAGAAAGTAATGCGTCAAAAATTTCAATTCCAACAATAGGTAAAGCAAAAATACCAGGTGGTCCAGCAGGCGGTCCAGAAATACCTAAAATAGGTGTGCCAAAGGCACCAATACCTGGAATTCCAAAACCAGGTTTAGTTCCACCATCTGTTGCTGGTGCAAAAGAAGAAACAGTTAAAACCGAAGAGATAATAATAACACAAGCAGAAAAAAAAGAAGAAAAAATTAATGTTCCGAAGCCTGGTCAGGCAATAATACCGCCGGTTGGTAGCCCGAGTGGAGCAGTGCCATCACAGCCACAAGCAGGTGGAATACCAAAGCTGGGTGGCATACCAGTACCACCGGTTGGCGCTGAAATACCGAAACCCGGTGGAATACCAGTGCCAGAACCAGGGAAAGTAGGAATACCAAAGCCAGGTGAAATACCAGTTCCTCCTGCAGCGTC
>DAONJL010000004.1:19142-45415 GCA_035405645.1 bacterium | reverse complement strand
AGAAAGTGGCAAAACAATTGGAATACCGAAACCAGATAGTGGAGTAGTACCACCAATAAAAGAAGAAGCAAAAGAAGAAGGATTACCGAAAATTGGAGTACCGAAATTAGGTCAGGCAATAATACCGCCGGTTGGTAGCCCGAGTGGAGCAGTACCCCCACCGCCACAAGCAGGTGGAATACCGAAGCCTGGTGGCATACCAGTACCACCGATTGGCGCCGGAATACCGAAATCCGGTGGAATACCAGTTCCGCCAGCAGGGAAAGTAGGAATACCAAAGCCAGGTGAAATACCAGTTCCTCCTGCAGCGTCATTAAAAGAAGAAAGTGGCAAAACAATTGGAATACCGAAACCAGATAGTGGAGTAGTACCACCAGTAAAAGAAGAAGGGTTACCGAAAATTGGAGTACCAAAATTAGGTCAGGCAATAATACCGCCGGTTGGTAGCCCGAGTGGCGCAGTACCACCACAGCCACAAGCAGGTGGAATACCAAAGCCAGGTAGAATACCAGTGCCACCGATTGGCGCTGGAATACCGAAACCCGGTGGAATACCAGTTCCGCCAATATCCGGTGATGGAACACCGAAGCAGAGTCCAGCACCGATTATACCACCTCCAGTTGGCGGAATACCGAAGCCGAGTGGAGTTTCAGTGCCTCCATCATCGAGTATAGGCATACCAAAACCGAGTTCAATTCCAATAAGTGGTATACCAAAGATAAGCCAACCGATAACACCACCGAAAAGTGGTGAATCAAAAAATATTAAAGAAGAGCAAGAAATAGAAAAGAAAGATAGTGAACAAAAAATATCGAAATTAACGATACCAAAAATAGAACCACAAATAATAAAACAAGAAAGTGAAAAGAGCGAAGCAGAAAAGAAAGTGCCCCCACCACCACCACCTCCACCACCTCCAATATTTAAAAATTTAGGTGCAGCAGTATTAACCGAAGAGGAGGAAAAAGTAGAAGAACAACAAATAAATTTTGATAATAAAGAAATAATAAAAGTTACATTACCATTTTTTGAAAGATTTATTTCAGAGATAAAACGTTCGATAGATTTTTTTAAAAATAACAATGAAGGAAAAGAGATAGAAAAAATTGTGATATTTGGTGGTGCGAGTAAAATCAAAGGATTAAAAGAGTTTATAAATAAGAGATTATCAATAAATACAGAAGAAATAAATGGTTCAAAAATAATAGAAGGTTTATCAGGCGAAGAAATATATTATTATGCAGCAGAAATAGGTAGTGCAATAAATGCATTTGAAAAAAGAATTAATTTTGAAATAAATTTATTACCATTAGATTATAAGCGACAAAAAGAGAAAGAGTTTCAGAATAAATTTTTAATGTTATCTGGAATAGCAGGATTAATATTGTTATTAGAATTTGGCGGAATCTGGTGGTTTAAGTTTAAAAATTTAAATACCGAATTAGAAATATATAAAAAAGAAGAAATGCGGTTAAAACCAGTGCTTGATAATATAGCAAAATTACAGAAATTAAAAAAGGAAGTAGAGAAGAAGAATGAAATAATAGATAAAATAACAAATGAACGAGCGAAATGGTTAGATGTATTAGCAGAGTTTGCAAAAATAATTGATAATAGAACGACCTGGATTGAAACAATGAATTTTAATGGAAAAGATTTAGTATCAATTTCCGGATATACAAAAAGTTTTGAACAGATAGTAAATTTTATAAATGAATTAAATAAATCAAAATATTTTAAAGTGACAGATCGACCTGTGCAAAATATAGTGAAAATAAATAATATTGAGTATAAAAAATTTTCATTTAATTGTTCGATAAATCATAATGTTGTGGAAGAAACAGAGAAAGGAAAAGAAGTAAAAGAATCAAAAGGTTCAGAAGAAACAAAAGAATCAGAAACAACATCAGCAAGTGAAGAAAGTGCAAACGAAGAAGAAGAATAAGCGGTGGTGAAAAGAGTATGGCATTAGCAGAACGCGATATTAAGATGTTAAAAATATTAGGGATAGCAATAGTAGTAGCAGCAGTATATTGGGTTTATACTGAAATATTACCTGCTTATGATAACTTATTAATTGAGTTAGATAAAGTAAAGAAAACAGTTGATGAGGGTCGGAACAAAGAAAAATTTTTACCAAAATTAGAATATGAAGTAAAAGTATTACAGGCAAAATTAAAAGAAAAAGAAAAGAGATTACCACCAAGAGATATAGGTTTAAAATTATTAACAAAACTCGAACAATTAGGTGAAAGAATAAATATAAAATTTGATAAATTAGCATTTGGTGCAGAAACAGATTTAGGATTATATAAGTCATTATCAATAGAGATATATCCAACAGATTTAGATGGTGGTGGTTTACCTTTACAAAAAGTATATTTATTGCTAAATGCATTAAATAATTTTGAAAATTTATTAGATATAGTAAATTTTAATTTTGCACCAATAGATGAAAAGAAAGAGCGATTTAGAGTTCAATTAGTTGCAAATGTTTATATGTTCCAGCAAGAAAAATTTGAAAAAGAATTTAAGTAATTATGAATGAGATAAAAAAAATAATTGAAAATATTAATAAGAAAATAAATTTAGCAATACTGTTATTTGTAATACTAATTCTTGCTGATTTGATTTTGTTAAGTAAATTGATAAGCACAATGAATGCAACGCCACAGATATTTTTTCCAGCAATAAAACCAATAAAAGAACCAATACCAGAAGTAAAAGATGAATTTGGTCAGCAGGAAATAACTTTAATATTACCAGATAAATATAAAATTTTAACAGAAGTAAATTTTTTTAAACCATTTGTAGAAATAAAAACAGCAAGTATAGAACCAACAAAAAAAGAAAAGAAGAAACAGCAAAGAATTGCAACAGCAGGTGAAGAAGAACAAGAGGTAATAAAACGAGAACCAGCATTAGAAGAAATAAGTGGATTTACATTAGAAGGAATAATTGCTGGTGGCAAAGGTGAAGGTGCAGCAATAATAAAAGAAATAGAGACAGAGAATGTTTACATAGCAAAAACAGGTGATTATTTATTTGGCACAAATATAAAAGTAAAAAAGATAACGCGTGGCAAAGTGGTACTAAGTAAGCCACGATATAAAGATACAGAATTAACATTAAAAAAAGAAGACAGATTATTTCAATATTGGTTAGAAGCTGAACCATCAGAATTTGAAAAAAAGAAATAAGTTAATGAATTTATTTTTTTATATAAAAAAATAAAAGGAGGGAAATAAAATTGAACAAAATTATTTTGCTAATTTTTATTCATATTATCATTTGTGTTAGTTTTTTATTTAGTGATATTAATCAAGAATTTGAAACAAATTTTAATAAAGCAAAAGAGAAATTTTTAGAAGGCGATTATAAAGCAGCAGAAGAATTAGTAAAACAAGCATTATTATTAAAACCAGATGCAGAAGCGGCAATCCAGTTTTATCTTGATTTAAAAAAATCAAATTTGATTTATTCAGAAATGAAAAAGAGTGCAGGCATAAAAAGAGATGCGGAAATAATTACAAAACCAATTCAACCAGCAGAAGAAAAAACAGATGATAATTTAATGAGTAAATTAAGAAGAATATTAGAAGAAGAAAAAGAAGGTAAAACACAACAATTAAAAAGTGGGCGAATAACTGATATACAAACAATGCCACAAAAGGTGAGTGAGCAAGCAATAATAACAGAGCAAAAAGTATTGAGAAAAGCAAATTATATTGACCCTGATAAAAATCAAAATAATTTATATGAGATAAGATATATACCATATAAAGATAGAAGTGAAATTAGAATTATAGCAGAAGAGAAATTTGATTATTTAGAGACTAAATTTACAAAACCGCCAATGATAGTTATTGATATGCCAGAAGTAGTAAATTCGTTACCAAAGCAGAAATTAATAATAAAACGCGGTAAGATAAAGTCAATTAGACATAGTCAATTTATGTCATTACCAGTATTAACATCAAGAGTTGTAGTAGATTTACTAAGTAGTAAAGTTGATTATAAAATTAGATTTGAAAGAGAAAATGAATTAGTAATAATAATAGCGAATGAAGAAGGCGTTAAATTAGAAGAAGCATATTTAAAGATAGAACCAGATCGGCAAAAAGAAAGTGTCCAAACACAATTATTAAAATTAGAGGAAACAATAAAAGGACCATACATAAAATTAATAACACATAAAACAATTATAAAAAGAGCAGATGAAGAATTAGTTGTTCCAATAGTAATTCAAGTATTTGATAAGAATAATAAAATGTCAGAATTTACACCAGTTGTATTTAAAATTGATGAAAATAAAAAGACTATAGTTTCAGATAATTATGGAATAATAGAGTTAAAAAATTTTAATTTGCCAGTAAAAAAAGGTAATTATAAATTAGAAATAAGTTTAGCTGAAAGACCGGATATAAAAAATTTTATTGATATAAAAATAGAGCCTGGTTCGCCAGAGAAAATTATAAAAATCAGTGGTGATAATCAAAAAGTCTATTTAAATAAAGAAATAGAAAAACCATTAGTAGTAAAAGTAGTAGATAAATATAATAATCTAGTTCCAAATACAAAAGTATATTTTTCATTAGCAAAAGGCGAAGGAATAATTGATGTGAATGCAGATAATGATATTGACAATGAAATAATAGCAACAACAAATGAAGAAGGAATAGCGGAATGTAAGTTTTTTAGAGCAGGTTTAGAAAAAGGATTTAATATAATAAAGGCAAGTATATTAATAAATGAAACAATAGAAAATGTAAAAAATTTAATATTAACAACATCAACAAATATATCAGGCGCAATGAATGAGTTAATGAATTATATAAAAGAGCCCTCTAGTGATGTGAGATTAGTAGTAATAGAGACAAAAGAAAAAGTAGATTTCAAAAAATTAAAATCAGATTTATTTTCAGAATTAACATCATCAGGAAATATAACAGAATTTCCACAATATAATTCGTTATTTGTATCTGATGAAGTAACTAATTTGAATAATATCTATAATATATTAGAAAATTATCAAGGTTTTGAAGTAGAATCAAAGACATTAAGAAGTGTAAATTTTACAGTAGAAGTAATAGCGAGGTTAATATCAATAGATTTTGTAAATGCAAATTTAAGTGATGTATTAAGGACACTTGCAGAATTAGGGAATTGGAATATATCATATCCAGACCTTGAAGCAGCACAACCAGTAAATGTTCATCTTGTTGATGTTCCAGCACTAATGGCACTCGATATAATACTTGAAAATCAAGGTTTTACAAGAGTGCAGGAAGGCAATGTAATAAAAATAATACCGAAAGAAGAAGCAAAATCAAGAGGAATGACAACAACAGCAGGGAATAATTATCAGGATATGCCAGAAGGCAATGCTTATATTACGCAGGTAATACCATTAAAATATGTTTCAGGTGCAGATATCTCACTTGCACTTGAACCATTACGCTCTGCTGATGGTATCATTACTTTTGAAAAAAGTTCAAATAGTTTAATTGTAACAGACAACACATTAAATATAAAAAGATTTTTGAAAATAATAAACGAATTTGAACGAACAGCAAAAGAATCAAAAATGGGTGAACAGATATATTTAAAAATATACAAATTAAAATATGAAAAGCCATCAGCATTAAAAGAAAAATTAGAGAATTTATTAAAAGATATAGAGACAAAAAGAATAACATCAACAGGGAGTAGTGGACCAGTAAAAACAGCAGAATCAGAAGAAGAAGGCATTACAAAAAAATCAAAGAAGAAAACAAAAGAAAAAAAGAGTGGTGCAACAGAAGTTAGTTTTGAAGATTTACAGAGTTTAGTGATGGTAGCGCACGATGATAAAGGATTATTAATAGTTTATGCAACAGAAGGAAATCATAAAAATATAGAAGAAATAATAAAAGTAGTAGATAATCCAATAGAAGCAACGATAAAGGTATTTGATAAAACAACAGATTTACAGGGACAGGACCCAACAATATTAAAAGATGTATTAATGGAATTGCGTTCAGCAGCAGCAAATCAAAGTAAAGATGGTAGATATATTCCGGTTGGTGGAATTTATACTTATGAATATTTTTCAGATGGAGTAACAATAAAAAAAGCATATATAAAAGAAGGCGATGAAGACCCAAGAAAATATGTAATGGTTGCAACAGCAAATAAACTTGCAATAATTGGTGAACCATCAGCATTAAAAGAATTTACGAGGATAGTTGAAGATATCTCAAAAGAAAATATTGAATTAGCAGCATTAAAAGAGCCATTAAATGAATTAAGAATATATAATTTTAAATATATAAAAGCAACAGATGCACAAAATTATATACAATCAATCGAAAGAATTGGTTTCCCATTTTCAAAAATAGTAATAAATGAAAAAGGTGAAGAAAGTATATATATAATAGCAGCACAGGAAATTCATAATAAAATAGAACGAGTATTACAAAAGATAGATATAAAGGAATTAAAGAATGTTTCATTGTATAGTATGATTTATGTTTTTGAAAGAGAAAAAGATTTAAAAGGCTATGACCCATTAACAATAGCACAAATAATTTATGAAATGAAAAATTTAAGAGAGAATCAAGATGAGCAGGGAAATTTTATTCCAGTTGGTGGTATAGTTGAAGTTGAATATAAATTAGCGGAAGGCGATGGCACATCAAAAGATAAAATAAGAAGTCAGCGAACAATAACAAAAGACCCTCGTAAATATACATTAATTTCGAGTTCGGATAAATTAGCAATAATAGCAGAACCAGATGTATTACGTAATTTAGTTAGATTGGTTCAGGATTTAATAAGTGCAGGAATAGATATTGAAAAATTACGAAGTCCTATAAATGTTTTAGAAGTATATGATATAAAATATGTTGATCCAGAAGATTTTGTTAATTATGTAAAAAATATTGAAAATGTTATTTTTCCATTTTCAAAAAATGTAACAGTAGGGAATGAAAAAAAGATTTTTATTATAGCAGATGAAAATGTTCATTTAAAAATCAAAAGAATATTAAAGGCGATAGATAGGAAAGAACTAAAAGGAATTAGTTTATATGCAAATGTAAATGTATTAGATAGAGTAACTGATTTGAATAATAATAATCCTGAGCGATTAAAAGATATAATAATGACAATGCCGAATTTGAATGCAAATAAAAATAAAGATGGTGAATATGTTGAACCAGGTAAAAAAGTTCGTGAATATGATGACAAAGGTAGATTAATTGGCGAGAAATTAGTTGACCCACGGCAATATCAATTAATAGCCTCAAATGAACAATTAATAATAATAGCGCCACCAGAACCAATGCGCGAAATTACAAAAATGATAAATGATATAATTGTAGCAAATATAGACCTTGAACAATTAAGAATACCATTAAAAGAATTTCGAACATTTACATTAAAACATTTAAAAGCATTACAGGTAATAAATTATTTAACAAAGGTAGAAAATAAAGTGTATGATTTTATAAGTGATAATGGTCAGCCAGAAGGAAAAATAATTACAGTAATTGGGACGAAAGAGACAATAATAGAAAGTGAAAAAATCATAAAAAAAATCGATGTGCCAGAATTTATACAGATAAATTTTACTGATGATATGTTTGTAGAAACAATTAAGTTTATAAACAAAGATGTAAAAGAAATTGAAGCATTATGTGATAAAAAAACACCTGATGCACCAATAGGTTCTTTATTATCTTCAAATGGTTCAATTTTTATTGATTATCAATCAAATTCATTAATAGTAAATGATAAACAGGTTAATATAGCGCGAATAAAAGAGATATGCAAAAATTATGATGTAAAAGATGAAATGATAGATGAAGTAATTATGTTAAAAAATACAGAAGTAGCGTCAATGAAAAGTTTAGTTGATGCTTCTGGTTTTTTAGGAAAAATGTTAAGTATAAATGGAAAAATATCATATTCACTTGCATTAAATGCATTGTTAATTCGTGATTATAAACATAACATAGAGAAAATCAAGGGTTTTATAAATAAACTTGAGGAACAGGCAAATGATAAAAATAATTGGATAGAAACAAAAGTATTTTATTTAAAATATGCGAAAGCAGCACCAGAAAAAGTATCAGTAGAAAATTATGCGTGGGTGCCAATGGGCATAGTAGATAAATTAAAAGATTTATTAACAGAAAATATCGAAGAAATAAATAGCACTTCAAAGAAATTATTTGGAATAGTAACATCAGATGAAAGAACAAATAGTATAACGATAATATCAACAAAAAAACATATGCGCGAAATAGAAAAGATAATAGAAGCACTTGATATACCACCAAGACAGGTATTAATCGAGGCAAAAATAATTGAACGGACAATAACGAATAATGAAGCATTTGGAATAAATTGGGCTCAAGGATTTAGCAAAAATATAAATACTACACTTGCTGCTTCGCTTGGTGATAAGAAATCAGGAGTTGGTGTGCAATTTACACCAGGCACAATAGATGGTTCTTTTGTTGGAACATTATCAAGTGGCGAATTCAGAGCAATGCTTGAAGCATTGGAGCGTTCACAATCAGCAGATGTATTATCAAGACCAAATGTATTTACAATGGAAAATATACCAGCGGAAATATCAGTAATACAAACAGTACCATATATAACATCAACAACAACAAGTGATGGTTTGATAAAGACATCACAGGAAGTAGTAGAAGTGCCAATAAAATTATGGATATTACCGCAAATAGGGTTAAATAAGACATTACAATTAAATATAACAGTAGATATAGCAAAAGCCGAAGCAGCACCATCGGGTTCAAGACCGCCAGTATCTACACGAAATTTAATGACAAGAGTATTAATAGCCGATGGACAGACAATAATACTTGGCGGTATATTTATAGATAATGAGCAGAAGGACAATAGCATATTACCAGGGACAAAATCATTACAAAAGATACCAATTCTTGGTGATTTTTTTGGCAAAAAATCAGTTGATAGAGTTCATACAGAATTATTAGTTTTTGTTACAGCAAAAGTAGTAGAAACACCAATAGAAGTAACACAATTAAAAGAAGAGTTTTCAAAAAAATATGATGAGATTTCAGAAAAGAAATTAAATCTAAATATATCATCATTAACAGATATAGCAAATTATTATTTATCAATCATAATGCCAGAAATACAGAATAAAATAATAGAAAAAAATAGAATGACACAAACAGGTTTTAAAATACAGAAATCACTACCAGAATGGGTAGAAGATGAAGAATTTGCAATAGCCCTTGCAAATGCTATTTTTGAATACAAAGAAATATTTAAAATGCCATATTTATCAATTGATGATATACAACGAATAATAATAAATTATAAAGGTTCACTTTCACCAATAACAAAATTTGAATATTTATATGAAGAGTTATCAAAAAAAGCTGAATTAACAGTAAATATAAATACAGTTCGAGTTGATGAATTAGTAAAAATTCCATTTATTTCTTATAATATAGCACAGCAGTTATTAAAAGTCCGCAATGAAATAAAATATTTTAAAGATATAAATACAGTTCGCGAAATATTAATTTCAAATGGTGTAAATAAAAATTATGTAGATAATTATTTAACAAAAATAATGACAATAGGAATAGAAAATCCAGTAAATTTTACATATTCAGCATTAAATGAACCACATAAAAAAGATGAAGCGGTGCAACAGCAACAGCCCAAATTAAATATAAATAAAGCAGATATAAATATGTTAAAAAATTTATTAGGACTTGATACAGTAGATGCACAAATGATTGTTGCATATCGGACGAGATATGGAAATTTTAAGACAATTGAAGATTTGTTAAAAGTTCCTGATTTTCAAAATAAATACGAAAAAATAAAAAATTATATTACTGTCTCTGATTAAGGAGGCAAGTAAATAAATGGAAAATAAAAAAGACGAACATTTTCTTTATAAAATAATTATTTTTATTTGTGTTATAGTTTTAGTCCAATTATTACTTGTAATACTTTATAGTCATAATTATTTAACCAAATTAACAGATAAGCAAGTAATAAATTTTTTACCAGGTTTAATTGCATTATCAAATTCATCTATTTTATTAAAAGAAGATTTTGCTTCTTTACAATCAAATGTAGATAATTTGGTAATTAATTTTTCACATCAATTTGGTATCGCTTATATTATTGTATTAGACCTTGATAAAAATGCAGTTGTTCAGAGTTTTAGTGATGAATTAAAATCAGAGGATATAACAAGAATAATAAAAATTTCAACAGATAAAGAATTAGAATTTCGATTTAAAAAAGAGATATTTTTACTTGTTTCAAAACGAAAGATACTTGATATCGGTTTCCCTTTAAAATATAATGATGAAAATTTAGGCACATTACGAATTGGCTATTTTAAAGATTCAATGTATGATGCTGTTTTTGATTTTAAAAAATCAATCATTTTTATTGCTATTGTTGTTTTAATTATTGGTTCTTTTGTAGGTATTTATTTGAATCACGATTTAGTTTCTTTAATAAATAAAACATTAGAACAAAGAAAAAATATAATAGTAAAAGAAGCACGAGAAAATATATTAAGGGAAATAGCAGAAAAAGAAAAGAAAAAAGCAGAAGGCACAATCGAAGCATTAACTAATGAATTACTTTATAATATGATTGATTCAACTACAAAAATGATCTCAGTAGATAATTACGAAGATTTTTTAAAAGAAGTTGTTCAAACCTGTTTAAAAGTATTTAAGACAAGAGAAGTTGTTTTTTTTCTATTAACTGAAGATGGTTCAGAATTAAGAGCACTTATTGCTTATGATAGAACTGGCTTTATTTCACAGGAAGATACAGCAACTATAAAAGTTCCAGTTAGTGAAGGAGATACAGGCAGAGCAGTGCAAATAAATTCAATTATTTTAACTGATGTGCCAAGACCAGGTTATATAATGTCAGTTCCGATTTCTGCTTATGGTTCAATCATTGGTGCGCTTCGGTTAACCGGGAAATCAGATGGCACAGGGTATAATTTAAATGACCGACTTGTAGCAAAGATACTTACCCCAATTTTTGGAAATTTACTTACTAAATATTTATGAGAATAATTTTTTTTATCTCTTTTTTTTTTATCGCATATTCTTTTTTAATTGCAGATAATGCTTTTAATTTTGCAACATATTTTTTTGAGCCAGATTTTTCTTCATTAAATTTTTCTAATTTTTCTTATAATACTGATAATTCATTGTTATTTATTAATCCTGCATTATTACCAGAAAAAGTGCAAAATTATTTTTCTGCTAATTATATCTCATTATTTCAGCGTCAGAAAAATCAATCAATAGTATTATCAATTCCAATAAAAAGTTCATATCTTTCTTTTGGCTTTCAAAAAAATAATATTGCAGATACATATTATTTTAGTGGCTTTAATAAAAACGAGAAAATCAATGAGTATCCAGATAATATAATTTATTTAATTTCAGTAGGTTCACGAGTATATAAAAAATTTTTTTCAGGTGTATCATTTAAGTTGTTATCATCAGAACAAAATTCAGAAAATAAAAATAATAAAATAGTTTTTGATGTTGGTGTATTATATAATTTATATAATAATTTTAATTTTGGTGTGACAGTTTTAAATCTTGGTAATCCAATAAAAATAAATAGCGAAGAAAAAGAAATGCCATTAATGACCTCAGCGGGTTTAAATTATTTTCCACATATTTCAAATAAAATAAAAGTTGCATTATTTTTTAGTTCAACTAAAATTCGCAATGAAAAATTTTTTAGTTCAGTTGGGACAAAAATAAATTTTTTGAAATATTACGAAATTAATGCTGGTTATAATAATCGAGACGAGAATATAAATTTTGGCTTTAATTTTTTATATAATGATTTTAAATTAAAAATATCAAGAATAAAATATTTTTCTTATGATGATTATTATTCATTTGCTTTATCATTTTCATTTGGCGAAGAGAAAAGAATAAAAATAGAAAAATTTGTAAAAGAAAAGAATCCAGAAATAATTAGATGTTTAAATTGCGGTAAATTATTTAGTTCTGAGTATAATTATTGTCCTGATTGTGGTTTCCCTGTAAAAGGGCAAATAAAAATATTACCAAAATAGTTTTTTATTATGTTTTCAGAAATAATACATAATTTAGAAATTGAAAAATATAAAGAGATATTAAAAAATGCAACAGAAATAGATTTTTATAATGTATTAACGACAGAGAAAAAATTAGAGATAGAAGATTTTGCTGTTTTAATATCAGATATAGGTGAACAGCATTTAGAAGAATTAGCACAACTTGCAAATAAAATAACAAAACAAAGATTTGGTTTAACTATTCATTTATATGCGCCAATATATTTATCAAATTATTGTGAGAATAATTGTTTGTATTGTGGATTTCGCAGAGATAATAAAATAATTCGTAAAAGATTAACGATAAAAGAATATAAAAAAGAATTAGAAATTTTAGTATCAGAAGGAATGCAAAATATTTTACTTGTCGCAGGAAGTGATAGTAGATTGTTTGATAATAATTATATTTTCGAGATAATAAGATATACAAAAGAATTAGCAGCATCAGTATCAATAGAAATCGAAGCACAAAAAGAGGAAGTATATAGAGAATTAGTAAAAGCAGGCGCAGATGGGCTAGTTATATATCAAGAAACTTATTTAGAAAATGAATATCAAAAATTGCATCCAACAGGGATGAAAAAAGATTTTAATTTTAGAATAAATACACCAGACCGTGGTGCATGTGCTGGTTTTAGAAGAGTTGGTATTGGTTTTTTACTTGGTCTTGCTGATTGGCAAAAAGATATATTTTACTTAGTTTATCATTTAAAATATTTAATAAAAAAATATTGGCGAGTTTTATTTACTGTTAGTTTGCCACGATATAGAGATGCAGGAGTAAATTTTAAAACAAATAATATGATTTCAGATAAAAAATTTACACAACTTATTTGTGCTTTACGAATTTTTTTTAATGATACACCGATATATTTATCAACGCGTGAAGCACCAAAATTACGCGATGGTTTAATTAAATGTGGCGTAACAAATATATCAGCAGGCTCGAAAACAAATCCAGGTGCATATTATTGTGATGAGATTAATACAGGCACGCAATTTAATGTAGTTGATAATAGAACAATAAAAGAAATAGCAGAACAAATAAGAAAAATAGGATACGAACCAGTATGGAAAGATTGGGAGGCAAAAGTATTGAATGCTTGATAAAAAGATAAAAATAAAATTAAATGGCGAAGATTTTTTTATTGAAGAAAATTTAACTGTGTTTGATTTATTAAATAAATTAAAAATTACAGATAAGTGGCTTGCAATTCAAAAAAATAATGAGATAATAAAAAGAGAAGATTATAATGAGATAAAAATAAATCAAGATGATGTAATAGAAATAATAAAACCATTTGGTGGTGGATAGCAAAATAAAAATTATGTATTTAAAAAAAATATTTTTTAGAATGAAGAAAATAAATTTTAAAAAATAGGTTTTAAAAAAATTAGCGAAATTTAATTTTTAATTTAATACAAAAATATATTGACAATATGTTTTTTCTTTAATTAAAATTTTAATAAATATTATGAAAAATTTAATAATATTTATTCTAATAATAATATCATTTAAAACGCTTCTAAATGGCGCAAAATTTTGGGATGTATATTTTACACCTCAGAATAATGAATATAATTCTGATTTTGAAAAAAATATAGAAAGCATAGTAAAAACCGCTAAAAAAAGCATAGATATATCATCATATTCCTGGGGCGAAAGTTCACATAATTTAATTGTTCAGGCAATAAATTTAAAATATAATCAGGGAATAAGTGTTCGAGTATTAGGTGATAATGATGAACCTTTTTCTCCGTATTTAGCAGCAGGCATACCAAAAAAGAATGATGCATCAGATCCGACTGGCACATATAACTTAATGCATAATAAATTAATAATAATAGATGCAGGTACAGCAAATGCAAAAATAATAACAGGTTCAACGAACTGGACTGATGGTGCTTATTCACAGCAAAATAATAATTCATTGGTATTTTATCATACAGGAATAACAAATTTATATAAAAAGAAATTTGATTCATTATGGGCTGGAAATTTTTATAATATTAAAACACCGACAACAAATAATAAATTTGAAATAAATGGAAAAACAGTGGAAATATATTTTTCGCCAGAAGATAATCCGGGCTTTACAAAATTATTACCATTATTACAACAGGCAAAAAAATCAATATTATTTTTAACTAATAAGCAGAAAGTTGCAGAATATGCACAAGCTTGTGTAGAAGCAAAAAATCGTGGTGCAATAGTTGAAGGTGTATATGAAGGTGGTTCAATTTATGAATATGACCCATCAGTAGTAAAAATATATTTAAATAATGGAATTGATGTAAGAAAAGATGCAAACTTTTCAACAATGCATCACAAATATTATGTAATAGATTTAGAATATGTAGTTACAGGTTCAATGAATCAATCAGCAATGTCATCAATGGAATATGCAGAAAATTTAGTGATAGTAAAAGATCCTGCATTAGCAAGAGAATATGCCCGAGAATTTAAGAAAGTATTTGAGATGACGAGCAAGCCAGATCCTTATTTTGTTGGCACACCATATCATAGTACAACAAAACCAAATTCAATAACGAATGTAAATGCAATAGGTGCAGATGAAAAAAGTTTTTATATTAGTTGGAATAAACTTCGCGGTTCACCGCGATTTAATAGATATTTAATTTATATACAGGACTATAAGTTTAATAGTGTAGAAAATTTAAGACCGGAAAAAACAGATATAACAGATAAAAATATAACAAGTGCAACACTTTCGACATATAATGAAGGCGATGAATTAGTAGCAGGAAAAAGTTATTATATAGCAATAACAGCGATAGATGATTTTGGTAATGAAAGTGATTTAGGACCAACATCAATTTTTGGACCTGTTTCATTAACAGGTGAAATTAGTGCAGGTGAAATAGAATTTTTAACAGCAAGTGATGGAACAAATACAATCAATACTTTTACAAATGATGAACGATTAAAAGATGAAGATATAACAATAAGTTTTGAGATAGCAAATTCAAATTCAGGTGATGAAGTAAAAGTGTATTGGGCTAAAAATAATTTGCCAACAGGTGGTAATGCAAAAATAATAACAGCAAATTATTCAAATAAAAAATGGCAGGTTCAATTATCAAAAACAGAATATTCAAATGATGATGTAATTTATTTTAATATTTATTATAAAGGTCAAAAGAAAGGAATAGATTATAAATTTAAAATTGATTCATTTTCGCCAGTTCCAGAAAATATTAAAGTAAGTGGTATAGGCAAAAATTCAGTAAAATTAAACTGGACAATACCATCAAGATATACAGATGTAGTAAAATATCGAGTATATTATGGAAATGATACGAACATCACAAAAGCAAATAAATATCAGGAATTTACCGAGAATTATGGCAGTGTAATAAATTTAAGTCAATCAACAAGTTATTATTTTCGAGTTAGTTCAATTGATGACCTTGGACAGGAAAGTGAATTATCAGAAATAGTATCAGCAACAACATTATTTGGTTCAGGTGCAGAAGTAAAACAGATAACCGATGGTAAAAATTATATAACAGATTTTTCAGGCGAAGGTATATTAGGTTATGCAAGTATAACGATATATTTTGAAGTAAAAACACAGAGCCCAGAAAGTGCAAATGTGCGAGTTTATTATGATGTAGATGGTTTTCCTGATGGACCAAATGGTATAAATGCAGACCAGCGTTCAGTGCCTGTTTTATTATCAGGCACGAGCGGTAGAGCAGTAATACCAACAAGTGATAAAGAATTTAAGGATGGTGCAGTTTATCAATTTGGAATATGTGTTAATGATGTAATGTATTATAATGATGAAATACCGTGGCGTTTTATGATTCGTGGACAACTAATACCAAAGATAACAAATTTATCAATTGATAATATACAGGGCACATCATTAAGATTAAATTGGCAGCAATTAAATAATGCTTATACAGATAATTTTAAGACTTATAAAATATATTATTCAGAAGGCGATGAAGTTAATTTTGCAAGCAATGTAATAACAAATGCTAATAATCCATTTTTAGGTAATATTACTACAAATAATATAGTAATTGATAAATTATTACCAAATAAAAAATATTCATTTTTTATAACAGTAGAAGATAAATACAATATAGAAAATGAAAAAAGTGATACGATATCAGCAATTACAACGCAGACTGGAACATTAGTTATTTCTGAAATAAATTATTCATATACAGATAAAAAAATAGATTGGATAGAATTATATGTGAAAGAAGGACCAATTGATTTATCGAAAGTATATTTAACAATATTATCAGAGTATGAGCCAATGCAATTAGCACAAAAAGTATTAATATTATCAAAAGGCGAATATGCAGTAGTTCATTTTAGCGATGGTATAACAGAATCAGATGATTATCAGGATTTAAATAGTAATGGATATAGAGATATATATGTAGGTGTGAAAGAAATAAAAAAAGCAGATGGAATAGTATTAACATTATCGAGTGAGATAACTAATGTAAATGAAAAATTAGATGGAATAATATTTAAAACAGAACTGAACGAAAATATAGCTAATTATTATAGTTCAGATACAGATTTATCATTAGTATTGACAGGAATATGGTTAGATACTGGCAGTGAAGGTCATATAAATTTTTGGGGTGGAACATCATTAAATAGAATTTATTTTGGTAATAGTTATCTTGATACAAATAAAAAAAGTGATTGGCAGGTTAGTTTTTTATCAAGTGCTGGTAAAAGAAATAATCAATCTATTCTACAAAATTTAATTGTTTCTGATGGAACAAATACAATAGAATTTCCAAATATGAGTTCTTATTTACAAGATACTAATATACGAGTAGAAGTAAAAATAAATGGTAAATTTGAATACGATACAATGTTATATTTAAGCGTAGGAAAAAATATAGAACCTGATGGTTTAGGTTCTGTTAATGACACTTTTATTAGTTTAAATAAAATAAGTGCAAATAATGAATATTATGAAGGTTATGCTATAATACCAGAATCATTTGTAAATGATAATGATAAAATATATTTTAAAGTTTTAGTTGTTTCTGGAAAAGATAAAATAGATAATCTTACTGCGAATGAGCAATATTTATTTCAAACTTATGTATTTAATATAGATGGAAAAGCAATAAATAAAGTTACAAATTTAGATATATTAAGTATAGGTCAAAATTATGTAGTGTTAAAATGGACATTACCGTTCATTCAAGAAGATGATTTTAAATATTTTAAAATATTTTATTCAAAAGATGATAATTTAACAATTAATAGTGAATATTTGCTTGATGAGAAATTAATGAATTCAAAGACAACATTATATTCGATAAATAATTTAGAAGCAGGCGAGACATATTATTTTTGCATAGGTATTTTTGATAAAGTATTAAACTATTCATTATCAGATACAAAAGTGTGTCGAACAAAAGATAAAGTGAATATTGAAAAAATATATCTAAATAATGCGATAGAAACACAGGCATTAGAAACAAATGGTCAGACAATTGGCTATAATAACGAAATAATAATAACAATTTTAACATCAGGAATTACAAGTAATGACACTTTATACTTATATTATTTAAAAGGTGCAAAAGATTATTCTGTTGCTTCAACAATAGGTGATTCACTACCAATGAATAAGATTAGTTCAAATCAATATCAAGTTACAATCACAACAACAAATATAACAGAAGAGCAAATAAGATTTTTAATAAAATATAGAGATTATTTTATACGAGATGATTATAATTATTTTTATGTAATAAAAAGTCAATGTGATACAGTTCGAAATTTAAAAGAAGTAAATACAGGTTCAAATTATACCATAATAAATTGGCAACCAATAAGAATGAATGATGCTGATTTCAAAGAATTTAGAATTTATTATTCAAAAAATAGTGTTGATATAAATTCAAGTTATTTAGATTATCAAACAATACCACAATTAAAGAATAAGAATTTACAATTAGTAAAAATATCAAATTTAGAAAGTGAGGAGACATATAATATAAGAGTAGCAGTATTTGATAATTATGGTAATTGGACAATTTCAGATACATTAACAATAAAGACATATCCGTCATTAGAATTAAATAATATAAATGCAAGTGATGGCGAAAATAATATTAGCGAATTTTTTGAAGTGAAAAAATTAAAAGGCGATACAATAACCATAACCATAGTGACAAATGAGATACCAGATACCAACATAATATTAAGTTATTATAAAAATAATGAGAGCGAAACAAATTTAGTTATGCCGAACCAAAAGAGTAATTATATTTATGAATATAAAATACCGCCGCAAAAAAATAATGACATAATATATTTTGAATTTTTATATAAAAATTATGTATATAAAAACATAACAATGGAACCATATAAAATACAAATAGATACTGAACCATTACCAGCAGTATCAAATTTTAGATTTGATACAGGACAATCAACAAATTTATTTATTGTATTAAGTTGGCAACCAATAAGTGAGATTTATAAAGAAGAATTTAAAGAGTATCGAATATATTATGCAAAAGGAAATGAAGAATTAACAAAAAATTCAAATTATTTCACAAATTTAATAGGAATGACAAATTATAAAAAAAGTATAGTATTATTAACAAATTTAGAAGATAGCACTAAATATACATTTGCAATAGCGAGTGTAGATAAAGTAGGAAATATATCTGATTTTTCAAATACATTTTGTATAAATACAATAACAATGATACCGTTTGAAGACCCTGCAACTGATGGTATAAATAAAGCAATTAAACTTGATGGAACAGAATATTTACAGGCTGGTGAGATATTTATAACATTTGAATTTACAAGACAATTATATGAAAATGAAGAAGCATATTTATGTTATGGAATTGATACCTTACCAGAAGGTGCAAATCAAATAAGGAAAAAGATGTCAAAAGAAAATAATATTGTTTATGCACTAATAAATTTGAATAATGACACCAGAATAAAAGATGAAACAAAGATAAGTTATTTTGTTGAATTAAATGGAATAAAATTATTAAATAATAATAATTATTTTTCATTTAAGATAGATAAAAGAGTGCCTGATAAGATTGAGAATTTTCGATGTATAAATGATGGTGGTGCTAATGTAATATTAGGTTGGACCGCAAATACGAATAATGATTTTGTAGGCTATGAAATAAAATATGGAACGAATTTAGATGAAGAAAAAATAATAAATTATAAGACAGAGCCAAAACTAAAAAATCAGAAATTAACATTATATACATTAAGTGGTCTGGCACAAAATAAAAATTATTATATACAAATAACAGCAATAGATAAAGTTGGATATAAGAATTATTCAGAAAAAATATATTTAAAAAGAGTAAAAGAAGATAATATAAAAATAATAGCAATAACAGACACAACAATAAAAGTATTAAAAAATGAAACAAAAGAAATAAAAGTAAGAGTATTAAATAATGATTTGCCATTATCAGATTATAAAATTCAATTTAAAATAAATGATAATAAAATCAGGAATTATGTAAATGTTGAAACACAATACACTGATAATGAAGGTTATGTAAGGTATAAATTAGATTTAAGTAAAATACCAACAAAAGTAGGATTAACAAATTTAGAAGCAGTAATAGAGGATGAAAATAAAAAAGAGCAAAAAATAAGATTTGTAATTTTCTTTACGGAGAATGAAAATTTAATTGAGAAGACACAAATTTATTATTCGAGTGAATAAATATGATATTATCAGAAAAATTTAAAGGTTTTAAAAATGATGTAATATTTAAGTATGTATTTGGTAATGAAAAGAAAAAAGAAATATTAATTTCATTACTTAATGCAATATTAGATTTAAAAAAAGAGAAAAAAATAAAGGAAGTAAAAATATTAAATCCAATAAATATAAGAAAAAAAATAGATGATAAATTAACGATATTAGATATAAAAGCAAAAGATGAGAGTGAAAAGCAATATAATATAGAAATGCAGATAAATCCAGTGCCATCGTATATAGAACGAATAATATTTTATTTAGATAAGTTATATATAGATCAATTAAAAGAAGGCAGTGATTATGAAGATATAAAAAAGACAATTTCGATATCTATATTAGATTTTAATTTATTGAAAACAGAAAAATATCATAGTATATTTAGATTTAAAGAAATTGAAAATAATCAGGAATTAACAGATATACAGGAAATTCATATAATAGAATTAAAAAAATTTATTGAAATGAAAAAGAAACATTTTGCGAAAGATATTGAGAAATGGCTATTTGTAATAAAAAATGGTGAGAAATTTTATAAGCAAATAAACGCATTACCAGCAGAGGTTCAAAATGAGGAGGTGATAATAATGGCATTAAAAACAATGAAAGAAGCATTATCAGATAGAAGAATGCGAGAGTTAATAGAAAGTCGCGAAAAAGCAAGATTAGATTATATAACAAGTATAAATTATGCAAAACGAGAAGGAATAGAAGTAGGAATAGAAAAAGGACTAGTGGAAGGACTAGAAAAAGGAAGAAATGAGATATTAAAAAAAATAGAAGATGTCTTAAAGGCAAAAGGAATGAAGATGAAAGAGATAAATGAAATAATAAAAGAGTTAAGGGAAAAGAAAAATGGTGAAAATAGAAAAAAAGAGATTAAAAGAGATACGACAAGAGTTAATAAATAGTCGCGAAAAAGCAAGATTAGATTATATAACAAGTATAAATTATGCAAAGCGAGAAGGAATAGAAGTAGGAATAGAAAAAGGAAGAAATGAGACATTAAAAAAAATAGAAGATGTCTTAAAGGCAAAAGGAATGAAGATGAAAGAGATAAATGAAATAATAAAAGAGTTAAGGGAAAAGAAAAATGGTAAAAATAGAAAAAAAGAGAGGACAAAAAAGAAATAGTAACAGCTATAAAAAAATAGATTTTTTTAAAGCATTAGAGTATATGAAAGAAAAAGCATTTATTAAAGGCTATGTAGAAGGTTTTATAAAAGCTTTTATACAGGAATTTAAAAAAGTTTTTGAAAAAATATATAGAAAGTTATTAATCGAGGCATTAATAAAAGAATTAAAAGAAATTATAAACAAAAACAAAAATAAAATATCAGAAAAAGAAATATTGGCTATAATTTCAAAGACATTAAAAGATGAAAGTTTTAAAATGAGTGAAATAAAAGAGATAAAAAGTGAAATAAAAAATAATAAGCAAAATAAAAAAAGGAGTAAAAACAAATGAAAAAATTATTATTTGTTATTTTTTTGTTTTTTCTATTATCGCCAATAATAAAAGCACAGCAATGGACAATAATGGTTTATCTTGATGGTGATAATGATTTAGAACCATTTGCAAATGCTGATTTTTTAGAAATGGCTGCAATTGGTTCGACTAGTGAAGTGAATATTGTTGTGCAAATTGATAGAACGACAGAAAATACAATGCGGTATTACATAGAAAAGGGTTTGACGCTTGATAGCGAACCAATTGAAGATTGTGGTAAATTAAATATGGGTGCTCCAGAAACTTTACAAGATTTTATTGAATGGGCGATTTCTAATTATCCAGCAGATAAATATATGTTAGTATTATGGAATCATGGTGATGGCTGGCGCAAGAGAGTTAAAAAGACAGCAAAGCAAGTATGTTATGATGAAAACGAAGATGATTGGCTTACAATGGATGAAGTAAAAGAGGCGATTTCAAATGCAATTTCTAATACTATTGGAGATGATGGTAAATTAGATATTATTGCTTTTGATGCCTGTTTAATGGGAATGGTAGAAGTAGCAACAGAAATAAAGAGTTTAGCAAATGTAATGGTAGCGTCCGAACAAACCGAACCTGGCGATGGTTGGCCTTATCATTATATATTAAAAGAATTAGTTCGGCGACCAACATTAAGTGCAAAAGGTTTAGCAAGATTAATAGTTCAAAAATATTATGAATATTATATATTGCAGGCAGGCGAATTGGATATAACATATTCAGCAATTGATTTGACTAAAATCGATGAGTTAAATACTAAAATAAAAAATTTTGTTGAATCAACAACAAATACAAATAGATGGCAATTTATTCAGCGAGCAAGAGAAGCAGCAAAAAGTTATGAAAATTCTGATTATATTGACATTTATCATTTAATGAGTAAAATAATCTCATCTGGTATGCCAGACAGAGATGTAGTAAATGCAGCAAATGAAGTTAGAAGAGGAGTTCGTAATGCTGTTATATTAAGTAAATGTGGTCCATCGGCAACAAATTCAAATGGCTTATCAATATTTTTTCCAATCAGCGAAGATAATTTTATAGATAGTGATGTTTATATAAGCCGTGAATTTGATGATACTACACAATGGTCTACATTTTTATATACTTATTTTAATCCACCATCAGAAAATGGGGTAGATGGTTCAGGTTCTGCTAAAATAGAGGGATTATCTTCATTCAAGGCAGGCTGCAAAGTAAAAGAGATAAAAATAGTATTTACAGCGACACAGGATTTAAGTAATGGTCAACTAACATTAGACATACCAGAGAGTTGGACAATGCCAAGGACAACAAATTTAGCACCTGGACAGGTGGTAGTCACAAAATATACTGGTGCTAATATATCCTGGTCATTAAATAATAGAACAATAACAATAAATTTAATAAATTTTGATGTTGGCAAAAAATTAGGTATTTCATATAGAAATGCGATTGCACCTTCAATGAGTGATAATTATAAATTTACAATCAAAACAAAAGGTAGCGGTGGAACATTAACAGAAATAGCAGAGTCTCCAATAATAAGAGTATATTAAAAGGAAAGTGATTATTATTATGAAGTTTAAGTTATATTTTGTGATATTATTATTTATATTAAATGTGCTAAATGCTTTCGAACTGAAAGATTTGCAAATAAGTGATGATAAAAATAAAGCAACAAAATTTGATGGGAGTGAAATATTAGATTGGATGAAATTAATAATAAATGGTAAAGTAGAAAAGAATGATAAAGATATATTTTTTGTATATGCTTTAAATAAAAAGTCATTAACAAAAGAAGAAAACAAAAGAATAAAATTAAAAACAATAAATAGCGAAATAAAAGAAGAGATTGATTTAGATTTATCGAACACAAAAAAATTAATTAATAAAATATATTTTTCAATAATAGAAGAGAATGGAAAAATCAAAGAAATAAAAGAGATAAAGATAAAGAAGCCAGTAAAAATCGAAGTAGAAGGTGGCAATGTAAAAAAGGTTTTAAAGAGCGAAGGAGTAGATATAAAAGTAAAGATAATAAATATAAAAGAGAATAATTCGATAAAAAATTATCCAGTTCGATTTAAAATAAAAGCAGAAGAAAAAATAATAGGCAAAGAAAATGAGATAGAACAGAGCACAGATGAGAAAGGCGAAGTAAAATTAAAATTAAGTTTAGAAAAAATAAAGAGGCGCAGTGGACTAATAAATATAAGTGTTAGTATATACGAAGAAAAAGAAAAAATAGCAGATGAAAATATAAATGTATTTTATTCGAGTGCTATGGATATACTTGAAAAGACAAACATATACAATAAAACCGAAGAAGGAGAAAAAGAAGAATGAAAATGTATAAGTTATTTTTTATAATAAGTATAATAATAATATTTAAAATTTCATTATTATTTGGAGTTGGGCTCACAGTATCAGTGACAGATTTAACTACAAGTGGCCAGGGCACAATACCAAAAGGCTCTGTCTGGTTATTTGCAGTATCGATAGTGAATAATGAGACAGGACCGATTACAGTTGATACAGTAACAATATCATTTACTGGCACTTTGAATTTTTCTGATTGTTTTGATACCTTAGGAGCGGATGTTGATGAATTTGTTGATACTGTTCCATTTGCAATAAATGGTGATGTTGAGATAGTTCCTTCAGGTTCAACAAATAATTTAGGTCCATTAAATTTAGGAATAGCAGAAAATTCGACAGGTTATTTAAGTATTTATGTAATATTAAGCGATAAAGCAAATATATCTACAACACAATTATTAAGATATTTCAGAGCAACATTTGTAAGAATATATTATTCATTTGGAGGTATAACAAATACATTTGTGCCGGCATACCCACAGCCAAAAACAGCAGCAGTAGCAACAGAATGGAAAGTTAATAAAACTACAACAAGTTCAGGCGATATATTAGGCGCACAATCAGGACCATTTCCAATATTTAAGATTGGAGCAGCAGCATCAAATGGCGAAAAATTAAGTAGTTTGACATTATTGTTTCATCCTGTAAATGGTAAATTTATACCTGGTGGTTCAAAATATGATCAATTTGGTGATTTATATGAAGTTGCTATTTATTACGATAAAAATCGTGATGGCAAATTTAATCCAGACGAAGACCAAAAATTAAAAAGTAAGGGAAGATCATCATTGCCAACTGTGATAGATATAAGTGATTCACAGAATCCAACAATAAATGGTGTAGAAATAACAGTTAATGATATACCATATTATAAAGTAGATATAACTGGAATAAATCATTATATACCAATGGATTATAGTTTAAATAGCGAATATTTTATAACAATAACAACAAATCAAGGCTGGGGGAATCCAGATATACCAGATTTACCGAATGCAAATTATGTAGGTTTTGGTGATATATTTTATGTTGAAATACCAGAGACAGGAATTAAGATAGTGCCGTATGAAAGAACGAATTTATTATGGACACATTCAAAAAGTGTTAAAAGTGATTCAATATCATTAGTTACCTGTATACAGAATCATAATATAGAATTAGAACCATATCAAGGTTATGATGTTTCAGACGCCTTAATTTCATCACCATTTTATAAAGTAAATGATGGTCAGGATTTAGATTTTGTTCCGAATTTTATGTTTTTTGTGCCTTTATTAGGTGGTCCATCAACAGTTTCGCCAAAAACAGCATTAACAAAGATTGATTTATATGTTCAGAGTATTCAAGAATTTGACCCAACAAGAGATTTAAGACCAATAACAAATGATTTATTAAGTGGAATATCAGTCTGGTATAATAAAAGTGATAAGAAATATTTTAGTTATAATGACGAATTAATTCCACTATCACCTAATTATTCACGCTGGGAATTAGTAGATTCTTCAAATAATATTTGGAAAATAAGTTTAGAATTTGAAAATGGTTTTATTTTACCTTATTATGATGGTTCATTAAACGGTGATGTGTCTGATAGTGAAACAGAAGAAGGATTGGTAAGTGAAGAAAATGAAGAAGCAGAAGGTAATGATTTAATAGGAGCAAAATACAAACCCGCGGGTTGGCGTGCATTAACACATAAAGAAGGTTTATGGATAATGTTTTTAATGAGTGATAAATATAATTTTGGTGCACAATTTAATGCGTGGATACCTGATAGTGGTCTTTATTTTTCTGGTGGTATGCAAAGCAATTGGTATGATAATATGAATGGTATATATGTAGCCAATCCACCAGTGATTTTTTATGACCAGGTAACAAATAATGAAGTAACAAAATTAAGTGAACCATTTAGTGTAGTTGGTTTGAATTGTTGGTCAGGTGGTGCTAATTTAAATTTATCAATGCTTGATTTTATGTTAGAGCGCCCAAATGACAGACCTGATAGTTTTACAGCAGAAGATTTGCGAGAATTAACAGCAGATAAATATAGTGGAATAGCAATTTATAAAGATAATGATAATGATTCAAGAAATACGAATGGACAATTTGATCCTGACATAGATATACTTATACCACTTGAATTTACACCAAATGGAGATGGATATATTGGTTCGACAAAAAATATGTTCTGGGGAATAAATCATCCAGGCGTCCATTTATTATTAGAAGATACAACTGCTGCAATAATACCAGTTGATGATGAAGGACAAAATGCAGGTGCAGATTTTTTTATAGTATTTCGAACAAGTGCGACAGCAGATAATGGCGATAAATTTAGAGTAGCATTTGGCGACCCAATAGTATTAGATGGTATTGACCCAAAGATATATATATATGATAATGATAGTCATGTATACTATCAAGTATTTAGTGGCTACGATGCTGATGCAGCCACAAGATTTTATTCTTCCTGGATTACTATTTCTTCAGTCAC
>DAONJL010000004.1:10739-19132 GCA_035405645.1 bacterium | reverse complement strand
ACAGCATTAAAAATAGAAGACTTAACATATCAAAGCCAGATAGTTGATGCAGGTTCTGATTATATACCGATTTTTGGTTTGAATATCAAAGATGGTGATGGTGGTATTCAGAAAATAAATTCAATTAAGATTCATTGTAGTGATAGTAGTGTAATAGCAGAATTAACAACGAATAAAAATAGTGGAATACAGATATGGTATGATGTAAATAATAATGGAATATTTGAAAAAGAAATAGATGAAATCCAAACAGTGATAGCACCATATTGGATAGATGATACAACAGCATTTTTCACTTTTGCTACCCCACTTGATATAGAAGATGTAGATGAAGGTTTTATAGATTATTTTATAATAATAAAAACAAGTACAGATGCAAAGATGGGGACAGAATTTCAAATATCAATAGAAGGTGGTGATATAGAATTTCAATACGGTCAATCAGATACAGATGTATATGATACTTCATATATATTAACCATTGGCGTGCCTGTAATATTTAGTGATTTAACAGAAGTTGAACAAAAGTTTTCAACAAGCAATTCACCATTAGCAATAATCGGAATAAATGTAAATTCAAATTATAATGATGAGATATATTTTAAGGAATTACGAATAGTATTTAAAGATACTGGAACAATAAATTTTAATAAATGGGATTTAGCAGAATTAACAGGTGATACAGATGGTGGTGTATGTTTGTGGCGTGATGCGAATGGCAATGGCTTATTCGAAGCATCGACCGATAGTCCAATAAGATTTGAAATAGGTGGGATAAGATGGTTTGGACCTGATACAGATGGTTTTCCAATAACTTTTAATTTTGATTTAGTTAAAGCAGAGGATAGAAATTTAATATATTTACCTCTAAATGATACAGGTTTAAATAAAGGTAATGATTATTTTATTACAATAAATCCAGGCAGACAAATTGATTTTGGTGATGATTTTTACGCTGAAATAAAAGTTAATAGTGTAAAATTTTCAGTAGGTGGTGTAATAGGAAATAATATAAGCACAAAAAAGATAATTGGAAATGTAATAAATAATACGGAATTAACAAATTTAGTAACCGAAGGGTTTAGAATGCCAGCAAATAGCGAAATAACACCAATAATAAAAATAACAGTAAACGATGGCGAAGGAGCAACAGAAACATTTGATGGTATAACATTAGAATTTGAAAATAATTTTAATTTATCTTATTTAGCACCATTATCAAATTCAGATACAAGTGGCATTCAATTTTGGGTTGATGTTAATTTTGATGGACAATTTGATACAATGATAGACCAGCGAATACCATTAAAAGAATCAGCAATACCAACGGAAATAATAAATAATCAATTAACATTTACATTTGAAAGTGGTCAAGATATTTCAGATACACCAGCGAGAAAGAGTAATTTTTTTGTTTGTATAAAAACAGATACCAATATAATATATGGCGAAACTTTTGTGGTTATGATACCGATAAATGGAGTAAGATATTCATCAAATACAGCGAAAGAATCAATAAGGACAAATGAAATAAAGTTTAAAGTTCCATTAGAATTCGAAAATTTGATTACTTCACATACTTATGTTAAAGCAGATACAACAATTCCAATACCAATAATAGGAATAAAAGTGTATGATAATAAAGAGACAGGTGTTCAAATCCAGAATATAACAATAAAATTTAAAGAAAAACAAGGTTCAATTATGCAACAAGATTTTGCACCTTTAACGAATGATACATATTCAGGTGTATCATTATGGGTTGATAGTGATTCAGATGGTATTTTTAATATTAATACTGATAGATTAGTAGTATTATCAAAAGTGCCGAGTTGGAGTGTTTCAGGTTTAGAAGTCACATTAACACCAGATACACTCGAAGTGCCTGATATAAATAATAATAAAAATAGATTTTTTATTGTTGTTCGTATAACGAGTGATACAAGATATTGGCAAGGATTAAATGTTAATAAAACAACGAATGATGCATTTAGTTTTTATATAGAAAAAGGTAGTATTACTTTTTATGAAGAAGAAGATAATAAAACAATTCAATCAGATGTTGGAATTTATAATGATAGTTTCTGGATGATAGCAGACACATTAAAACCAGGTATAATAAAAGATGGATTTGTTTCATATTCTGATTCAACCTGGCAAATAAAAGCAGATACAGTTTATAAGCAAGGAGAAAACTTTTATTTTACTGTCGAATATTATGAGGAAGTTGATACACCGATAATTGATTTAAAAGAAATAAATGGTTATTTTAATTATGCTACGGATATAGCAGGTGGAACATTAGTAATAACGCCGGATGCTACCTACATGAAATGGTATATAATTTATAAAAATTCAGCTGATACTCTGGCAGGTAATTATTATGGTAATTTAAAAATATCTGCAACTGATAAAGTTGGTAATATAGGTGATACTGAATACTATCAATTAGAAATTGATAATATACCACCAATTATTACATCAGTTTATATAGATACAACAGTTGCTTATGGTTCTGATACTATTTTTAAGGCAAATGATTCAATAGTAATAATTATAAATTTTGATCCAGTCGATGATACAAATTCAATTTTATTATATACTGATTTAGATTTAAAAGATAGTGATTATAGTTCAGATAGATTTTCTTATGAAAATGTAACAACTAATCAAATTAAAGCGACATATACTTTTAGTTCAAATAAAAATTATTCAACACCAGTAGGAACTTATGATACAATTACAATAATATTATCAGATGGTGCAAATGATACTACTGCTTATGTTAATTTGTATATAGATAATAATCCACCAACAATAAATATTGGCGAAAATTTTATAATAAGGACACAAAAATATATTACACCAACAACATATAGTATGGTTGAAAATGATACATTTGTGAAACAAAATGAAATGATAGAAATTTATTATAATCCAGCAGAAGACCCAGGTGAAACAATAACTGTTGAATTTAGTTTTGATATATTAGGAACGGATACAATAATAAAACAAGGGAGTTCAATAAATTCAATTGAATTCTCATTTACAACTGGTAGTAAGATAAATTTAAATGATGGTGATGTTTTTATACCAATTAAACTATCCGATAAAGCAGGAAATGATACAACAATGTATTTGAATTTATATCTTGATATAAGTTCGCCTTATGTTAAAATTGATTCTATTAATGACACAATAATTGAAATATTACCATATACATTTACAGGTGTTTCTTATGATGTTGATGGTGATAGTATTTTAATAGGAGACCAATCATCAAAAATTGATACTGTATTTATAAAAATTGAAGTTGATACAATAACCAAAAATGGTGCAAATTTTATTTCACAGGGTATTTTTAATGCAACAAATACATCATCAGAAACTTATTATCAAACATTTAGTTATACACTCGCAAGTAGTTATGGTGAAGGATTATATCGTATATCAGCTATCGCACTTGATAAAGCAGGTAATACAATGACAGATTCAATTACTATTGATTTTCGAACTTTATATGATATAAAAAAATCAGATTATATAGATATTTTATCAGACCCAACACCAATTATTGGATTAGCAATAACAGGGCCAGCAGGTCAAACTCTTGACGCTATTCGCTTGAATTTTATTTCTGTAAGTGGTGGCACATTTACTAAATCAGATTTATTACCGATAAATTCTACGCCAATGAGTGGAATTCTGGTTTATAAAGATAATGGCTTAATTAATGGTGAATTTGATGAAGGTGATTCTATTGTTTCACTTGCTGATGGTATTAGTTGGCAGACTGATACAATAATAAAATTAGTATTCCGAAATAATGAATATGTAAATACAGATAATACAGGTGCAAATAAAGGTATAGATTATTTTATCGCATTACGAACAAGTAGTACATTAACCGCAGGTAAACAATTTAATGTTGCAATAAATTCTGGTGATATTGAATTTAATAATGCATCAAATTTAAGTTCAATTATTGCCGGACCACTTACTGCAAATCCTTATGTGAGTTATACAAATTTATTAAGTGAAACAACATATTTATATACAAATGGAAATACAATACCAGTTATAAAAATTGATTTTGCAGATAATGGAAATAATTATACATTGCAAAAATTAGTTGTTAGTTTTTTAAATGTTAATAATTTTACAAAAGATGATTTATTATCATTATCAGAGAATGGTGTTTGTTTAATTGTTGATAAAAATAATAATGATACACTTGATGTAAATGATTTATTTATACCAGTTAATTTATCAAAATCCTGGACTGGTAGTGATAAATATTATTTTATAGAACTTGAATTATCTGAAGCATTTCCATTACCAGATACAATTGGTGATTCATCAATATTTTTATGCATAAGAACATCAAATAGTATTACATATAATGATGCATTTAAAGTC
Source organism: bacterium (assembly GCA_035405645.1). Classification (GTDB taxonomy): domain Bacteria; phylum JAGOBX01; class JAGOBX01; order DAONJL01; family DAONJL01; genus DAONJL01. The sequence continues at coordinate 14,713 of DAONJL010000004.1, read as the reverse complement.
AAAATATTTGGCGAAAGTATTACATTAAGCACAGGTTATATACAAAAAGATATAACAACTGGCACAATAATAAATCGTGCTGATAAGACACCACCTGAATTAAATATAATTAGTCCGCCGATGTATTCTGTATTATCAAATTATTCTGACCAGAGTATCGCAAATGTTGATATTGTATTTTTAATCGATTTTACTGCATCAATGGCAGGCACAATAAATAATGTAAAAAATAATGTCGGAAAATTAGCAGCAGGATTGCAAAGTGCTGGTATAAATGCTTATTTTGGTTTAACTAAATTTAATGATAAAGGTTATACTGATACTGATGTAGTTTATTTTTACGGAATGACTTCATCAGTTGACCAGTTAAAAAGTTGGTTAGCAACAATTCAAGCAGAAAATGGTGGAGCCGAAGATGAGATGGGACTTGAAGCAATTCATTTGACATTAGATACTGCTCCATTTAGAACAGGAGTAAAAAAATTTTTCGTTATTATAACCGATAATAAATTAGCAGACATAGATGGCGACCCGGATTATGCGCAATATTCATATTTAGAAACAGCAGAACGAATGAAACTGGAAAATGTAATTTGTTTTGCAATAGGTTATTTTGGTCAAAGTTCAATTTATGATGAAATGCTGCCGCTTGTAACTATAACAGGTGGTGATACTGCTTATATAGAAGGTAATTATAGTGAGATAATGGAAAAAATAAAAACAAAGATAATAGAGTCAATATATAAACGCGCGACGGACATTATAGGCACAGCGCAAGATGATGGTATCGGAATACAATCAATAAAAATATTCTGGCAAACATCCGAAGGCTGGTCTGATACTTATAATGCAATTAGCACTGATAGTTTTGCTACCTGGAGTTTTAAAATTGTTAATCAGGGAATAAATGATGGTCCGTGCACTATTTATATTGTAGCAACTGATTATTCAAATAATACAACAATTGATAGCATAATTATTTCATTCGATAATCAGCCTCCCACAATTTCACTTGATAAAGTAATGGAGGATGCAGCAGTAGGTACATATAGATTATATGGTGAAATAGCGACAACACCTTCGCCATATAGCAGTATTTATGGTAATACAACTGGTGTTTATATTGTGCAATATTCTATTGATAATGGCAATATTTGGAATAATGCAATATTTGCTTCGGATGGAGTAGATAATGATGGTGATGGTTTAATTGATGAAGAAGAATGTGATGAAAAGAATGATGATTGGCAAACACATTCAATAGAAAAAGGTGATTATTGGGCTGATGACCCTGAAGGCACGGAAGGTAAATTTGATTTCTTAATTGATGAGATTTTTTTAGCTGATGTTTATAATACTGTGCCTTATTATATTTATTCTGGTAATAATGTTATCATTTCAGAAGGTAAAACATCAGGTGTAAATATATATCAAAATACTCGTATTTTTCCATTGATTGATGAAGATATAATTGATACTAATATTTACGATGATAAAGTAAAATTTGTTTGTTTTATAAAGCCAGCAAAATATAGTGAAAATCTAAAAATAATAATTCGAGTATTTGATGGTGCTGGTAATAAAAATGAGATTGATACTACTATTAAACTTGGGCCAGCATTTAAAGTTGAATTAACTGATTTAACAACAACCGATACTACCATTGATGTTAATAAAAATATCCCAATTTTTAAAATAAATATTATTGATAATTACAATTCGAATTTGAATTTAACAGAATTAACATTAAAATTTCATAATAAATCATCATTTAAAAGCGAATGGTTAGAAAATATCGGAAATTATGATACATCAGGAATAGCAATATATATGGAAGATACAAGTTCAACAAAAGGCGGAGTATTTGATGAAAGTGATATGCGTGTTGCTATTGCTTCGAATTTGTATTTTACTTCCGAAGGAAATGATAGTGTAATAAATATACCTATTATTGGGCAATATCCAATTATGGGGTTGCCAAATGGTACAAATTTTTATGTAGTAATACGAACATCAAATCAAATAAATGTTGGTGATTCATTTACTATTTCAATTCCAACAAATGGTATAAATTTAAGCGGTCGAACAGCAACAGAAAGCATAAGCACTGATACTTTGTATTCAAATATTTATTTACAAATTACTGATTTAACTTATGATACTCAATATTCTTATGCTAATTCTTATATTCCATTATTTGGCATAAATACATTTTCAAAAAATAGTTCAATAAAATTAAATACATTAAAAGTAAGTTTTGAACAAACAACAGGATTTAGTCAGAATGATTTAAGTAGCAGATTATTAAGTGATTCAAGAGCAGGAATAACATTATGGAAGAAGCGAAGTGCTGAAGAGGTATTGTTTGATATAAATACAGATAGTTTTATAAAAGCATTTAATAGATGGGATTTTTATAATGCTTATTTTGATAATCTAAATTTAACTTTACCTGATAGTGATGTGTATAATAATATAGATTATATTATAGTTTTAAAAACATCTGCGGATATATCAGCAGGCGATAAAATACAGGCTTATTTAGATACATATAGTTTTTCATTTAGTAATTCTATTTATAATATTGATAATTTATATGAAAAAAGTAGTTTAATCATAATAACAGATACAAATGCAATAGATACATCGACAAAATTTTATTCAAAGATTACTTCCTTTATAAATGAACAGGTAATAATAGATACTTATGTGATAGTGGAAGGCGAGGCATTAACAGATAAAGGAGAAATAATTGGAATAGAATTATGGATAGATACAGGAACAGGTAATAAAATAGTAGCAAAACCATATTATAACAAAGGCACACAACGCTGGTATTATTATTATGAATTTAAAGGTGATACAGCAGACTATTATATCTCTTCGCGTGCTTTAAATAATAATGGCTATTTCAGTCAGATGAATGATACAATACTAATTAAATATAGACCTTATGCAACAGATATTATAAAACCAATAATAACAAATGTATATGCAATACCAAATCCATTTTCACCAAATGGCGATGGCTATGAAGATACAGCGTCATTATATTTTGAATTAATAGAAAACGATGAAGGTGCAACTGTTACGATAACAATTTATCCAATAAATGTTACATTAGGTGAAACAATCGTTCTTACTTCACAATGGTATAAATCAGGTGTTGATAGTTATGTTATAAATCGGAATAATTTAAGTGAAGGAGAATATTTATTAAGATTATATGCAGTAGATAGAACAGGCAATAGGTCAAAAGAAGCATCAATATCATTAATAATAAATATAGCAGGCCCGACGATTTCCGATATTTTCGTAAAGCCAAATCCATTTACTCCAAATGGCGATGGAATAAATGATAAAGTAGAAATTCAATTTAAAATATCTGATTTAGAAACACCATTTTATATCGGTCATTACCGTATTTATGATGCCGATGATTCGGGTTCAAATGTAGTAATGCGTGGCGGCTGGTTTGCAGGACCGAATCAATTTTCATATCCAACAAAGATAGCATTAATAAAAGAATTTCAAACTGTATTTGATGTTAATGTTCAAGCAATAGGAACTGATATGAATGGTAATTATATAACAACGCAAGAGATAATAACAATAAAAGCAACTGACGAAGTCGGGAAGCGATATCCGATAAATACAGTTTTTTCATCATTGACTGGTTTTAGTTTTATTGCTTCTGGTTCTGGTATGAATAATAATGTAATGATTTTTAGAGTAGAATCAGACCCTGGTTTTCAATTAAATGTAACGATACTTGATAAAGATGAAAAAATAATAAAAACATTATCAACTACACCAATATTTAATGGGAATGGTATTTATAAAGCAATCTGGGACCCAGGGACTATAGCAGATGGTCAGTATAAGTATTTAATAAAAGTCGTAGATGGTGCCAACAATGTATCACAATATAAAGGAATAATAATAGCAGGTTCAGTTGTAGAAGAGCCAGGTGG
>DAONJL010000004.1:0-10639 GCA_035405645.1 bacterium | reverse complement strand
AAGAAATTTACTTATTTATGGACTGTTCCAACTTTTTTAAGTGGTAAAGAAATAGAATTTGAATTTTATTCACAGGCTATTGATGCATTTAATAATGCACAAGCAGAGATAGAAGAAAAAGCAATAATAAAAGTTGATAAAGCAAATGTTACAGTTTTAACAATAACAAGTCCGACAAATAATTATGAAGTAAAACCTGGTGAATTCCGATTAAATGTTGTTGTAGAAGCAAGTGGCGAAGCAGAAAAACAAAAGAAAATAATTTTATATAGAAATAATGTAAAATTTAGAGAAACACCAGATGATTGGGAAGGTGGTTCTTCTTATACTTTCCAGAATGTGGAATTAGATTTTAATTCATCGAAAACTCAATTTTATGTGATTGGTATAGATGAATATAATAATATTTCTGATTCTTCCGCTGTTGTAAATATTTATTACAATAAAATTGTTGCTGTTGGTATAAGCGGTAAAACTGATAATCAACCATCATTCAATCCAACAATACCAGGTCAAACATTAAAAGTATTAGTGCCAGATGGAACAAATTTTGCCGAAATGCGAATTTATACATTAAAAGGTGAATTAGTTAAAGTAGTTAAATGGAATAGTAGTGCTGATTATTTAGAATGGGCTGGTAGAAATGATGCTTCATCATTAGTTAAAAATGGTGTTTATTTAGTTAAATTAAAAGTTGTTTCACCAACAATAAATATTGATAAAACATTTCCAATTGTTGTAATGAAATAATTTTTTATGAAATTAAAAATAAAATTACCTTATGGAATAAGTAATTTTCGAGTTATTGCAGAAGAAAATTATGGCTTTAATATAAAAAAAATATAACAATAGAAAAAGGCTTAAATGAAATGATGGGCTTTACATATAGCGAAGTTCGTTATATTTTAGAAAAACGATTAGATGGAAATAATGGAATAGATAAAGAGAAAATATTTGAAGAATTAGAAAAACATTATAATGGTTATTTATTTAGCAGTCGTGTAATAGAACGAATATTTAATCCAGATATGATATTATATTATTTTACAAGTTTTGAATATGAAGAAAATAAGAGTCCTGAAAGAATGCTTGATTCAAATATAGTAAGTGATTGTACAAAAATAAGGAATTTATTTAATATCAAGAATTGTGAAGAGAATTTTAAAATATTGGATGAGTTAATAAAAAGTGGAAAAATAAAAGGTAGTAATAGTAGAAGAATATTCATTAGAAAAAAAAGAGAAGTAGAAGAGCAATTAAAAAGATACAAAATAAGAATGAATTATGAAGGAGAGTTACATAAAATTGGTTTAATTTTTTCAGGTTGTAATTGTATTAATAATTTTGAAATAAAATAATAATAAAAAAGGAGAAGTGAATGAGATATAAAATTTTAACAATGCTAATTATTTTGAATATATGGTGCCTACAAATATTAGCATCAGATATAATAGGTCAGAGTAATATTTATTATGGCGTGCGTGCAAGTGGATTAGGTGGTGCTTTCACAGCAATGAATAATGATATAAGTGGAATTTCTTATAACCCCGCAGCAATAAGTAATATTAATAGAAATTATTTTTATGGTATGTATATTGGTAATTTATATTCACTTGATTTTATTAAGCAAAATGCTTTAATTTATGCTTTTCCTTTTAAAAATACCTTTCATTCTTTATCTGTTTTAAATACAAAGATTGAATATAATTACAATGATATTTTTGTTTTTGACAGATTAGATTGGAGCGAAAATTATTATCATTATACTTTTGCTTTTCCTTTTGACCAAAATAATTTTTTTGGTGCTTCTTTAGGTTATACAAGAGTAAGTAGTAATATAACAAATGGAAATGCAAAAGGATATAATTTGAATTTAGGTTATATCGGTAAATTAACTGAAAATTTTTTCTTTGGTATTTCATTATTTAATTTATTTGGCTATAAAAAGTGGACATCTGGTTTAAAAGAAGATGAATTATTTGCATACAGAACTGGAATAAAATATGAATTAAATCCAAGAATACAAATATTAACAGATTTAGATGGTGCTGAAGATGAAAAATTAAAATCAATTCATTTAGGTAGTGAGTTTTTAATCTGGAGTAATTTAGGAGGGGCTATTATTTCACCAAGAAGAGAATATTTTAAATATTTGCAGTATCCAGCAAAAACGAGCGATTATGCTTTTATTATTCGGGCTGGTTTAACAAAAGATTTATATGGACAAAAAGATTTAAAGTATGCTTTTGGTTTTTCTTTGAAAGGCGGTTCAACATCACTTGATTATTCTTACGAACGACCAGATAATAATTTTGGCGGAAGTACTCATTTATTTGCTTTTAATGTTGGTTTTGGTCCAACAACTGAAATACAATATGAAAAAGTAGAAGAAAAATTAAAGAAAGAAGAAGAAAAGAAAAAATTATTAGAAGAGACGAAGAAAGCTATAGAAGAAAAAGAACAGGAAAAAACAGCACCACAAATTGTAAAATCATTTAAGATTGCTGTTTTAGATTTTCGTCCTTTCGTTGATACTAATATTATTATTCGATTAGATAACAGTGTGCCTGAAATTATAATCAAAGAAATAAAAATTAAATCACCATTTGTTGAATTTATTCCAAAAGATATTATCTCATTATATAGTTCTTCTTTAAATATAGTTAAAGTAGAAAATTCTGCTGATGCAAGAAAATTAGGTATTTTTTTAAATGCTGATTATTTAATTACTGGCTATTATTCCTTTATAAATAATGATAAACTCATAATAAGAGTTCAAGTATATTCAACAGATTTAGGACTTTTATTATCTGAAAAAGATTATTTTGGTAGTGTTGAAGATTTATTTGATTTACTTGATAAAATTGCCAGTGATGTGAAAAATATTATTAAATACTAAATTATCTCCATTTAATTTTCAAATTGAGATAATCAAAAATATTATTTTTTTTCTTGAATTGAAATATAGTTATTTATAAAATACAAAAATTATGATAGTTAAAACAGAAGAAGCAATAAAAGAAATAAAATCCGGTAGAATGATAATTCTTGTCGATGATGAAGACAGAGAAAATGAAGGCGATTTATGTATAGCAGCCGAATTTGCCACTCCAGAAATAATAAATTTTATGACTAAATATGGCCGTGGTCTGATTTGCCTTGCATTAACAGAAGAAAAAGTTAAAAAACTTGAATTACCAATGATGACACAAAATAATCAAGCAACATTTGGCACTGCATTTACAGTTTCGATCGATGCACGCTATGGTATTACAACAGGTATTTCAGCTTATGATAGAGCAAAAACAATTGCTGATGTAATAAAAGATGACGCAACAAAAAATGATTATGTTGTGCCAGGTCATTTATTTCCATTAAAAGCAAAAGATGGTGGTGTTTTAGTTCGTACTGGTCAGACAGAAGGTTCAGTTGATTTAGCTCGTCTTGCTGGTTTAAAACCTTACGGTGTTATTTGTGAAATATTAAATGAAGATGGCACTATGGCAAGAATGAATGATTTAGAAAAATTCGCAAAAGAGCATAATTTAAAAATTACAACAATTCGTGATTTAATTGAATTTAGATTAAGAAAAGAAAAATTAGTTCGAAGAGTGACAGAAGCAGAATTACCAACAAAATTTGGTCATTTTAAAATTATTGTTTATGAAAATATAATTGATAATAGTTGTCATCTTGCGTTAGTAAAAGGAAAAGTAAATGTAGATAAACCAGTGTTAGTTCGTGTTCATAGTCAATGTTTTACTGGTGATTTATTAAGTTCACTTCGTTGCGATTGTCAGAATCAATTATATACAGCATTAGAGTTAATTGCAAAAGAAGGAAATGGCATATTAGTTTATATGGCACAGGAAGGTCGCGGTATAGGATTGGTCAATAAGATAAAAGCATATAGTTTACAGGATAAAGGCTATGATACAGTAGAAGCAAATGAAAAATTAGGATTTAAAGCTGATTTGAGAGATTATGGAATAGGCGCACAAATTTTAAAAGATTTAGAAATAACAAAAATAAAATTATTGACAAATAATCCAAAAAAAATAATTGGGTTAAAAGGATATGACCTTGAAATAGTTGAACGAATACCATTAGAACCACCAATAAATGAATATAATAAAGAATATCTAATTACTAAAAAAAAGAAATTAGGACATCTTATTGAAAATATTTGACAATTATATAAATTACAATATATAATAAAAAAAATTTTTTAATTATTTTTAGGAGCAAAAAGATGAAGAAAATCAAAGGAAAATTTATAGGTGAAAATTTAAAGATAGGAATTGTTGTATCGCGTTTTAATGAATTTGTAACAGATAAATTATTGGAAGGTTGTGTTGATACATTATATAGAAATGGAGTAAAAGAAGAAAATATAATTATTATCAGTGTGCCGGGTGCATTTGAAATTCCATTAGCAGCAGCAAAACTTGCTGAAAAAGAATTAAATGCAATTATATGTTTGGGTGCAGTAATAAAAGGTGACACTCCACATTTTAATTTTATTGCAGCAGAAGTAACAAAAGGAATTGCAACAATTTCATTAAATAATAAAATACCAGTTATTTATGGGATAATAACACCGGATAATTTAGAGCAAGCAATAGAAAGAGCAGGCACCAAGTCAGGCAATAAAGGTAGAGAAGCAGCATTAACAGCAATAGAAATGGCTAATCTATTGAAAGAAATAAATAATTTATGAGTCGAAGGCAATCAAGAGAAATTAGTTTGCAAATTTTATATTTAACACATTTTAATAATACGATTAAAGAAAATGATATTGACGAATTAATAAAATATTTTTGTGAAATTAATAATTTTAAATTTAATTTAATTTTTAATTATTCCAAAAAAATAATTATTGGTACTTTAAAAAATATTGACTTAATAGATAATGAAATACAAAATGTACTACATAACTGGAAATTAGAAAGATTATCATTAATCGATTTGAATATTTTGCGAATGGCTATTTTTGAAATTATGTTTTGTGAAGATATACCAAAAGTTGTGATAATAAACGAAGCAAATGAATTAGCAAAAAGATATAGTAATAAAAATTCAAATAAATTTGTTAATGGAATACTTGATAAAATTATAAAAAAAAGGGGGCTGAATATTGAGCCCGTTAAATAATAAAAAATTTTTTCTACCTAAAATTGTTATTACTATTCCAAAATTATCTTTTAAAAAAATAAAATTAACACGCTTTTTATCAGGTATTTTCCTTATTATTTTATGCTGGGCTTCTGTTATTTACATTGATACTTCTATTTTAAAAAAAGTGAAAGAAAAAAAAGTTCAACCTGTTGCTGAAAAACCAAAATTTTTAAAAGGTTTAGAAAAAATTGAAACAATAGAAAAAGAAATTATAACTGAAGGAATGTCGCCTGATGTAATTGAAAAAATGTTACAACAGGAAAGTATTTTATGTCAGCAATCTTTTATAAAAGCAATTGAGTATTATAATAAAAAAGATTATGAGAATGCTATTAATGAATTTAAGAATGTGATTGAATATGGTAAAAAAGAGAATAAAGTAGTTATTAGTTCTTTTATTTATTTAGGTAATATTTATTTCAATTTAGGTAAATATAATGAAGCAATTTATAATTATATAAATGCTATTAACATTGAAACAGATAATGCTTCTTATCATTATAATTTAGGTTTAATATATGAACATAATAATCAATATGATAAAGCAATTCAAGAATATAAGAATGCAATAAAATTAGATAATTCATTTATTGATGCGTATACAGCATTATTTAATCTTTATATTTTCTTAAATAAAAAAAATGAAGCAATTGATATAATCCAGTTTGGAAGAGCAAAAAATATAAATAATAGTGAATTATTATTTAATCAAGGCTTATATTATTACTTGAATAAAGATTATGTTTTATCAATAAAGATGTTAGAAGAAGCATTAAAGAATTGTGAGAAGGATGAACTGAAATTAAAAATATTAAATTTATTATCAAATGTATATGAATTAAATAATGAACTTGATAAATCAATTGAATATAAAAATCAATATTTACAAATTAAAGGTGATGATTTAAAAGTTCTTGAAAATCTTTCTTATGCTTATTTAGCAAAAAAAGATTATATTTCTGTTGAAACAACATTATTAAAATTATTATCATTACAGCCAAATAATTATAAATATCATCTTTTATTAGGTAATCTATATTTTGAAAATAATAAATTAGATTTTGCTGCTTATCATTTTAAAAAAGCAGAAGAAAATGCAAAAGATAATTATTCTGTTTATTATGCACTTGGAAATATTTACTATTCAAATAATTATTTAAATCTTGCATTTAATTATTTTAAAAAAGCAATAAATTCTACTTTAAAAAATAAATATCCAGAATTTTTTGAGGATATAAATGTTTTATTATATAATGCCTTTATCAAAGTTGCAACTATTCTTTCAGAAAAAGGTTATTATAATGCAGCAATAGAAGCATTTAATAATGCTTTGATTTATAATAAATATGATTTTATTTATTATAACATTGGCTTATTATATGAAAAATTAAATCTATTTGATAAAGCAAAAGAAAATTATTTATTAGCACTTGAAATGAATTATAATAATTTTGATTATAATAAATCAATGGGAGCTTTATTATTCAAATTAAAAAAATATAATGAAGCAAAAAAGTATCTTGATATTGCTTATAAGAATAATCAAAATGATTATGAAACTTTATTTATGCTTGCTTATGTTTTTTACAATGAAGGTAATTTTGAATCTGCCATTCAGTTATTTAAAGATGTTTTAAATAATAATCCATCTCAAAGTGTTTTAGTTGCTACTTATAAAAATTTAGGAAATATACTTAATTTAATGGGGAAAACTGATGAAGCAATAAATTATTATTTAAAAGGCATTTCAATAAAAAATGATGATGGCATACTTTATTATAATACTGCACTTGCTTATATAAATTTAAAAGATTATAATACTGCAATTCAGTATTTGAAAACTGCACAAAAATATTTACCTGATGAACCAAAAATATATACTGCATTAGGCAATTGTTATTTTGAGAAAGGTTTACCTGAATTAGCTGAGCGAGAATATAAAAAAGCATTATCTATTGATACTGCTAATCTTGAACTTCAATATAACTTAAAACTGGTGAGAGAAATTATTAACAAAAAAACAAATAGATAAGTGATAAATTATTTTTTTCAATTCTTAAATTTATATAATGAATCAAAATATAGGTAAATTACAGGATTTAATCACTAAAGAAATAATTAAATTTGAAAAAGAATATTTAGGTCGTGGTCCTGAACAATGTAAAACTTTTATTATTGAAGATATGGTAATCGTCCGATTGTCTGGCATTTTAACAAAAGCAGAGCAACAATTATGTTCTAAATCTGATGATGCAATTTTAGTAAAACAAATAAGAATAAAACTTATTGAGAATTCTCGAAACATTCTTGAACAAATTATTTATAATGTATTAAATATTCAGGTTAAATCAATTCATACTGATTTAAGCACTAAAAATGATGAACGAATTATAGTTTTTATTTTAGAAGATTTTGTAAAAGTTTAATTAAATATGTTTTTTATTATCAACTACATTTTTTACATATTTTATGCATTATTTTATTGACAAATTATTTTTTATAATATATAAAGATGTTATCCTACAATTACAGGAGTAACCCGATTTCCAGAAGAATGAATTTTTATATTATTTTTTTCATATCAATTAATTCTACAATTCTATATTTTGTAGAAGATAAGTCGAATTAAATAATAATTATATTTTTAATATTTATATAGTGTGTAAAAAATTTTTCAATATATAAAATATCAGGAGGTTAGTTTAATGAATATTCAAGATTTGCAAAATCAAACTATGAGTGATTTACAAGCATTGGCAAAAAAGTTAAATATTGAAAATTTATCAGAACTGAATAAGCAAGATTTAATTTTTGAAATTGTGAAAGCAGAAATTGAAAAAGAAGGTGAAGTTTATGGTGAAGGTGTTTTAGAGATTTTAAAAGATGGGTTTGGTTTTCTGCGTTCACCAAAATATAATTATTTACCTGGTCCTGATGATATTTATCTCGCACCTTCTCAAATTAAAAAATTTGGCTTAAAAAAAGGTGATACTGTTTCAGGTATTGTGCGACCTCCAAAATCAGGTGAACGATATTTTGCTTTATTAAAAATTGAATCAGTAAATTTTACTGATCCTGAAGCAGCAAAAGAAAGAATTGCTTTTGATTCTTTAACTCCTTTATTTCCTGATAAAAAAATAAATTTAGAAATAATAAATACTAAAAAAACATCAAAAAAAGTTTATAATGAAGATATGTCAATGCGTATTATGGATTTATTTACACCTATTGGTAAAGGTCAACGCGGTTTGATTGTTGCTCCACCACGAACAGGTAAAACAGTCCTTTTGCAAAAAATTTCAAAAAGCATAACAACTAATCATCCTGAAATTTATTTGATTGTTTTACTTATTGATGAGCGACCAGAAGAAGTTACTGAAATGCAGCGTTGTGTTAAAGGTGAAGTAATTTCTTCTACTTTTGATGAACCACCAGATAGACATGTTCAGGTTTCTGAAATGGTGCTTGAAAAAGCTAAACGATTGGTTGAAATGAAAAAAGATGTTGTTATTTTACTTGATAGTATTACTCGATTAGCAAGAGCATATAATCAAACTGTTCCTACTTCTGGTAAGGTTTTATCTGGCGGTGTTGATTCAAATGCGCTTCATAAACCTAAAAGATTTTTTGGTGCTGCACGCAATATTGAAGAAGGTGGCAGTCTCACTATTATTGCTACTGCTTTAATTGAAACTGGTTCCCGTATGGATGAAGTTATTTTTGAAGAATTTAAAGGAACAGGAAATATGGAACTTCATTTAGACAGAAAGCATGTAGATAAGCGTGTTTTTCCTGCTATTGATTTAATGCGTTCTGGCACAAGAAGAGAAGAATTATTATTAGAACCAAATATACTAAATAAAGTATGGCTTATTAGAAAGGCATTAACCAATATGGATAAAGTTGAGATGATTGAATTTTTAATTGAAAAAATGAAACAAACAAACAACAATATGGAATTCCTTTCATATTTAAATGAAAAGAATGGAAAATAGTAAAAATTTTTTAATCATTTTACCTGGCGGCATTGGCAATGCTGTTTTATTCATTCCTTCTTTAATTATTTTAAATAAAAATTATCCTTTTGCTAACTTTGATTTTTTAATTACTAAAAATTGTCTACCGGATGTTTTTATTAATATTCCTTTTGTTCGTAATGTTTTTATTATTCCCTCAAATTTTATTAAAATCATTTTTCTTCTTATTAAACTTTTTTTTAATAGATATGATTACTGTATTGCTACGATGGGCATAAATAAAAAAAAAGCATATTTAATTTCACGATTTATTTTTGCTAAATTTTTTTTATGTGAAAAAAATAATAATCTTTCAAACACACACGAAGTGATTAGAAATTTTCTGATAATTAAGTCAATTATAAAAGAAGGAACTGAAAAAGATTTAAAACTTACTTATTATTTAAATAATGATGATATTCAATTTGCTGATAATTTTTATGAAAATGTAATAAAAGAAGAATTTATTGGAATTGCACCAGGTTCAGGAAATTTTTTAAAAGAGAAAAGATGGCATATTGATAATTTTTTAATTTTAGCAAATTTGATTGTAACAAACTTAAATATAAAAGTAGTTTTTTTTGGTAGCAAACAGGAAGAATATTTATTAGCAGATAAAAAAAATAATAATGAAAAAATATTAAATTGTATAGGTAAATTAAAATTAAATCAAACAGCAGCACTAATAAGAAAAGCGAAGTTATTTATTGCAAATGATTGTGGTCTTATGCATATTGCTAATGCTCTTGATATTCCTGTTATTGCTATTTTTGGTCCTACAATAATTAATAAAAATCGTCCTTTTAATCCTGCTTCAATTGTAATATCAAAAAATTATGATTGCCAGCCCTGTTATAAATTTAACCAGGAAATTAAATGTAATGAACTAAAATGCTTAAATGATATTAAGCCAGAAGAAGTATTTTTAGCAGTAAAAAAGTTTTTAAAAATTTATTAAAGTTTTTTTATTCTCCTGTCGATAATGATATTAGTTAGTAAGTTGATGTCCCTCCCAAGTATCAACTTATTAATGAATGGTCTTATTATAAGAAAAAAGCAGCCGTTCGGGCCAGCGGCTGCTTTTAATTTTTTCTAAATAAAATTTTATTCTTGAGAAGATAATTTTATCTGTTCTATATAAATAATTTTTTACCAAATGAAATTAATATAGAGTAAATGATTATTTTAAAAAGATTTCAGAAATAAAGAAATTTTTGAGCGAGTTAAAATGGTAGTTGATTATATAGAAAACTTGCAAGAAAAATCCAGCGGTCATTTGTTATTAAGTATATTTAGATGAAATAGTGGGTCAATAGCAATTAATTATTACAACTGGAAAATATGAAATGTCAGAATCATTTTATTAAGTGTTTAGAATTAAAAAATTTTAAAAACGGGAAGTTTACAGACATGGTATACCCTTTTCTTAAGAATATATTATTAAA
>DAONJL010000003.1:67265-139840 GCA_035405645.1 bacterium | reverse complement strand
GCAATGGCTTCCTGATTTTGATTACCTTTCTTTCTTTTGTTTTTTTCCTCTTGATTTAGATTTTATTTTTAATAATATATTCTTAAGAAAAGTGTATACTATGTGTGTAAACTTCCTGTTCATAGCAAAAAAACTATTTGACAAACTATCTGTTTTTGAAGTATAATTTTTATATTAATTGATTTTCCTAATTTAAAAAAATAGCAATAATGCCATATGACTAATATTAATTTGTTAAAACGATTTCTGTCGAAATTTTTGATTCTAACTATTGCAACAGTTTTAACTCTTATTCTTTGCGAACTCGCACTCCGCTGTTTTTTCGAGCAGCCTTCGAATGTTATTATTAATTTATCAGTTAAATCCAACGATAATTACGATTCGCAGCATGTTACTTTAACCGAACATCCCGAGGAAGGCGGCGTATATATCGAAACATCTGCAGGTAGAAGATTAAGACCTAACACGAATATTATCATTAAAAATCATTCTTTAAGCAAACGTGAAATTAAGATAAGCATAAACTCGCTCGGCTACCGTAATCCTGAATTAAAGAATAAAACAAAAAAAAGAATCCTGTTTCTCGGAGACTCAATTACATTCGGCGATTATCTTGCCGAAACCGAGACTTTTGTCCGGCTTGTCGAGAATATTTATAACACAAAAAACTCCAATCCGCAAAATCAAATCGAGACTATAAACGCCGGCGTCGGTTCTATCGGTCTTGAAAGCGAAATCGCGATTCTAAAAGAAACCGGATTATCAGTAAAACCTGATATTGTTATTCTGGATTTTTATTTGAACGATTTCGAACAATCACCCGGAGTAAAATTGTTAAAAGTTCCAAAGTTATTAAATAATCTCTGGCTTGCGCATTACGCTTATAAAACCGCGTCTATAATCAGAATGCGATTATCCAAAAACGCCAATTCGTGGGAAAACCCGCGAAAATTAAGAATTTGGATGAATGAGATCAAAAACTCAAGCGCCACGGCAAATTCGAACACTTCAGCAATTACGCTGTCAGATACTATTACAGCCGCCAGAATCCGCGAACAAGAAGAGTTTAACAACTTGATTATTCGAAATATCAGAGATTGGGGGCTTGCCTGGAGCGCTACCGCATGGAACGATATGCAGCCCTTTTTCGACGAGTTAAAGCATCTTTCAGATAGACATCATTTCAAACTTATGTTTATCGCATTCCCTGTAGCCGAGCAGGTTAAAATGCAGTTTGTCGATGATTTTCCGCAGCGTAAATTACGTGAAACCGCGAAACGTTTAAACATTCCATTTCTTGATATGCTACCTACTTTACGAACTGCTTATCAAAAAACATATAATATAACAGAATTGTTCTACGACCACTGCCATCACACGCCGGCAGGAAATTTAATTATTGCAAATACAATTAGTAATTTTATAAATAATTACTTAGCCGACAACTCAAATATCAGCGGTCTGAAAAATATACCACAATAATCCCAACAATAACGAAATCCCAATACATTCAAACATTAACTAAAAATCAAAAACAGTCTTTATTTTTTATAAAATATAATGTTCTTTCAGAATATTGAATTTGATATTTTACGAAAATTTCAAATTTAGTTTTAATTCAATCCTCGAAATATGCTTCATTGTAATTAATGAAAATATCTTTACGACTGGTTGGCAGCAATTAAGTTTGTTTGTCTGATTTTGTAACAAATTCGATAAACGCTCGTCACCAGATAACAGATAGAAATTCAATAATAATAGGCAACAGCATATTATTTGCAATTTCAAATGATGCAGAAGCGCCAAAGCAAATACCAAATCCACTGCTCCGCTGTCAATTAGATTTTTTCATTTGCCGCTACGACGGGCTGGGGGAGACTTAGTTAAATCCATAATCAACAGCAAAATATTTTTTTCATTTAACTGCTTTATTTTTAGATAATTCAATTCAACGCACATTGTATTAATATTCAAAGATACAGTATAAATATTTCTTTGCGATGTGATTCGGCTATAATCTTTTCTTTGTTTGCCTCTATATCCCATACAATTCACGGCGCTATCGAAATTCTATTCAAACATTCAATAATCCTCTCAAACTATTTTTTCGTAAAAATTCTTATAAAAATTGGAAAGAACCTGTTATTTTAATTAAGCAATGACTTCCTGATTTTGATTACCTTTCTTTCTTTTGTTTTTTTCCTCTTAACTTAGATTTTATTTTTAATAATATATTTTTAAGAAAAGGGTATACCATCTCTGTAAACTTCCCGTTTTTTTCTTAAATAAACATATTAAGAAAAATCATTTATCTAAAAAAAATGTAAAAAAAGAAACTGTATCTTTTAATTCTAATTATTTAAAAATTTTTAAAATATTGTATTTTATGCTATTTTATTAACTTATCAAAACTTTTAAAAAAATTTTTATTATCTTTTTTAAAATTTTTAAAATTAGAAAATTTTGGTGATAATTTTGTTGGTTCTAAATTTTTCCTTTTTATATGAACTATTTTATTTTGTCTATTATTTAATTGCCGCATAAAAACCACTATTTTAAAGCTAATAAAATACCAGCAACAATAGCAGAACCAATAACACCTGCTACATTAGGACCCATTGCATGCATAAGTAAATGATTTTTAGGATTTGCTTCAAGACCAATTTTTTGACAAACACGCGCAGCCATTGGCACAGCAGAAACGCCAGCAGCTCCAATAACAGGATTAACTTTCTTTTTAGTAAAAATATACATAATTTTTCCAAAAATAACACCTGTAGCAGTTCCACAAGCAAAAGCAAAAAATCCTAATAATAAAATATATATAGTTTGAAGAGTTAAAAAATTTTCAGCTTTCATTGTAGCGCCAACAGAAAGCGCTAAAAAAATTGTAACAATATTTATTAGTTCATTTTGTGCTGTTTTTGATAATCGTTCAACAACACCAGATTCTCTTAATAAATTACCAAACATTAACATACCAATTAAAGATGTTGAAGCAGGAATAAGCAACGAAGAAAAAATAGTAACAATTAAAGGAAATAAAATTTTTGATGTTTTTGTAATTGGTTTTAATTCAGCCATTTCTGTTGCCCGCTCTTTTTTTGTAGTTAATAATTTAATTATTGGTGGTTGAATAATAGGCACCATAGCCATATACGAATAAGCAGCAACAGCAATAGGACCTAATAAATGTGGCGCTAATTTTGATGTTAAATAAATAGCAGTAGGACCATCCGCACCACCAATAATCCCAATTGAACAAGCTTCTGGAATTGAAAATTTTAATAACACAGCACCAAATAAAGTAATAAAAATACCAATTTGTGCAGCAGCACCTAATAATAAAGTTTTTGGATTGGCAATAAGTGGACCAAAATCAGTCATCGCACCAATACCTAAAAAAATAAGTGGTGGAAATAATCCTGATTTAACACCCCAATAAAAAATATTTAATAATCCACCTTCTTCCATTAAACCAGTTAATGGTAAATTAGTTAATAAACAGCCAAAACTAATAGGTAAAAGTAATAAAGGTTCGTATTTTTTTTTTATCGCAAGATATAATAATAATGATGCTATTATAAGCATTATTATTTGTTTGATAGATAAAGAAAAAAAGCCAGCAGAATATAAAAATTTTTCTAAATTAAATAAAATATAATTCATTTATTTAATTAAATTATTTTATACTTTTAATCTGAATATCTGCTTGTGAAATTTTATTTCTTTGAACTCTGATTTCAATAGCAGCAGTTGAATATCCTTGTTTTGTTGCTTTCACTATATAATAACCAACTGGCACATTTTTAATTACAAATCCTTCAAAAGTTGATACTGTTGATTCAGTTGCAGGATCAGTTGTAATAATAGCACCAACAACAGGTTTGTTATCCTGGTCAATTACTGTTCCCCGAATAATGCCATTGCCAATTTTTAATGTTTGCAAAACACCAGAACAATTAATTAAAACAAACAAAATAACAACTACTATTCCAGCAAATAAAATAATTTTTTTCACTCAATACACCTCCTATATATTTTTAGAATTATCTGTTTTATATACACGATAATCAATATTAGGAAAAATATTATTTCGCCATTCTAAATTTTTTAAATAATCTTCTTTAATTGAATTATTTAAAATTTGGTCTTTTAAAGTTAACAAATTATGAATATGGTCGCGCGTCCTTTTTTCAGCATAAGCTACCATAGTATTTGTTGTTATAATAAAAGCCCAATCAGAACTTTGTGCAAGTAATAATTCACGAGCACATTGATTTAATGCTCTTTCAAGAATACCAGAAGCATCAGGAAATTTATTTGCTAAATTAATCATAATTTCAGCCCCTTTATGTAAATGCCGATAAATCCAGTCATTACCAGGATTTAACCAGACTTCATTATATCCTTTATCACCCCAGGTTGACATAACAGGTTGAACTACTTGATGTTTTGGATATAATTGTAAAAATTCATAAGGTGTTGTTAGCCTCAAAATATCCTGGTCACAAGCAGTTTTTCGTAAAAAGAAATTTAAAAAATCAGGACCTTCATACCACCAATGTCCATATAATTCAGCATCATAAGGCGAAACAATAATTGGTGGTTTACCAATTACATCATATAAATATTCAACTTGCTTTGTTCTATTAAATAAAAAATTTCCAGCATGAATAGCAACTTTTTCAATTGCATTTTTTGGGATATAAGGTTGTTTATTATGTAATGCAACTTTCCCTGTAATTCTATAATATTTAATACCAATATTTCTACGAATTCCATCTTTATGTAAAAAAGGTTTTATGTAATCATAATCAAGGTCATAACCAACATCACGATAAAATTCACGATAATCAAAATCGCCTGGATATCCCTCATCAGCACTCCAAACCTGTTTTGAAGATTCAACATCACGGCCAAAAGCAGCAACACCATTAGGACAATAAACAGGTGCAAAAACACCATATTTTGGTTGAGGCGTTCCTAATAATATTCCATGTGTATCAATAAAAAAGAAGCGAATATCATTTGCTTTTAAGAAACGCTCAACACCAGGTTTATATCCACATTCAGCTAACCATATACCATTTGGTTGTTTATTAAAATACCGTTTATAATCATCAACAGCAACTTTAATTTGAGCATACATTGCTTCTTTATGAATCATTAAAGGTAAAAAACCATGCGTAGCACAACAGGTCACAATTTCAAGTGCACCAGCATCTTGAATTTTTTTAAAGCCTGTTAAAATATTATTTTTATATTGGTCACAAAATATTTCGCGTGCTTTAATAAATTTATATTTATACATTTGAACCGCTTCTGTTAATGGAGAATTGCTACCAATTCTTTTTTCTTCTTTTTCAATTAATTCAATCAAATTATTAAGATGTCTAATATATCTTTGTTGTAATAAATTATCTGAAAGCATATTAGCAAGTGGTGGAGTAATTGACATCGTTATTTTAAAATTAATATTATCATTTAACAGTCGCTCAAATACTGTATACAAAGGAATATAAGTTTCTGTTATTGCTTCATATAACCAATCTTCTTCTAAAAAATCTTCATATTCAGGATGTCGAACAAAAGGAAGATGAGCATGCAACATTAATGCAATATATCCTTTTAACATATTTTTCTCCTATATTTATTTATTATATGAAATATTTGAAGAGCCTAAAAATTTTGATGATGGTGCATTTGAAGAAGGAGCACCAAATAAATTGCCTGATGAAGGAACTCCTTTTTCTAAGCGTTCTGATAAAATACGCATAATATCAAATGAATTTTGTCCAATTTCATAACCACCGGATAATTTAAAAATTTTTTCAAAATCCTCTTTTATAATCATATAATCACTATCTGTTTTTTGTGATGGTTTATCAGGTGGTATTTCTATTGTATTTGATTCGAGTAATTTTATATAATTACCATTTTTATCAATTAAACCTAATTCACAATAATATACTATATCTGCATTATTAACTCTAATATACCAACTTCTTGCAAAAGGACTAATTTCAACATCAAAAAAAGAATTACTATTTTTATCTTTAACACGAATTACCATTTTTGATTCTTCAAATATTTTTTCGCCATATATTTTTTTTATATTATTTTGCAACTGTTCATTAAATTCCCAATAAGAATAAATCCAATGTGGGTCTTTAACAAGAATAACAAGAACATTCTCACCATAACCAGGTGGTAATGGCATTCCTCTATCAATAAAAACTTCACCTTTTTTAACTTCTTTTTCTGACCCCTTTTTTTTATATATTTCACCACTACTTGTAACATTCTCCTTTAATAAATTGTCTGCCATAAAGCACCTCCAAATAATAAAATATGAATCATTGAATTAAATTTTTAAAACTTTTCCCATTCCCAATTTTTGGTAAATTAAAAAAATCTAAAATTGTTTCAGCAGTATCAGCGAATGATTCACGCAAGCCTAAATTTACGCCCTGTCTAATATTTTTACTCCAACCACATAAAAATACATACTCTCGCGTGTGATCAGTATGTGCTGTAAATGTCGGGTCACAGCCATGGTCTGCTGTGATAAATAATATATCATCATCATTCATATTATTTATTATTTCAGGTAATCGCCCATCAAAATATTTTAATGCTTTTGCATAACCATTAACATCCCGACGATGTCCATATACCATATCATAATCTACAAGATTTGTAAAAATTAAACCTTCAAATTTATTTTTAATTTGTTCAATTGTCTTATTTATTCCGTCTTCATTTCCTTCTGTATGGATTGATCTTGTTATTCCCTGTCCTGCAAAAATATCTTCTATTTTTCCAATTGCAACTACTTCTTTTTTATTTTCTTTAATTATATCAAGTAGTGTTTTTGACGGTGGTAATACTGAATAATCTTTGCGATTATATGTTCGCTGATAATTACCTGGCTCACCTATAAATGGTCTTGCAATCACTCTACCAACTGAATATTTTCCAACTAATATTTTTCTTGCTATTTCACACCATTTATAAAGTGTTTCTAATCCTGTTGTTTCTTCGTGCGCTGCTATTTGAAATACACTATCTGCTGATGTATAAACAATTGGTCTGCCTGTTTTTTGTTGTTCTTCGCCTAACTCTTTTAATATTTCTGTGCCTGAAGCAGCTTTATTACCTAACACTTTTAATCCTATCTGTTCTTCAAATGGTTTTATTATTTCATCTGGAAATCCATCAGGAAATGTTGGAAATTTAAAATCAATATAAAGACCAGCAATTTCCCAATGTCCTGTTGTTGTATCTTTATTTACTGACTTTTCTTTCATTTTTGCACAAAATCCATTAAATTTTTTTTGCGGCTTTACTCCTAATATTTCTCCTGTATTTCCTAATCCTAATTTTTCTAAATTTGGTAAATTCAAGCCACCAATTGCTTTTGCTAAATTTCCTAATGTATTTGCACCTTCATCTAAAAATTCTGCTGCATCTGGCATTGCACCTATTCCTACACTATCTAATACTATTATTATTGCTCTTTTCATTTTTCCTTCTCCATTTATTTTTTTATTTTATTTTTTCTTATTTTATATTATAGATTTTATTTCATTGTCAATAATTTTATTCGAAATCAAATGGAGGCGATGGGACTTGAACCCACGGCCACTTGAATGCCATTCAAGTGCTCTCCCAGCTGAGCTACGCCCCCATTATTTTATTTGTTTCTCTATTAATATTCTTTCTAATATTATTATATAAAATCAATATTTTAGCATTTTTAATGATCTGATTTCTATTTCTTTTTTTCACCTAATTCAATCCCTTCTTTTTTGCCTATCTCTATTCCTTCGCCTCTTGCATAACTTATTTCTATTGAACTATCTCTTATCGCTCTTTCTCTGCTATCTAATATCGCACTTTCTCTTTTTTTGGCTAATTCTTTTTTATTCATATTTTTTTTCTATTATTTTTTCTTCCGTTTAATCTTTTTATTTCTTCTTCTGTTAATCCTGTTATTTCTGATATCGTTTTTATATCAAATCCTTTTTTTAACATTTTTAATGCTGTGATTTCTATTCCTTTTTTTTCTCCTAATTCAATTCCTTCTCTTCTCGCATAACTTATTTCTGTTGCTCTGTCTCTTATTGCTCTTTCTCTGCTATCTAATATCGCACTTTCTCTTTTTTTGGCTAATTCTTTTTTATTCATATTTTTTTTCTATTATTTTTTCTTCCGTTTAATCTTTTTATTTCTTCTTCTGTTAATCCTGTTATTTCTGATATCGTTTTTATATCAAATCCTTTTTTTAACATTTTTAATGCTGTGATTTCTATTCCTTTTTTTTCACCTAATTCAATTCCTTCTTCAATTCCTTCTCTTCTCGCATAACTTATTTCTGTTGCTCTGTCTCTTATCGCTCTTTCTCTGCTATCTAATATGGCCCACATTCGCCTGTCCGCTAATGCTTTCTTCATCGTCTTTATTGCCATTATTATCGCCTCCTCTCTTTTTACTTCTTCTGGTAACTCTTCCTCGTTCTCTATATACTTTACGCTTTCTTTGAATGTAAATAACCATTTCTCTTATTTCGTTTCAAAATTTTTTTCTTTTTTAAATTTTGGTAATTCTATTATATGTATCTCCTCTAAATCACTTAATTCTTTCTTGCTATTTACATTTAAAAATCTATATATATTATGAAATTCTTTTTCTTCTAACAAATTAAAATCCTATATTGAAATTGTTATTGTCTTCTTTAATTCTTCATAATTCTCGCCTTCTTTTAATTGCTCTGTAAAAAATTTATTTAAATAAAATAATATTCTTGCTATATATTCTTTTTGTCGTGTTACTTGCATCTCTATATTATATTGCCGACCTTTTTCATCTGTCGCTTTTATATCAAGCACTGAATATTTATCATTAATTTTTTCTTGTAAATTCATTGGATTTAATATTATTGTTTTTTTTATCTGTTTCCCTTTTTGATAATTTAATATTGCATTTAATAAATCTGTTAATATTTTTGTATGTTTTTCTGAACCAAACACATATTTAAAAATAATATCATTACAAAGTCCCTTAAAATTCTTTAAATCCATAATTATATTATTTTAACTAATAAAAGATTTGTCAAACAAAAAATCTAAATTATAAAACTTTTACAAAAATAAATTTACTATCCCCATCAGAATAAAAATCTTTTAATATTGCATCAACTTTATAACCATTTCTTAAATAAAATTCTCGTGTTGGTAAATATAATTCTCGTGATGATGTTTCTATATATATTCTTTTACCTTTCATTTTACTTATTTCTTCTTCACTTTTTTTTAATAATAATTTGCCATAACCTTTATTTTTATAATTATTATGCACGCAAATCCAATATAAATCAAAACTATGTTTTGTACAGGGAATTGAACCAAAACATGTAAAACCAATTACAAAATTATTTTCTTCTAAAAATAAAAAATTATAACCACTTGCTTTTCCTTTTTTTAATGCCTCATCAACTAATTCAACTGCTACATCTATTTCTTCTTCATAAAAAAATTTAGTTGATTCTAAAATGTTTTTTACATTTTCTTTATCTTCATTTTTTACATAATTTCTAAATTCCATTTTACTCACCAAAAAAAATAAAAAAAGCAGAGTTTAATAAAAATTAAACTCTGCTTATAAAAAATTATTTTAAAAAATTTTATGAATTATTTTTTTCAAATTTTATCATAAAATCAACTAATTCTTCCACACCCTCAATTGTAAATGCATTATATAATGATGCTCGACAACCACCAACACTTCTATGTCCTTTTAAACCAATAAAACCTGCAGCTTTTGCTTCTTTTACAAATTTCTCTTCCAGTTCTTCACTTGGTAATCTAAAAGTAATATTCATTTTTGAGCGTGAATGTCGTTCTGCTGTGCCATTATAAAAATCTGATTCATCAATACATTTATATAATATTTCTGCTTTTTTATTATTTCTCTTTTCTACCTCTTCTAAACCGCCAATTCTTTCCATCCATTTCATTACTAAATCAATTAAATAAATACCAAATGTTGGTGGTGTGTTATATAATGATTTCTCTTTTGCATGAGTTGAATATTTTAACATTGTTGTTATATTTGGATTTTCTTTATCTAATAAATCATTTCGAATAATTACAACTGTAACACCTGATGGACCAATATTCTTCTGTGCACCAGCATAAATTAATGCAAATTTTTTTATATCAATTTTTCTACTCATTATATCTGATGACATATCTGCTATTAATGGTATATTGCCAGTATCAGGATATTGTTGCCATTGTATTCCACCTATTGTTTCATTTGATGTGATATGAACATATTTTGCATTTGATGAAAATTTTAATGTATTTAATTGCGGAATATAATTATAATTTTTATCTTTTGATGAACCTGCTATATTTACTGTGCCAAATAATTTTGCTTCTTTTATTGCTTTGCCAGCCCACGCACCTGTATCAACATAATCTGCTACTCCACCATTTAAAAAATTCATTGGTATCATACCAAATTGTAGACTTGCACCACCCTGTAAAAATAGTATTGAATAATTATCAGGAACACCAAAATTTTTTCTTATCCCTTGTTCAGCTGAATTATTTATTTCTTCAAAATCTTTTGAACGATGGCTGATTTCTAATACTGATAATCCTATTCCTTTTAAATCTAATAATTCGCGCTGTGCTTGTTCCATTACTTCTAATGGTAATATTGCTGGACCTGGATTTAAATTATATGGTCTTTTTTTACTCATATCATCTTTTCTCCTTTCAAATTTTTTTTTATTTATTTTTTTATCTTAATTTTTTTTTTTAGTCAATAAAAAATTAACTAAAATATTTCTTTGTAATTGCCACACCAAATTTTAAGATTATTTCACAATCTTCTTTACTAATTGGTGATTCAGCATATACTTTAATTATTGGTTCTGTGCCTGACTGTCGGACTAATAAATTACTTCTATCTTCAAATTCTAATTTTACTCCATCGCCTGAAAATTTCTTGATTATTTTTTTACTACATTTTTCATCTATTTTTAATACTTCACCTTCTTTAAATGTTTTATCCATTTTAGCAATTATTTCTGCTTTTTGTTCTTTTGTTAAATCTCCTAAAATTTCAACTGCATCTTTTTTCGCTTCATAAATTCCATATTCTTTCTTCAAATTATTTAAATATTCTACTAAATCTGTTTTTGTTGTTCTAATAATTTCAATTGCAAGTAATAATGCAGCGAAAGCATCTTTTTCTAATATATTTGCTCCACCTATTGAAAAACCATCTGATTCTTCAAATGCACAAACAACTCGTTTATTGGCTGGTGTTGATGGTTTTAAATAATCTCTAAAATATTTAAATCCAACTTTTGTTTCAAACAACTCTCGTTTTAAACCACGCGCTATTGCATTAACAAAATTACTTGTTGCAATTGTTTTTGCAACTCCACCTTTTAATTTTTTGTAGTCACATAAATAATAAAATGCTAATGCTCCATAATTATTCATATCAACTTGTGTTATTCCATTTGTAAATCTTATACGGTCGCCATCTGGATCTATTAGTACTCCTAATTTGAATTTTGTTTTTTGTTTCTTTAACCACTTCTCTACTTCTATCATATTTTTTGCTGATGGTTCTGGTTTAACTCCATGAAATAAAATATTATCATCTGTATTAATAAGTTTTACATTTGGTTCTTTCCCACTTAAATTTAAAAATGCTTCTCCTCGTTCTCGCGTCGCACCGTGCATAAAATCAATTGCTAATGATAATTCTCCTGAGTTGATATACTTTTTTATTTTATTTATATCAATTATATGTGGTATATATTTTTTAATGTGTTTTAAATACAATTTTGCTGTATTTATTTTCTTCACTTTTTTCCAATTAACTTTAGGCTTTTCAAAAATTTCATTCATAAATTTATTGCCACATTTTTCTAATGCTTTTGTTATATTCTCTCCACTGGGTCCTCCATCTGCTGGATTAACTTTATAACCAGAATAATTTGCTGGATTATGACTTGGTGTTATATTTATTGACATTGCTGCATTTAATTGAACTACTGCTGCTGAATATTCTGGCGTAGGCGCCATTCCTGCATAATAAACTTTTATATTATGTCTTTGTAATGTTCCAATTACTGATTCCGCAAATTCTTCTCCCATTAATCTATTATCACGACCAACTATTATTCCTCGTTTTTGAAATTCAGCAAAATTTCGCACTCCAATTTCTTTTAATAAATTTTTATCAGCTGTTTTTACCATTTCTACTAAACCTTCTGTAACTCTTATAAAATTCTGAATTGTATGACTTATTCCTATTGTTCCACGCCATCCTGATGTCCCAAATTCTACTTTTGTCGGTTCTGTATTTGTTCGTGCTATTTCTTTTATTTCTTCTATTAATTTTTTTGTTCCAGACTTTTTTGGATTTTTATGTTTTGGCTTATCATTTACTCCTTCTAATAATTCTTCCCATATTTTTTCTGCTTCTATTTCTTTACTTAAATTTTCCATTTTTTTCACCCCTTTATTTTTTATTTATTTAATTTATAATTTTCGCACAATTAATTGTCAAATATTTTTTTGATAAATTTAATTCATTGATATTGAGATATTTTTAAGTATTAATTATGATAAATATCTTTTATATATGAAAATCTTTCACTTTGTAATTATAAAAAAATAATTGGCTCTATTTCAAAAATAAATATTGATTATTAATGACTCTTTTAATTTTACTGAACATCAGAAATATAATCAATTATAGAAGAATAATTTTTATTCCTTACTGAAGAATATACATTGCCATTACTATCAACCTGAATTCTATCATAAATTTTATTTGATAAATCATAAAAAACAATTTCTTTTTCTGCTGTTAAAACTCCTCTTGAAAGTTTTGGCAATGCCTGAACTATTTTATCTATTATTTTTTGGTAATTAATTTCTTTCTTTAAAATACTTCGTTTGGTGATTATATCTATTTGTTGACCTGCATTATGAAATTCAAAACTTTCATTTGTTAGTGTATCAATTACAACACCATGATATGGCTCAACACTTTCTAATCGCACGATAAAATCCTGTTTAATTTTTTCACTCATTTTTTCACCCCTTTATTTTTATTAAAATCAGGGATAAGCCGAATTCTGTGTTATGCGGTCATCTATCTTTATTTTATCCTTTCAGATAAAATTATGCGACCTACCCGGATTTATTATTTCTAATAAATCCTGCTTGGTCTTGCATTTTATGGGGTTTGCCATGCCCTGTTCGTCACCGAACAGGCGGTGCGCTCTTACCGCACCTTTTCACCCTTGCCAGATTTAGCATTTGCTAAATCTTCGGCGGTTTATTTTCTGTGGCACTTTCCATCAGAATTTTTACAATTCTGTCTGGCTATTAACCAGCATAAACAAATAATGTTCGGACTTTCCTCTTCAATATCTACATATTGAAGCGACCGCTCCCTGATTTTATATAATATTTTATTACAAAAATTTTTTTTGTCAATTGTTTATGATTTATTTTTCTTGACTTATTTATCGAATTTTTTATAACATTTTAAAAAATTTCAATGAAGGTAAAAAATGAAAATTGAATTTACTGCTGATATTAATTTAAAAGCAGAAAGAGAATCACCTGAAAGATATAATGCTCTCAAGCAAATATTAATCGAACTTAAAGAAAATAATATTTCATATTTAATAATTGATGGTGATACATTTAATAAAGAAATAAACAAAGATGAAAAAAAAATTTATATGCCTATCTCAAATAAAATAATAAATGAATTTAAACCATTAAAAATATTTTTAAGGCATATTCATAAATCTTGTAAATATAAAAAAATAATTTTTCCTGATTCGTCACAAAGTATTAATATTAATGAAACTGCTAAAAGAAGATTTATTATTTATGATACTTTTTCAAATGATTTTTTTTCAAAACAAATTCAAAATCAAATTATTTATTTAACTATGGAAGAACATATAAAATCGTTATTTGTAAAAATACAAAATATTTTACTAAAAAAGATGAGTATTCATTTTTTTATTTGTAATATTTTTTTAAGTGTGGTTTATTTTTAATTCTTATGGAATTTAGTAATTATAAACAAAATATTATTTTTCTTTTATTTTTTTATTCACTATTTTTTTTTATTTTTAACTCTATTATACCTTATTTTCTGGCTAATGACAATATAAACTATTTTTATCAATTAAATAAGATAATGATAAAAATCAATAAACAAATAAATTTTTTTATTGAGTTACCTGAAACTCAAAAAAATAAGGTAAACTTTTTATTAAAAATTTTTTGGTATTTATTTAATCTATTACTGATTTTTCTCTTTCTTTTGTTTTCTTTTAAAATTTTAAATATTAAAGAAAAAATAAATATTTTATTTTTAACTTCCTTATTTCTTTTATTTAAACCAGTAATAAAAAACATTTCAAATGCTAAACCTTCAATACTTATACTTTTTTTCTTTATATCAGCTTTCTTTTTTTATTTTAAAAAAAATTATTTAATATCTGCTTTTTTATTTAGCCTTTCTTCTATTTTTTTCCCACAAATTATTTTTATTTATTTTATATTCATTCGAAAAAAAAATTATAGATTTGCTTTTCTATTTCTTTTTTTAGTAATTATCTTAAATACTTTTTTTTTATTCTTTTTTAATTCAAATCCAAT
Source organism: bacterium (assembly GCA_035405645.1). GTDB lineage: Bacteria > JAGOBX01 > JAGOBX01 > DAONJL01 > DAONJL01 > DAONJL01. The sequence goes on along the minus strand of DAONJL010000003.1, from coordinate 125,114 downwards.
ATTTAACTTTTTAAAAAACTTTCTAATTTTCTCAACAAAATATAGCTATGTATCTGCTGATAATCAATCACTATTATCTTTACTTATTAGAACAAATATATTTATTTTTCATTGGCAAATAAATTTTGTCTATTTATTTATTTTTGGGAATTTATTAAAATTATTTTTTCTTTTTATTACTCTTTTTTTTATCATAAAAAATCAAAATCAAAATATTTTTATTATGTTTGCTTTTCTTATTCTTTCTTTATTATTTTTTGAAAACAATTTGAATGATTATATTTTATTATTAATGATTTTTCCATTTTTTATCTTACTAAAATTTATTAATGAAAATTATGAAAAAAATATTTTCTTGATTTTGATTTTTTTTATTTCATATTTGTTAATAAGTTATGATATAAATATAGAAAAAAATTTTTTAAAAGAAGGAATATTATCTCTTATTTTATCTTTAAAATTATTTGGATTATTTTTATTATGGTTAATAAATTTATTTATCATTAAAAATAAGAATTAATTCCACTTTTTTAATTTCTCTTCATCAATAATTGTTATATATTTATTATCAATTTTTATACTACCTTCTTTTTTAAATTTTGATATAATTCTTGTAACAACTTCTCGTGCTGTGCCTATTAATTCACCTAAAAATTGATGAGTAATTGGTAAATTTATTTTTATACCTTCATCTGTTTTTATTCCATTATTTTTAGATAATGTTAATAATTCATAAGACAATCTGCCAGCAATTGTTTTAAATGTTAATGTTTTTATTTGTTCATTTGCTGATAATAATCGTTCGGATAAAATCTCTATTATATTTAATATTAAATCTGGATTTTGTAATATCTCCTTTTGAAAATCTGCTCTTTTTATTATTAGTAATTTTGTTGGTTGCAATGTTCTTGCTGAGGCACTGCGTGGCTTGCCTGTTAAAAAACCTATTTCGCCAAAACAATCACCCTTTTTTAAAATTGCTAATATTTTTGATTCACCTTGTTCATTTGATTGTTCGATTTCTATATAACCATCATAAATAATAAATAATGAATCTGAAATTTCATTCTTTTTTATTATATATCTGCCTTCTTTATATTCTTCTTCTATTGCAATATTAGCAAATATTTTTAAAATATTTTCATCAATACCATTAAACAATTTTATTGAATTAAAAAATGAGAAATATTCTTTTTTCATTTTTTTTAATTATAGCATAATTATTATGTGAAGTCAAATTCCTGAATTATTTTTGATATGATTAGAAAATAATTATATTTAGCTATATTTCAAAAAGTAATTATTTAATTATGCACAAAAAAGAAATTAAAATAATTTATTGGATTTGAAAATTTTCATTCACTATTTTTATGTTTCATTAAAAAAATTTTAATTCAAAAATAAATCAAAATTTTTTAAAATTAGAATATCTTTCGCAGGTGCTGTTAATATACTTTCTTTCGGTTGATTGAATTCTTTAACCTCTCTAATAACTGCATTTTTTGCTAATTCTGGTGTATTACAGGTTCTACTTAAATGTGCTAATATTATTTTCTTATATGGTCTGCCACTGCGTGCAATTAAACCATTTCTAATTGCTGATGCTGTATCATCATTTGATAAATGCCCTTTTTCACTAAATAACCAATTTTTATGTTTATAATATCTCGGCGATTTTTCAACTAATGATTTATCATAATTTGTTTCAATAAATAAAATTTCTGCCTCATTAATATATTTTTGAATTTCATCATTTATTTTACCAATATCAGTTCCAAAAAATAATTTTTCATTTTCATTTTCTTTATTTTCAAAAAAATATGAAACACTATAACCTGCTTCATCATCGCCCATTCCTTGATGTGGAACTTTAATTATTTTTACTTCTACTTTTCCAAAATTTAATTCTGAATTTTTATATAAATAAATAAGTTCTGCTGGATGAGTTGAAGCAACACCATTAAACTTTTTTATTGCGACTTCAAAAGTTATTGGATGAATATAAATTGGTATGTTTAATATTTTACTAATTAAAAATGTATTTTTAGAAAGATGGTCATAATGAGCATGTGTTATTAACAATGTTTTATTATTTTTTAAATTGGATTTTAGTAAATAAGATTGGATAAATTCTGGCTCAATTTTCCCAGTATCAATTATAAATGTCTGATTTGCAATATTAAGAATAGAACAATTATAACTCGAACTACTACCAAAACTTATTAAATCCATTATACGCTCCTTTTTTCTTTATTTCTTTCTTCTCTTTTCAAAACACTATCTTCTTATAAAAATTAAACGAATTAAAATAATTAAAATTAAAATAATTATTGTATAAAAAACAGCGGGCGAAATAATCATAAAAAAAATTCCTGTCAAATCTAATAGAAAAAAAAGAAAATTATCTCTGAAATAATCAAAGAAAAAAACTAAAAATATAAACAAAATAAAAAATAAGAAAAAAAGAATTTTTGCAAGATTCATTTAAGATTTATATATTTTCCTTTTGAAATGAATTATATACAAAAGTTTTATTATCAAAATTATTTTCTAATAATCTTATTTTTTCATTTTCAGAAACTGGTCTTGCTATTTCATCAAAATATAGTTCATTTAGATTCATAACTAAACCAGTAAAAAACCAGAATGGTCCCATAATACGAATAATTAAAAAAGTATTAGCAGTCATAGAGTGAATAATTAAACCAACAAGTCCACCAATATAACCGGTTAAAATAGCTAAAATAAGTGTATTCCTTTGATATTTTTTAATTAAAAAAATTTCTGTAAAAATTGTTTTAAATAGCCATATAAATGCTAAGACTCCCATTATGCCCATTTCTCCTATTGTTCTCATCACCTGGGAATCAACAAAACCTGCACCTGTGATTCCTAAACCAAAAATAGGATATTCTTGCCAATATGCCATAATATCTTTATATTTTTCAACTCTCGCTGATGATGATTGGTCTAAACCAATTGTTGTTGAACTTGGCCCTAATGTAGGAACATTATATTTTATTGGTCCTCGGAATGTTCTTTCTATTCTATCTCGAACAGTTGGTGGTAAATACTTAATCGAAATAATAGCTGCAATTAAAATAATTACAGCAAGCACTTTTTTAGTTCGCGGTGTAAGTAAAACTATTGTAATAAGAACAGGATAAAAAGCCATATATGAACCGCGTGATAATGTATATAAAAAATTATAAATAACAAGAATAAGCAAACCTATAATAATAATTCTTGAAAAATTTTTTGGTTTCCATAGAAAAAATGAAAAAAGCATTCCAAACATAAAAAGTAAATAAGCGCCAAATGTATTGGGTTCTGAAACATCTTCAAAAGGGGCAGATACTCTAAATGCGCCAGAACGAATTTGCTGCAATCCAATATAACATACAACAGCACAGCATATATAAAATGTATAAATATAATATAAGACAGCTCTTTTAGATTTAACAATATTAACAACTAAATAATAAATTAAAAAATATTCTACAAGTTTTAATACATAAAAAAAAGCTTTTGTTGGTGAAGAAACCTGTTTAATTAAAACACCACGGGCTGTTGAAATTGCACATATTAAAAGAAAAAAAATAACTGGTTTATCTATTGGGGAAGGTTTAAAAAGTCTTCCGCCTTTTAATACACGTGTAATTGTCCAACTTAATAAACATAATATAATCATTACATCATCATATCTTAATACTACATTTCTTCGTTCAACTCTTCCAATTTGAATTTCTGGCGAAAAAAGCATAGTAACAATAAGTAGATATAATCCAACAGCTGGATTAAAAAAAGTAACTACGCTTGCAAGAAAAAATATTGATATAATGTAATATTTATAATGAACTGGATTTTTTAAATTTTCGCCTGTTAATAAAATTAAAACTAAACACAAAATTATTAAAGAAAAAACAAGAACTTTTATACTCTCTGGCATTTTTATCTTTTATTTATTTTGATATTTTTAATTGAATTTTTAATCTCTCAATTTTATTTTCTGCTTCTAATATATATTGACTATCAGGATATTTATCAAGAACTTTTTGATATTCTTCTATCGCCTTTTCATAATTTTTTAAATATCTATAACAATCTCCTATCCTATATTGTGCAAAATCTTCATAACCACTATTTGGATATTTTGCAATAAGTAATTCATATAATTTAATCGCTTTGTTGAAATCTTTATTATTATTATAATCTTCTGTATATAATTCAGCTGCTCGTAATAATGATTCAGGTGCGTGAAAATTATTTGGATATAATTCTGCCATTTTTAAATATTCTTTTATTGCTTCATCAAATGGAAGCATATATTTTAATATATTATCAAATGATTTTTCCTCATTTGTTATTGCCAGATTTTCTATTTCTATTCTTTTTTTTCTATTTACATATTTAATATATTCTTCTGTTAATTTAGCAATCATATATTGTGCATCAGGTGCTAATTTTGAATTTGGTGCGACTTCAATTACTTTTTTATATGTCTTTATTGCCTTTAAAAAATTATTTTCTGGAATTAAAACTGTCTCATTAGTTGAATAATATTGCTCTGCTTTTTGAAATAAAATATTTGGGTCTATTTCTTCCTCTACTTTTGCTATTGTATCTTTTGCTGTATCGTTCGTCTTTATTTGTTCTTGATTTTTTTGAGTTGTATTACTTTTTTTATCTTTATTTTTACTACAACTTATAAAAAAATAATTTATTAAAAATATTATTGTTATAATTGTTATTATTTTATACTGCACTTTCTTTTGCATCACGAACTCCATAATATTTATATTGATAATGATAATAATAAGTATATGCTAATTTACCTTCGGCTTTTATATCATTTAATACAATTCCTATTATATTTGCTCCTACATTTTCTAATTGTATTTTTGCTCTTAATAATGCTTCGCGCGCTGCTTTGCCTACAAAATAAACAAGAACAACTGCATCACATTTTGAGGCAATTACTGCTGCATCAGTAACAGGTAATATTGGTGGTGAATCAAATAATATTATTTCAAATTCTTCTTCTAATTCTTTCAATAAATCATCAAATTCTTTTGAACTTAATAATTCTGATGGGTTTGGTGGATATGGTCCTGCACTTAATATTTTTAAATTATCAATTCCTGGAGATTGTATCACATCACGCCAATTTAAGCCACCTGAAAGTATATCTGTTATTCCAGGTTTCTTTTTAATTCCAAATGTTTTATAACATGATGGGTGTCGTAAATTACAACTCATTATTAATGTCTTTTTTCCTGCTTGTGCCATAATTACTGCTAAATTTGTTAATGTTGTTGATTTCCCTTCTTGTGGTGTTGCACTTGAAAATAATATTTTTTTACACTTTTTATCTGTTTTAAATGCAAACTGCAAATTTGTTCTTAATGTTCTGTATGCCTCTGTTACTGGTGATTTTGGATCACTTATCGCTACTAATTTTGCCTGTCGTTCATTAAATACTTCACCACTACTTTCAACGCGTTGCTTAAATTTTCTTATTTTTTCTGCATCTATTCGTATATGTGGTATTACTGCTAAGACTGGTTTTTGTGTATATTTCTCCACATCTTCAATTGTTCCAATTGATGTGTCCATACTTTCAATAATAAATGCAAAAGTAAAACCTAAAATTAATCCAATAACTAAACCTGCTAATGCATTTTGCCGTTCATTAGGATATATTGGATATCTTGGTACACCTGCAAGGTCAACAATTCTTGCTATTGGTGCTGCACTCGCTTCTTGAATTCGTAATTGTTCATATTTATCTTTATACATATTATACATCTGTGTTGCAACCTGCACTGCTTTCTCTAACTTCATTCCTAATAATTGTTCTCGTGGTAAATTCCTTAATCTTGCTGCTATAAATTCTTTCTCTTTTTTTAATTCATTTTCTTTTGCCCAACTTTCGGCTATTTGTTCTTCGTATTTATTTATTATTGGATTTAATTTTTCCTTAACATATTCATCAACTTTCGACTTTATCTCTTTTATCTTTTGATTATATATATATATTTTTGGGTGGCTTTCAGTATATCTTTCTAATAATTTTTCTATTTCTGCTTTATTCTGTTCTATTTGTTGCTGATATTTATGTAATTTATCATCACTACTAATTTCAGGAACTAAAAATATATCTACCTCTTTTCCTAATATTTTTTTCCTTAATATTTCTAATATTTCTTCTTTCTTTTTTCTTTCCTCTGCTAATGTATTTATTTCATTCTGAATTGATATTATTGCATCCTCACTTATACTCCATTTACCTAATAATTTACTACCTGATGATTCTTCTTTAAATCTTAACAAATCTTCTTCTGCTTGTTCTAATTTTATTCTTGATTTTTCTACCTGTTCTGCTAAAAAATCTCTTAATACATTCTTCTCATGCTGAATATATTTTAAACTTTCAGATATAAATACCTCTGCTATTTTATTTACTATCTGTGTCGCTGTTACTGCATCAGTTGAAACTAATTTAATCATTACTACATTTGATTGTGGTTCTTGCTTTACTTCTATTCTATTTTGTATATCTGATATTACACGCTGTACAACACTACTTGGTGCATTTGCATCGATTAATTTTAAATCTGCTATTACTCTAATAATTAAATTTCTACTCGTTAATATTTTTATTGCTGTATTTATTGTATTTCCTGATGTCAACTCTACATTTGAAACTCCTACATAATCTTTACCTACCTGTGATTTCTCTACTATTTCTATCCTTGATGCTACTTCATATATCTTTTTCTGCATTTTTGTGTACACTATTGCTGCCATATATACTGTTAATGTCGTTAATATTATTATCCATTTTCGTTTCCTGATTATTCTAAAATAATCATGTATCGTCATTTCATATTGTGCCATAGCCACACCTTTTTTTATATTTAAATTTTTTATCTATTTCTATTACTTGTTGTTGAATTATCTTCTGTATATCGACCATGCACTATATCTTCACTTTCTTCAATTGCTTCTGCTGTTTTTGTAATTGTTGGCCATACTTCATCAATAAACTGGGAAAATGAACCAATAAATGATTGTGGTATAAATATTACATCTCTATTCTCTAATTTAATATTCTGACTTATATCGCCCTGATATAAAACTCTTTTTGCATCTATATTAAATACTATTGGATGTCCTGGATTTTCCGGATCATCTCGAACTACCTTTATATCACTTAATACTGCAAAATATTTATCTTTTGCTAATGAAAGTAATTTAAACATTGTTGGATATGGGTCATCTATTTCTATTATTCCTGTTCTTTCTGCTTCTCCTATTACATATATTTTTGTGCTTTGAACTCTTGGAACCACTAATTTATCACCATCATACAATTTGAAATTTACGCCCTGATCTCCTAAAAATAATAATGTCGCTAAATTTAATAATTCTTCTTTTCCATTTTTTCTTACTACTTTACATCTTTCTCGCATTGCTTTTTCTGTTATTCCACCTGCTAATCTTAATAAATCTGAAACTAAAAAATAATCAACATTCTCCAATTTATATTCACCTGGTTTTGCTACTTCACCTTCAACTATTACTACTCCTTTTGTTATGTCTGGTAAAAAAATTGTATCATTTTTTTGTAAAATAATATTTTGATTCAAATCACCTTCTAATAATAATTTATTTAAATTTATTTTTATTGTTGAACCATCCTCGCGCATTATTACTACTTCTCTTACTTTTGATGTTTGTGCATTCCAACCTGCTTTTACTAATATATCAAGTAATTTTACTGTTCCTATTAAATTATATGGTCCGGGATTTGGCACATTACCTATTACCAAAACTCTACGACTTTTAAATTCTTTTACATCTACATTTACTTGTGGGTCAGGTATAAATGCTTTTAATCGCATTGCTATTGTTTCTTTTATTTGTTCTGTAGTCAGTCCACTTACTATTATCTCCCCTAACATTGCATAATTTATTCTTCCATCTGACCTTACTGTTACTACTGATTTTAATTCTTCATAACCCCATACATTTATTTCAAGCACATCTTCTGGTCCTACAATATATGCTGTTGGCACTTTTGGTGTTATTTCAAATGATGGAAAATCTTCTGCAATTAAAATGTATGAAATAATAAATATTAAAAATAATAATATTATTCTTTGCACTTTGTCCCTCCACTCCATAAAATTTTTTTTATCATACAATATTTTCTATCTTTTAGTCAAGTAAATTATTCTTTTATTTTTTTTTATTCCAACAACTTTATTAATGAAAAATTATCAAACTCCTTTTGCTTTTTACTTGTTTCTTCTTTTGTTTTATTACCACTTGTTTCTCTTTTTATATTTTCTATTTTTGGTTGAAATAAAATATCTTCATCTTTTGTTATAATTTTTAACTTTGATGGTTGTATTCCCTTTTTTAATTCTATTTCACTTTCTTTTGTGCCTGTATCAATTTTTTCTGATTTTATTTCACTTATTTTTTCTACCTTTTGGGTTTTTGGCTCTTCAATATTACTTTTTTTCATTTCAAATGATTGTATTAATTTACTTATTTCATCAGTGCTACTCTTTTCTTTTTCTACTATTTTTTTTGGCGGCTGGGTTATTGGCTGTGATATTATTGTTTCTTGTTGAGTCTCTTTTTTATCTCCCACACTAATATCTAATTTTTCTTCTCCTTTCTCACTTTTTATTTCCTGACTTAACAATTTTGATTCTTCATTTATCTTTTCATATTCTGACATATACAATTGTTTTGGTAATTTTATCTCATTTATATTTGATTTGATTGTAAATTTTTCTGCTATAAAATTTCTGAAATTATTCTCATTTTTTATATTTGATTCTCTTAAATCTGTTTCTGCTCTATATATAAAATTTTGATTAATTAATTCATTGCTTTTTAAATAATTCTGATATTCATTCTTTTTTATATCACTTAAACTTCTTTCTATTATCGCTGCTCTTATATAATCAATATTTGTTATTTTGCTATTATCAACTTTCTTACTTTTATGTAAATTTGAATACTTTATTAAATAATATGATGACACACTTCCGCATAATAGTATTAATATGGCTAAATAATAAAGCAAAAATTTTTTATTTATTATTGTTCTTATCGGTTCAAAAAAATTTTTTAATTTTTCTATTATTTTTTTCATTATTTTAATTTGCTATTTGTTCTTCTTTTTTCTCTTTTTCAAACCTGAATGATAACACTTTCGATATTCCTGCTTCCTCCATACTCACGCCATATATATTATCACTCATTTCCATTGTTAATTTATTATGAGTAATAATTATAAATTGAGTTGTGTTTTTAAATTCTTGAACAAGTTTTAAAAACCTTAAAATATTCACATCATCTAACGCTGCATCAATTTCATCTAATATACAAAATGGCGATGGCTTTATTTCAAATAATGAAAATAATAATGCAATTGCAACCATCGAACGCTCGCCACCTGATAATAATGTTATTGTCTGAAATTTTTTACCCGGCATTCTTACTATTATATCTATTCCACTTTCAAGCACATTATCTTCATCTAATAATTTTAATTCTCCTTCGCCACCTTCAAATATTCTACCTATTATTTTTGAAAAATTTTCTTTTGCTTTGTTAAATGTTTCTACAAATTTTTCTTTTGATTCTTTATCTATTTTTCTTATTAATTCTTTTAAATCACTCTCTGCTTTTTCAAGGTCTTCCTTTTGTTTGATTATAAAATCAAACTCTTTTTTTAATTCTTCATATTCATTTATTGCTTCTATATTTACTGAACCAATATTATTTAAGCGCTCCTCTATTTTTTTTATTTCTTCTTTTATTTCTCCAATTTTTTCATCTTCTATTTCTTCTTCCTGTTTATATAATTCTTCTTCGTTTATTGGTTCAATGCTTAATGTATATTTTTCTTTTGCTATTATTTTTAATGAATTTATATTATTTCCTGTTTCTTTTATATTCAATTCTTCTATATGATATTTTTCATTTATTATTTTTAAGCCTGCATTCAAATTTTCTTTTTCTCTATAATAATTATCTAATTTCTCTAATGCCTTTTTTTCGTTTATATTTATTTTGTTTATTAATATTTGTAAATTTTTCTGTTCTTCTACTGATTTTATTGTTAATTCATTTATCCATTTTATTTTACTTTCTATATTTACTATATCATTTTCTAAATTCTTTATTTCATTTTGATTTCGTTCTTTTTCTTCTATGATTTTTTTTAGTTGTTCTTCTAATATCTTATTTTTCTCTATTATTGAATTTGCCTGCTCTTTATAATTATTGTAATTCAATGATAATGTATATACTTCATTCTTTATTTCATTCAATTTTTTTTCATTTATTTTTATTAATTCCTCTTTCTCTGTAAATTGGTCAAATTTATTATTTTTATTTATTTTTACCTGTTCCAATATTGTCTCTTTTTCATCTATTTTTTTTATTATCTCTTTTTCTTTTAAGTCAAACCAATTCAATCTATTTTCAAATTTTTCTATATCTTCTGATGATTTCTTTATCTCATTATTTAATGTTTTTTCATCATTTATTAAATCACGCAAATTTATTATCTTTTCCTGATATATCTCACTTAATTTTTTATTATTATATTCTTTATTCGTTATTTCTTTTTTAATATTTTCAAGTTTCGCTGCTTTACTCTTTAATTGATTTTGTAATTTTTCAATATTTTCAATTAATTCTTTTTTTTCTCTTTTTCTTTTTATTAATCCAGAACTTTCTGCTTTTTTATTTACTATTAATATTCCATTATTATACACTTCGCCATTTAAGGTAAGAAATATTATATCATCATATTTATCTGCTATTTTTAATACATTTTCAATTCTATCTATTATTACTACTTTTTCAAATAAATAATTTATTAATCCATTCAAATTTTCTGGACATTTAATTATTTCTCTTGCAAAACAAATTATTCCTTCTTCTTTTAGTATTTCATTATTAAATTCTTTTACCTTTATTTGACTTGCATTGTTTAAATAAAAATAAACATTTGTTAACTTATTATTTTTTATTTCTTCTAAATAACTATTTATCTTTTCTTTTTCTTCTACTAATAAAATCTGTAATTTTTCACTTAAATAATTTTCTATTATTGCTTCGTATTCTGCTTTTACTTCTATATAATCTGTTAATAATTTTAATTTCTCATTTTTTTTATCTTTTAAAAAATATTTTACTCCTTTTAAATATCCTTCAAATGTTTGATTTAATTCATTTATTAAATTTAGTTGTCCTGTTATCTGACTGATTTCTTTCTGTATTTTATTTATTTCATTATTTATTATTTCTTCTTCTTTTTTTAAATCAAGTATTTCTTTATTACCTTTTTCTATTGTTACTTTTAAATTATTTATATACTCATCTATTTTTTTTCTTTCCTGTTGTACAACTTCAAATTTATTCTTTATTTCATTTATATATTTCTCTTTATCAAATAAATTATTTTTTAATTCGCTTTTTTGTAATGTATAACTCTCAATCTCTTTTTTTAAATAAATTAACTCCTCATTACTTTTTATTTCCAAACTTTTTAATTCCTGCAATTCGCGTTGTAATTTATTATATTCTTCTCTACTCTTTTCATATTCTTTATTTTCTTTTTCAAATTTTGCTCTTATTTCGTTTAATTTCTGTTCTGCTTCATTTTTTGCTGCTCGTATTTTCTCTTCTTCTTCTTTATTTTTATTTATTATATTTTTTAATTCAATCTCCTTTTCATCATTTTCCTGATTTCTTCTTTTTAAACGAGTTATTTGAATTATATTATTTTCTTTTTTATTTTTATAATTATTTAATTCAATTTCATAATCCTGTAATTTTTTATTTATTTTTTCTAAACTACTTTTCTGGATGAATAATTCATCTCTTATTTGTGATAAATAATCTTTTTGGATTTCTATGTTTGCTTCATTTATTGTTATTGACCTCTCTATTTCTCCACGCTTTTCTTCTAATTTTTTTAATACTTCTTCTTTTTCTTTTAATTCTTTTATTAATTTCTTTAATTCATATTTATAATTAACTTCTACTTTTTTTAATAATTCTTCTTTTAATTCTTTATATCGCCTTGCTTTTGCTACTTGCTTTTGTAATGAATTTAAATACCGCTCTTTTTCTAATAATATATCTTTTAGACGAACTAAATCTTCATCAACTGATTTTAATTTATTTAATGCTATTTTTTTTCTGTTTTTAAATCGCATTATGCCTGAAGCTTCTTCGAAAATCACTCGTCGTTCTACTGGATTATTCTTCAAAACTATATCTATTTCACCCTGTGATAAAATTGAATAACCACTCTTATTTATTCCTGAATCTGCTATTAAATCAACTATATCTTTTAATCTCGCTGGATTATTATTTATCAAATATTCACTTGTTCCATCGCGAAATAATTTTCTCGTTATTGATACTTCATTAAAATCAATTGGTAATATTCTATTTTCATTTCTTAATGTAACTGTCACAGAAGCAAAATTGGATGCTCTACGATTTTCATTCCCTTTAAATAATACATCTTCCATTTCAGTGCCACGCAATGATTTAGCACTTTGCTCGCCTAACACCCATTTCATTGCATCAACTATATTACTTTTTCCACTACCATTTGGTCCTATTATTGTTGTTATTCCCTCATCAAAATTTAATACAATTTTATCAGCAAATGACTTAAAACCAATTATATCAATCTTTTTTAAATTCAATACTTCCGCCCTCCACTTAAATACTACATTATAAGTATAAAATTTTTTTTTATTTTAAAATCTTCTTTTAATATTTGTCAAGTTTATAAAAATATTTTTTGGAAAAGAACAAGCAGATGATGGAACAGCAAAAATAGAAAATGAGGTTAGTGCTTATTTTTTAATTTTATTTAATAATATACTGCTTTTAAATTTTTAGAAAAGTTGATTTTTCTTAATTTTCATTTAATTGGTCGGGCGGATAGGATTTGAACCTACGACCCCTCGGTCCCAAGCCGAGTGCTCTAGCCGGACTGAGCCACCGCCCGTTTATATTTAATGATTTTAATTTTTTAATTATATATTAAATAAATTTTTCTGTCAATAACTTTTTTAATTTTTTGAAAATTTTTCATTTATTTATTTTTTCTTGACTTTAAATTTTTGTTTTTTTATTCTTTTTAAAAATTATTTTTTGTTTGTAATTAAAAAATTATTTTATTAAATAATTTATTATTTTCACCAAATTAAAACTTAATTAAGAGGTGAAATTATGGAAAATAATTTATTATCAGAAAACAGAGAAAGATGGTCAACAAGATTTGCTTTTATTATGGCTGCGATTGGTTCAGCTGTTGGGCTTGGAAATTTATGGCGTTTCCCTTTTATTGCATATAAAAATGGTGGTGGCGCTTTTTTAATTCCTTATTTTCTTGCTCTTTTTACTGCTGGTATTCCTTTAATGATTTTGGAATACGGTATTGGTCAATTATTTCAAGAAGGACCCCCACAATCTATAGAAAAAATCAGAAAAAATTTTAAATTTGTTGGGTGGTGGGCTATTTTAATTGCGCTTATTATTTCTATCTATTATGCAATTGTTATGGCATGGTGCTGGGTCTACACTTATTTTTCTTTTTCTATCGCCTGGAAAGGAATTGAAAAACAATTCTTTTTTGAAAAATTTTTAAATCTTTTAGTTCCATCTGATAACAATCCTTTCACACTCGGCAGTATAAATTTTAAAATTGTTATTGGTCTTGCTATTACCTGGCTCTCTGTTTATTTTATTATTTATAAAGGCGTTGTTAGAGTTGGCAAAGTTGTAATGATTACTGTTCCTTTACCTATAATTTTATTAATTCTTCTTTTCATTAGATCAGCAACATTAAATGGTGCTGGTTTAGGAATAAAATATTATTTAACGCCTGATTGGTCTAAATTACTTAATCCAAGAGTATGGCTCGATGCTTATAGTCAAATATTTTTCTCTTTATCGCTTGGATGTGGAATTATGATTTCTTATGCTTCTTATCAAGCAAAAAAATCTGAAATCGTTAACAATGCTTTTCTAACTTCAATTGTTGATGCGTTTACTGCTTTTTTTGCTGGCTTTGTTGTTTTCAGCACTATTGGTTTTTTCTCTTTTCAAAAAAATATTCCTATTGAAAATTTACCAATAAGTGGTCCGGGTTTAGCTTTTATTACTTATCCTGCTGCTATTGCTACTTTACCGGGTGGCAATTTTATTCAATCTATTTTTGGTATTATCTTTTTTCTTACTCTTTTATCACTCGGTATTGATTCGCTATTTTCACTTGTTGAAGGTGTTATTACAAGTTTCTTAGATGAATTTAAAATATTTAATCGTAAGTTTGTTACAATGTTTTTCTGCTTTCTTTGTTTTATTTGTGGTTTATTATTTACTACTCAAGCTGGTCTTATCTGGCTTGATATTGTTGACCACTGGATGACTAATTTTGGTCTCGTTATTATTGGTCTTTTAAATTGTTTGCTTATTGGTTATTTTTATGATATTGTTAAATTTCGTCAGGAAATTTCTGAAAACTCTGAAATCAAATTAGCACGCTGGTGGGATGATTTAATTAGAATTGTTATTCCTTCTGTATTATTCATTTTAATTCTTTTGACAGCAATTGAAGAATTTAAAAAACCTTATGAAGGTTATCCAAGTCAACTAATTAATATTATTGGTTGGGGCTTAGTTTTTTTACTTATTTCTTTATCTTTTATTCTGGCTAAATTCTGGTATCCTTTTATTTTCATTATTATTGGTCTTATTTTCTTTTCTATATTTAAAATTAAATTTGATACATCAGTTTCTTTAATGGCTGCTTTTGGTTTTTCTGTTTTAACAAGTAGTTTTATCATCTGTTTTTTAAAAGCAATTAAAAATAAAAATAATCAATGACAACAATACTTGAAAAAAATTTACACGCTATTTCTGCTAATCATAATTATTTATTTAAAAAAATTTTAAATAATTTTAAATCAACTAATTTTAAAAAAATTAAAATATCAGAACATTTAATAAATGTATTTAATGAAAATACTAATTCTTTCATTCATAATAATTTACCAGCAGAATTATATCAATTAAATAATTCTGATTTTTCTAAATCTCATCTAATAATTATTTTTGGTATAGGTACGGGTTTTTATTTAAAAATTTTATTAAATAAATATCCTTATAAACATTTTGTTGTTATTGATTATGATTTAAATTATTTTAATTACTTTATTTCTGAATTTGATTACGCTGATTTTTTTAATAAAAAAAATATTTGTTTTATTATTAATCAAAATGTAGAAGAAATAAATAAAATAATTGAAAGACATTTTGGAATATTATTATATACAAATCTAACATTAATAGAAAACAATGAACAAACAAAATTTCATAATGAATATTATGATAAAATTCGGAATAATTTTAATATTATTACACAGACATCATTAAAAAACTATAATACTTTATCACTATTTAAAGAAGTATGGGAAAAAAATATTTTCAAAAATCTACAATTATATTTAAAAACAAATGATATTTCAAAATTACAAAATTTATTTCTTAATTTACCAGCACTAATTATTGGGGCTGGTCCTTCGCTTGATAAAAATATTTCTTTATTAAAAGAAAATCAAAATAAATTTATCATTATTGCTATGGATTCTTCTGTTCGTGCTTTAATTAATAATAATATTATTCCTGATTTTATTCTCGCTATAGATGCACAAAATATCATTCTAAAATTTCTTTGTGGCTTAAATTATAATTCTTCTTTTTTAGTTGCTATGCCTTTGATAATGAATGAAGTATTTAATTTATTTAATGAAAATATTTTTGTTTTTAATTATGGTCATCCTTTACTTAATTATATTGATGAAATAACAAACAAAACTGGAAAAATTGCTGTATCTGGCAGCGTGTCAATTTGTTCACTTGATTTTGCTGTTCAACTCGGATGCTCTCCTCTTATTTTTATTGGCTGTGATTTTGGTTCTAAAAATATTTTTTCTTATAATAAAACTACAGCAAATGAAAAATTAGAATTTATTCTTAATTCTTTAAACAAATTTAATACAATTGAAAATTTTTTATTTAATAATTCATATCTTCAAAAACAAATAATTCAAAATAATAAAATAATTTATACTTCTGATGATTTAATTTGCTGGTATAATATTTTTGATGAACAAATAAAAATAAATAATCTTAATTGTATAAATTGTTCTGATGAAGGGCTATTGCTTAAAAATGCTCCTTTTGAAAAATTTGAAAAAATAATAAAAAAATTTAATTCATTAAATTTTGATAAATTTCAAAAAATCAAAAAAATTTGTGATGACAAAAATTTTCATTATAATTATAATGAAATTGTGAATTTAATAAAAATTAATTTAAATAGTGAAAAGAAAAAAATTGAAACATTTTATAAAAGAATAAATAACATTAAAGAACATAAAGAAATTTATTTAGAAAAAATTTATGAAATAATAAATAATTCAATAATGAATAAAAATGATATAAATCATTGGAATTATAAATTTTTATTATTTAAAAATGATTATCAAATAAATGAAGATTTAATTGAAAAAATAATAAAAGAATTAGAAGAAAAAATTATATAACTTAAGAAAGGAAGAAAAAAATGAATAATAATTTACAAGAAATTTTGAATTATCACAAATATGGAAAAATAGAGATAAAAAACAGGATAGACTTAAAAAGCAGAAAAGAATTATCAATTGCATATACGCCTGGTGTTGCAAAAGTATGTGAAATAATAGCACAAAATAAAGATGAAATTTATAATTATACAATTAAAAAAAACTCAGTTGCTGTTGTGACAGATGGAACTGCTGTTTTAGGACTCGGTAATATTGGACCTGCTGCTGCTTTACCTGTAATGGAAGGCAAGGCTATGTTATTTAAAAGATTTGCTAATATTGATGCTTATCCTATTTGTTTAGATACAACTGATGTAAAAGAAATAATAAATATTGTAAAAAAAATTAGTGTTGGTTTTGGCGGAATAAATCTTGAAGATATTTCAGCACCACGCTGTTTTGAAATTGAATCTCAACTTATTAATGAACTTGATATTCCTGTTTTTCACGATGACCAGCATGGAACTGCTGTAGTTGTGCTCGCTGGTTTAATTAACTCATTAAAATTAGTAAATAAAAATTTTAATAATATTAGAGTTGCTATTCTTGGTGCTGGGGCTGCTGGTGTTGCAATTATTAAAATTTTAATAAGTAAAGGCATAAATGAAATTATTTGCTGTGATAAAAATGGTATAATTTATAAAGGTAGAAAAGAAAATATGAACCATAGCAAAGAATGGATTGCTAATAATACAAATCCTGAAAATTTAAAAGGTGATATTAACACAGCATTAAATGGTGCAGATGTTTTTATTGGTGTTTCAGGTCCTAATTTAGTTTCAGAAGAAGCAATAAAAAAAATGAATAAAAATTCAATAATATTTTCTCTGGCAAATCCTATTCCTGAGATACCTTATGAAATATCAAAAAAATATGCTAAAATAGTTGCCACTGGTAGAAGTGATTATCCAAATCAAATAAATAATGTTTTGTGTTTTCCGGGTATTTTCAAAGCAGCATTTGTAAATAACATAAAAAAAATTACTGAAAAAATAAAATTAACAACAGCAGAAGCAATTGCTTCTATTATTTCAGATAATGAATTAAATGAAAAATTTATTATACCTGATGTATTTGATGAGCGGATTATTCCTACCATAATTAAAAAAATTTCTGTATTAAAGGAAAATGAAAATTATTAAAATTTATCAAAAACATTTTATTATTTTTTTAAATAGTAAATTTAAAAATATTCTAAATTTAATAAGTGAAAAAAATTTTTTTAATAAATTACAGGAAAGTGAATATTCAGGTCGTCAAAAAATTTTTTATTTTATTTTTGAAAACAAAAAAATAATGGTTAGACAAAATTTTCATGGTGGTCTTTTTTCTTTTTTAAATAATAAATTTTTTTTATATAGTCGATTTATAAATGAATTTATATTACATAATTATTTATTTTATAATAATTTTGCTACCATTAAACCTATTGGTGTTTTTATTATTAAAAAAAAATATTTTTATAATTCCTATTATTTAACAATAGAAGCAAATGCTAAAAATTTATATACATATTTAAAAGAACAAAATCAAAAAATTGATTTTGAATTTTTTGAAAAAATAACTAATAAATTCTATGAACTAATTTTTAAATACAATATTTTCCATAATGATTTGCAGGTTAAAAATATTCTTTTAAAAAATGATGAAATTTTAATAATTGATTTTAATAAAAGCAAAAAAATTTTTAATTTTCATAGATTCTTTTTTTTATTAAATATTTTTCGTTTTTATGGTTCTCTAAAAAAAAATAATCTTATAAGTGATGAGGAAATATTAAATAAAATATTATTGAACTATAATTTTGACTTAAATAAAATAATAAAAAAAATTTTAATCAAACTAATGTAAAATATGGAAAAAGAAAAAATAAAAATTTTAATTCGTGGAGTTAATTGGATTGGCGATGCTATTATGATTTTACCTTTTCTTTATTCATTACGCCAAAAATTTAAAAACGCATATATTGTATTAGTAGTAAAAAAATGGGTAAAAGATTTATACAATTATAATTCTGCATTAGATGAAATTTTAGAGTATCCAGAAAATAAGAAAGATTATTTTCAATTAATAAAAAGATTAAGAGCAGAAAATTTTGATATTGCTATTGCATTACCAAAATCATTTTCTTCTGCTTTTTTTTGTTTTTTATCTGGTGCTAATCGTCGAATTGGGTTTGCTGCACAATTTCGTTCTTTTTTTTTAACGGATAGATTAAAATTTACAAAAGAATTATTAAATAAACATCAAATATATATTTATTTAGAAATAGCAAAATATTTAGGTTGTAAAATAAATCAAATTGAATTATTTTTAGAATTATCTGAAAGTATCAAACAAAAAGCAAAAGAAATATTACCAGAAAATAATTATATTGGAATTCATCCAGGTGCATATTTTGGTCCTGCTAAAAGATGGATACCTGAATATTTTGCTGAAACTGCTAATAAACTAAAAAAACATAATTATAAAATTGTATGGTTCGGTGGAAGTGGTGAACAAAAAACAATAGAACAGATAAAAAAATATTTTGATGAAAATGATATATTATTAGTTGGAAAAACTACTTTAGACTTTCTTGCTGCATTAATACAACGATGTAAATTATTTATTGCTAATGATTCAGGACCTATGCATATTGCTGCTGCTGTGGGCACTCCTGTGCTTGCTATTTTTGGTTCTACTAATATAAATACTACTTTTCCTTTTACGGGGAAAAAAATAATTTTATATAAACAATTAAATTGTAGTCCATGTATGAAACGAATTTGCCCGTTAAATACTTATGATTGTATGTATCAAATTACGGTTAATGATGTTTATAATGCAGCTTTAAAATTATTATGAATATCAAAGAATATTATTATTTTGAACAATTTAATAGATATTTAAAAATTGAAAAAAATGCTTCAGAACATACAATACTTAATTATAACCTTGATTTAACAGAATTCTGGAATTTTTTAGAAGCAAATTATAACATAAAAAAAACTGATGAAATAAATTACAAAATGATAAGAAATTATTTAGGTGAATTAAAATCACAAAATAAAAAAAGTTCAACAATTTCCAGAAAATTATCAACAATAAAATCATATATGAAATTTTTATTAAGAGAAGGAATAATAAAAATAAATGAAGCAGATAAAATAACATATCCAAAAAGAGATAAAAATTTACCAAAATTTTTGTTTATTAAAGAGATAGAGCAAATATTAAATTCTATTGAACAGGATTCTTATTTGAATATACGAAATAAATTTTTACTTGAATTATTGTATTCAACTGGAATGCGAATAAGTGAATGCTTGCGAATAAATATTCAAGATATTCTACTTGATAATAATTCAATAAAAATATTAGGAAAAGGAAATCGAGAAAGATATGTTTTTTTTGGTAAGATTGTAAAAGAATTATTTCCAATATATTTAGAATACAGAAAACTCTTTTTAGATAAAATAGGGAAAGTTGATGATGATGGTGCTTTATTTTTAAATCATTTAGGCGAACGACTAACTGCAAGAGGCGTCCGATTCTTAATAAATAAAATAGTTAAAAATGCAGCAATCCAAAAAAAAATTTCGCCACATACATTTAGACATACATTTGCAACTCATTTATTAAATAATGGAGCAAATATAAGAATTGTTCAGGAATTACTTGGTCATAGAAGTTTATCATCAACACAAATATATACACATATTTCAAAAGAAAAACTAATTGAAATGTATAATAAATTTCATAAAAGATAAAAATGAAAAAATATGATATAATATTTTTTTTAGTATTATTTATTTTTTATGTATTCTTTTTTTTAAAACCACAAAAATTCAAATATTCAAAAAGATATGTAAAAATTGTGAGTCCTGAAACAACACAAATATTAAAATTAAGTGAAGACCAGATTCTAACAATTAAAGGTAAAATAGGAATAAGTAAAATAAAAATATCAAATAGAAGTGTAGAAATGCTTGAATCACCTTGTCCAAATAAATTATGTATAAAAACAGGTAAAATATATAAAGAAAATCAAATAATAATTTGCGCACCAAATGGAATTTTTATTACAATTGAAAATGAAGATAAAGATAAAAACTTAGATGCTATCACAAAATAATAAAATTGCTTTCTGGTCTCTAATATTGATTATAAGTTCGCTTATTTATTATATTGAAAATATTATAAAATTACCTATCCCTTTTTTAAGATTTGGTTTTTCACATATTATCACTTTATTTCTGATTTTTAATAATTTTTCATTATTAGAAATATTAGGAATAAATATATTAAAAATAATAATAGGTTCAATTTTAAGTGGAACTTTTTTTTCACTTATTTTTTATGCTTCAATTTTTTCAAATTTTTTTTCAATTCTTTTTCAATATCTTTTATTTTATTATCTTTCTAAATTTATTTCAATTTATTCTATTAGTTCAGCAGGTTCGATTTTAAATTCATTTTTACTTTTTACTTTTTTAGCAATTTTTATTGCAAAACAAATAAATATATTGTATTATTATCAATATATGTATATTTTTTCTTTTTTTACAGGTTTATTGAATGCTTTTTTAACAAATTTAATTATAAAAAAAATTAAAGTAAAATTATGAAAAAGATACTAAATATATTAAAATTCATTTTATCAAAATTATTTTTTTATATTAAAAAATTTTACTCAAAATTAATAGGTAGAGAAGTAAAAGTAATAAATTTAGATAAAGATGGTCAATATAAAAAGATAAAAATAAAAAAATCAAAACCATTATATAAAGAATGGTATGGACATCAACCTATGATTAGAACAGCAATTTTTATTTTATTTTTATTTATATTCTTATTCTTTTTATATTTATTTTGGGGCACCTGGGATATACCGCGTTGGCTATTTGGAAGATCAAAATTTGATTTTAATTATAATGAACAAGAATTTCAAAAATGAATGATTTTGCTAACCTGACTGAATTATCAAAAGTTCATTTAAGAAAAAAATTTCTTGCTATTCGCCAGAATTATGATAAAAATCTGCTATCTGATTATAATCACAAAATTAAAATAAATGTTCTTGATTTTATTAAAAAAAATAATTTAAAATCTATTTTTATTTATGTTTCAAAAGAAAATGAAGTTGATACTTTTGAATTAATAAAAATATTATTAAATGAAAATTATAAGATTACAGTTCCAAAAATAAATATTGAAAAAAAAATTATTTTGCCGGTGCAATTATTTGATATAAATTTATTAAAAATTGGAAGATATAAAATTTATGAACCATTAAATAATGATATAAATATTGATTTTGAAATTATATTTGTGCCTGGTATTGTTTTTGATAATAATTTTAATCGCATTGGTTATGGTGCTGGTTATTTTGATAAGTTTTTAAAAGAACATATAACAAAATTAAAAATTGGTTTAGCATATAGTTTTCAAATTATTAATAAAATTATTAATGAGCCAAACGATGTACAATTAGATGGTTATATTACAGAAAATGAAATGAGAATTAAAGATGGAAAAAGATTTTGAAAAATTTAAAAAAGAACTAAATTATAAATGTCCTGTTTGTAAAAGTGATTTTTCTATTGAAGATAGATATTGTCCAAATTGTAAAACAGATTTTTTAAAAATATTCATTAACAAAATAAATTATCAAGTTGAAATTTTAAAAGCTCTTGCTGACCCTCTTCCCTGGAAAATCTGGGAAATTCTTCTAACTTTATTTATTTACTTTATTTTTATTATTTCTTTTAATCGTTATTTATTAAAATTTTATTTTAATTATCAACTTAATTCTCAATATTATTTCCTAATTACTTTTATTATTTATACTATTGCTAATCTTTTATTGTTTTTTTTACCATATTATTTTGTTTCTATTAAAAGAAATATCAGTATTTATATCTTTGGTTTGAATAAAATTTCACATACTAATAATTATTTTTATCTTTTATTTTTTTCTTCTTTACTTTTTGTTTTACCAATTCTTTTTATTATTAAAATTCAGAAATTATCTGAAGCATTCATCTCTGATACTTATTTCTGGATTTTTGAAATAAGTAATAATTATTATTTTTATTTCCTTATAATATTGAATTTTTTAATAATAGAACCAATTGCAACAGAAGTTTTTTTTAGAGGTTTTTTTTATAATAAACTTAGATTAAAAATATCTTATTTATTTTCTGCTATTATTGTCTCACTTGTTTATGCTTTATTAATCGGCAATTTTTTTATTTCAATTATTTTCTTCTTTTTAAGTTTTTTCTTTTGTCTTAATTCTGATTATCATTTTACTATTAGATATAATATTGAAATTAAATTTTTTATTAATCTTTTTCTTTTAATTTTTTTTCTTGATAGATTTAATCTTTTATTAAAAATCTCTTTTTTACATCTCTTTATTTTTGCCTTTTCTTTCTTCATTATTTTTTTTATTATTGAATTTTATCGTGTTAAAAATAAAAAATATTCTTTATTTAAAATTTTTTCTTCTATAAAATATTTTATTCTTATTATTTTTTTCTACTTTTTATTCGCTTTTATTTTTTATTTTTCAAATAATAATTTTATAATTGAATTAAAAGCAAAAGATTATTATTACTCACATTCTCTTAAAGAAACAATTTCTTATATTGAAAAAATAAAAAATAAAAATAAAAGTCTGGAATTATTTTTAGCAGGACTATATTATACAAATGGACAATTTCAAGAATCACTAAATCTAATAAAAGAAATTCAAAAAAAAGTAAATGATGAAGAACGACTCGAATTAAATAATTTACTTGCATTAAATTATGGAGAACTTGAACAAAATATTGATTTTGCTTTTAAAATAATTCAGGAATTATACAATAAAAAAAATAATATTGCATATTATGAAACAATGGGATGGCTTTATTTTAAAATGGGCAATTTACAGGAAGCTGAAAGAATACTTAATGATTATGTAAAAAAAATTGAAATTGAAAATAATAAAGAAAATGCAGAAGTTTTTTATCACTTAGGTTCGCTTTATTATGCTAAAAATGATTTTCTAAATGCTAAAAAATATTTTGTAAAAGCTAAAAAATATTATCCTGAAAGTTATTTTGGTTTAAAGTCAAAAGAATATTTAGATAAGATAAATGACATTAGTAAATGATAGAATGCGAATAAAGGAGATGATTTTATGAGTGATATAGCTACACAATTAGGGAAAAAACAACGCGAAATTTCAATATCTGAATTTTTTGAAAAAAATAGACATTTACTTGGTTTTGATAATCCCAAACGAGCATTAATAACATCAGTAAAAGAAGCAGTAGATAATTCACTTGATGCATGCGAAGAAGCAAATATATTACCTGAAATTTATGTTGAAATCAAAAATATTAATAATGACGAATATCAAATAATAGTTGAAGATAATGGACCAGGGATAATCAAAAGTGAAATTCCAAAAATATTTGGAAAACTATTATATGGTTCAAAATTTCACACATTAAAAATGAGCAGAGGCCAGCAAGGTTTAGGTATTTCTGCTGCTGTAATGTATAGCCAATTAACAACAGGAAAACCAACAATAATAAAATCAAAAATAAAAAATAAAAATGAAGGTTATTACTATGAGTTAAGAATAAACACACAAAAGAATCAACCTGAAATAGTAAAATTTGAGGAAATACAATGGGAAAAAGAACAAGGAATCAGGATAGAGATGAATTTAATTGGAAAATATCAGAAAGGTAGGCAATCAGTTGATGAATATATAGAATTAACTTCAATAGCAAATCCACATTTAAAAATTATTTATAAATTAATGGATGAAGAACCACGAATATTTGAACGATTAACAAATGAATTACCAAAACAGACAAAAGAGATAAAGCCACATCCTTATGGTGTTGAATTTGGTAAATTTATAAATATGTTAAAAATGAGCAAAGCAAATTCATTAAAAAAATTTTTAAAATCAGAATTTTCAAGAATATCAGATAAAGTTGCAACAGAAATAATAATAAAATCAGGCATCAAAGAAAATAAAAATTATAAAAATTTTTCATTAGAAGAAATCGAAAAAGTATATAAAGCAATGCAAGAAGTAAAAATACTTGCTCCATCAGCAGAATGTATTGCACCAATTGGCGAAGAAATATTAATCAAAGGATTAAAAAATGTCATAGAACCAGAATTTATAACATCTATAACAAGACCACCAGCAGTATATCGTGGTAATCCATTTCAAATAGAAGCTGCAATTGCTTATGGTAAAGAAAAAGAAAATATTGAAAATAATGGTGTTGAATTAAATGATGATAATGAAGATGATAAAACTCTTGTAAAAGTATTAAGAGTGGCAAATAGAGTTCCTTTAATTTATCAACAATCAAGTTGTGCAATCACAAAAACAATTTTATCAATTAACTGGAAAAGTTATGGTCTACAACAAAATCCAGGTGCTTTACCAACTGCGCCTGCTGTGTTTTTAGTTCATATTGCTTCGGTTTGGGTTCCATATACAAGTGAAGCAAAAGAAGCAATAGCACATTATCCTGAAATAATCAAAGAAATAAAATTAGCTTTACAAGAATGCGGCAGACGACTTGCTATGTTTTTAAAAAGAAAAAAACGCGAAGAAGAATATAACAAAAAAAGAATGTATATTGAAAAATATATTCCAGTTGTTGTTGAAGCATTAAAAGAGATTCTTGAATTTCCAGATAAAAAAGTAAGTGAACTAACAAATAATCTAACAAAAGTTTTAGAAAGGAGTAAAATAAATGAATAATAAATTATTAAATGCAATAAAAGAAAACGCAAAAGAAATATATGAAAAAATACTTAACTTTAAAAAACCATCAATAAAATTCCCTGTTCGCTCATTAAATAATGTTAGATATGATAAGAAAAAAGGTTACTTTGAAATATTAGACAAAAAAAAGATAAGAACATTAACAGTAAATACAGTAAAAACATTTGCACAGACTTTAAAAATGATTTCATTATCAAAAGAATTAATAGTTTCAAATGATATAGCAACAAAACGAGAAGCGTATTATGTATCAAAAAATTGGGGCGATGCAAGATTTAATGAACAGCCAGAATCAGATACAGTAATGGATGATATAGAAGCAATGTTTGAAGTAAATAGAGAACAATTAGGATTTATACCAGAAGAAAAAGGTGGTGATGTAGCTGGCAGATTAATTGTTATAGATAAAGACCCATCAACAGGAAAAACATTAAGAATAGATTGCACTAAATTTGGCTCTGGTGCTTATTCTATTCCTATTTCTGTTGAAGAACTTGAATTTGAAACAAAAGCAAAATTTATATTAGTTATAGAAACAGCTGGTATGTTTCAGCGGCTCGTAAAACATTCATATTGGGATAAAGCAAATTGCATATTAATTTCTATGGGTGGTGTGCCGACTCGTGCCTGTCGTAGATTTATCAGAAGATTATCTGATGCAAAAAATTTACCTGTTTATGTATTTGTTGATGGTGACCCTTATGGTTTTTCAAATATTTATCGAACATTAAAAGTTGGTAGTGGCAATGCTGCTCATATAAATAAATATTTTTGTGTGCCACAAGCGAAATTATTAGGTATTTTACCTGATGATATAATTAATTATAAATTACCTACGCATCCATTAAAAGATGTTGATATTAAACGAGCAAAAGATGCATTAAAAAATGACCCATTTATAAAAGCACATAAAGAATGGCAAATTGCAATGGAACAACTAATAAAAATGGGCGTTAGAGCAGAACAACAAGCATTGGCAAAACACGGATTAAATTATGTGATTGATAATTATTTACCAGAAAAATTAAGACATCCAGAAAAATTTTTACCTTAATTCTTATGATGAAAAAAATACTTATCTGGCGGGACGGGGCTTTTGGTGATACTATTTTACTTATATCCTTTTTAAAAATTCTTAAAAATAGAAATTATTATATTCGAACAATTTCAAATAAAAAATATGCTAAATTATTTTTTCACTTCAATCTAATAAACGAAAATATTGATTCTTCATCAGATGAATTATTACCTTTATTTTCAAATTATTCTGATTTAAAAAAAAATATTTTTGAGTTTATTTTTAATAATGATTATATTATTATTTTTACGAATAGCTCTGACTCGCACTTATTAACAAACTTAAAAAAACATCTAAAAAAAAAGAGCCAATTAATAATTCTGCCATTTCAGCCACAAATTAAATTTGATATTATTTTTAATGATAACATATTAAAGGGTAATTTGTATTTTCATAATTATCATATTATTTTTCACTTTTTTAATTCATTAAATTTTACAAAAAATAAAATTGAATTAATTAAGAAAAATCCAGCGTATATTTGCATAAATAAAAATATTTCAAAAAGAAAAAAGAGCATTGTAATTCACATTGGTAGTGGTAGTAAAAATAAAAATATTTCAATTCATTTTTGGATAAAATTAATAAAATTTTTTCTTAATAAAAAATTTAAAGTAAATATAATTGGCAGTTATGCTGAAGAAAAAGAATTTATTTTTTTACAAAACATTTTTAAACAAAAATTAAAATATCATTTTGATAAAGATATTATTGAATTAACAGAATTAATAAGTTCAGCGCGATTATTTATTGGCAATGATTCAGGTCCTGGTCATTTATCAGCAATTTTAAAAACACCTACAATTATTTTTTGCAAAAATTCAAATTATAAAATCTGGCATCAAATTGGTATTAAAACTTTTATAATAAAAATAAAAGAATAATATTTTTTTACCATCTTAACCTAAATCCAGTATTTAATATCGAAAGTAAAAAAAATCTCGATTTTTGCCAGAAACATAATTATTACAATTAGAAAATAAATTTTAAACCATTAAATTGAAATGCGCATTAATAACAAAAATTTCAAAGATAAATTTTGATTAACCGTATGTGAAACTTATGGATAATATTAAGTAATCAGATTTATGACTCCCTGACAGCAGGTGAATTTTAATCCCCTCTATATTTTCATATAAAATTCAAATCGCTCAACAATTTTTTTCTGCACTCTGAATTCTGTACTAAAAAAAAATTCAGGGTGGCACAGGCATTCTTACCTGTGTACATTTCTACACTAAACAAATTCAACCCGCTTCGTGATGGGGTGGATGTTAGACTTTTTAACCGCAGGTTTACACCTTCGGCTATTTGAAATTCAACCACTTCGTGGTTATTTATTGCAACATTTCAATTTTATTTGCCATGAATAATACGAATAATAAATAATCTACAAATCGCCAAGAATATGAAATAAGCCATAAATTTACACTAATTTACACGAATAATTATGCCCTGAATTTACATTAACATTATTGGGGACAGGATTATTGGGGACAGGCGTCACCTCATCATCTCAAATTGAATAATTATAAATCTATTTAATATGTTTTTTAAAAATATAATATCATTATATCGTTTTATTTTTTGCCACTAATTACACTAATTATTTTACCTCTTACTGAAAATGTTACACTCTTAAAAGTCCACTTATCCCACAAACTTTATTTAATATAAAAAATCCTTCCTGCCAGCAAAACTGACAGGAAGGATTTTAAAATATTGTGCTTAAAATTTTTTTACTTAGTGCAAATTAAAAATCAATTCTTAATTCTAAGCCACCATAAGTTGTATTATCAAGATTTGCACCTAAATCACTACTTGGATTAAACTGTGAGTATACTGCACATACATTTGTTCCTTTTGCTAAATTATATTTAGCATATAAATCAAATGAATTACCTAATTTATTTTTGCCAGCATCATAATCTTCATCACTCTTTAACATATAATATTTGCCACCAACTGTTAATTTTTCTGTTGGTGATGATGATATTGCTATTGCAATTGATTTAAGACCGTTTACATAATTTGGTGTATAACCAACAGTTCTTAATGCATCACCATAACCTGGGTCAAAATTCGCACCACCTGGAACCATTATTGACTGTAATGGTGCATAAAATGCTGTTATGTCGTCTGTATCTGCATCATCCTGGCCTGATGTATTTAAATATTCTACCATTATTGTTGTTTTATAAAAATCTTTCATTAAATATCCTGCTTGTAAATATAATAATGAAGCATCATAATCAGTTTCTACACCTGCTGCTTTTTCTTCTTTGCCGCCCTGTTTAATATATTCTGCTATATAACTTAAAGCATCAATTGATGGAATGCTTCCTTCTGCTCTTAATCCTATAAATCTTTTGATATCATTTGTAGTTGTATCAGAATTATCGTCATTAATTAAACAATATGCTGTTAAAGTATTTTTCTCAATACCTTTATATGCGCCAACAATACCATAAAAATCAACTTCTGCTGCTGCAGCACCAATCCCATCATTTGTTTTTAAATTTAATACATCAAGCGCAAAGTTTGAACCTGAATATGTTAATTTCATTCCATCATAACCATCTGCTGCATCCCATAATATAAAACCATTTCCTAAATTATATGGCTGACGACCAACTGTTAAAGATAATGGTTGACCTAATAAATTTTTTAATGTTGCATAAGCATAGACAAAGTTAATTGAATTATTAGCAGCATCATCATTTGGTGCACCTGTTTTACCCCATACAAATTCATTTTCTAATATTATTTTTGCATAAATATTATCAGTTACATCACCTTCAACTCCTAACCATGTTCTCTGAACATAATAATCAATATGGTCATTTATTGCATCAGATGTATCAGCATTATTAATAGCATAACCACGAAATCTTAAATGACCTGTTACTTTTAAATTTTTAATTTCTGCCATTACTGGCAATGCAATTAATGCAATTAACATTGCAATAATAATTAACCTCATAAATTCTAAAACCTCCTTACAAGTTTAATTTTTAAAATTTTTCTTTTTTACTTCTTCCTTTTCCATTTTTTTCTGCTTATTTTCTTCTTTCTAATTTCTTCTTATTTCCTTAAAAACATATTTAATAATTTTTTCCTTTCTCTCCATTCTCACCTCCTTTTTTTAAAAATTACAGTAAAGGAAAAAGTATTTTCATTAAATACTGTTTCCATCACTGTTTTAAACTCAAAATTTTAAAACATATAAAAATTATATAATTTTCTTTTAAAAGCCATATTATATTTAATGGGCAAATTTATGAACCATCTCATAACAGCCAATTAAATATAAAAATGGTTCTTTTAAAAGCACTATAATATATTGGAAAAAATTAAATTCATATCTTCTATAATAAAAATTACTTTTTGTCAACTAATTTTTTATTTATTATTTTTTGAATTTCAATTATTAATGCATCAATCTTAACTGGTTTTATTAAATATGCTGATATTCCTAATTCAGTCGCTTTATTTATTATTTCCTTCTTTGTTACAGAAGTTAAAATAATTACTGGTTTATCTTTTGTATATGAAAGATTTCTAAAATATCTTAATGCTTCTACTCCATCCATCTCTGGCATAATAATATCAAGAATAATTAAATCAGGTCTAAATTCAACAACTTTTGTTCCTGCCTCTATGCCATTTGATGCTGTCTCTATTTTAAAACCAATATTTTCTAAATTTATTTTTAAAAGATTAACTATATCTTCATCATCATCAACAATTAATATTTTCTTTATTAGTTCACTTGATTTTTCTTCAACATTAATTTCAGCCATTGGTAAATTTTTTGCCTTTATAAATTCTTTTAAATCTTCTAATCTAATTTTATATTGTCCACCTGGTGTCTTAAAACTTTTTAACCCTTCATTTTTTATCCAGTTTCTTATTGTTCTTGAAGAAACATAACATAGTTCAGCAGCGTCCTGTGGTGAAAGAATAGTATCTTTAATAAGAACAACATTTTTTTTCAAACTCATAAAACACCTTCCAAAACGCCAAAAAATAAAAATTAAAGCAGCGAACTAAAAAACCAAAAAACCAACAAAATTCAGAACAACTTATTTTTTTCTATTATCCATTATAGCACAATTTTCCAAAATGTCAAGTATTTTTTAAAAATTTTTTTTCTTTGGGGTCAGACGTCCTTAAAGTCCTTGTTTTAGTGAAGAGTGAAAAGTGAATAGTGCAGTGTGCAGAGTGCCGTGTGAAAATTGCAGAGTTTTTTGTGAATGAAAAAATAATTAGTGTTATTCTTTTTATTTATTATTCGTGGTAATTCGTGACTTATTTATTATTCGTATTTATTCATTTTATTCGTAGCAAAAAGCAAAACAAGTTTGCCAAAAAACAACAACGAAGAGGTTGAAATTTAATTAGCCACAGGTGTAAACCTACGATTAGAATTCCTCATAATTCACAACCCAAAAGCAGATTGAATTTGTTTTATGTGTAAACTGTAATGTGCAGAGTAAATACTACAGAGTTTTTAGTGAATGGAAAAATAATTTCTTTTATTTGTTTTAATTTTTTTACTTACTATTCGTAATGCTGCAAAGGGGTATACCATGTCTGGGATATTTTCTGAATTATTTCATTTTTTCTCTTGACTATTTTAAATTTTGTAATATAATATATATAGAATAAGACCATAAAATTAGCCCAAACAGGAGGGAGGGAATAATATGGAAGTTAACAACATAAGGATTGAGCAAGCAGCTCGGCTATTAGCAGAGCAGCAGGTTAAGGAGAACGAACCAGCAAAAGCATCAAAAACAACATCACCGCCAGAAAGCAGCCAATCAACAAATGTCAATTTAGATAATGACATTGTTGAAATAACAAATGAAAATTTACTGGCTGCTAATAATCAGCCACCAGTAATTAAAGAAGCATCAAAAATTGTTCGTGAACTTATTACTATGTTATTAGCAAATCCAGCTGCTGCGATGAGTGCTCAGGCAAATTTAAAATCGCCAAAAATAGTAGAATTATTGTAATTTATTTTTTTAAGTGACAAATTATTTTATTTGTTTCTTTTTGATTAAAAAATTTGATTTTTGAAATGTTTAAAATTTTAAAATTAAATTTTTTAATGAGAGAGGATATTATTTTATAATTTTTCAAAATATTAATAAAACAAAAAATTCCTCCATCTTTTAATAATCCAACACTATTTTCAAATAATTGTTCTATCGTTAATTTTATTTCAAATTTTGCTATTTGATTTGATTCATTTGGTGAAAGTAAACTTTCAGATTTAGGATAAAATGGTGGATTACTTATTAACACATCAAATCTTAATTTCTGCTCTTTTCTATATTTATTTATATCCATATTTATAAATTCAATTTGTTTTTCTAATCCAAACTTTTTTAAATTTTCTCTTGATAATTCATATAAACTTCTTTGTATTTCTATTCCATAAAATTTTATTCTTTCATTTTTTAGTATATCACAGGTTATTATATCTAATACTCCATTTCCAGAACCTATATCTAATACATTTATTTCATTTTTTATTGGCTTATTAAAAATATTTCTTATTACATATTCGATTAATAACAAACTATCTATTGAAACTTTATATAAATCTTTTTTCTGTAATAAATCAAATCTCTGGTATTTTTCTATATCTTGATTTGTTATAATTATTTCTTTATTTAATTCCATTTTTACTTTGAGGAAAAACTTCTAAAACATTTTTAAGGAAGCCCTCTAAAAAATAATAAACCTTTTTAAATAATATTATGAGAAAACAATTTATTCCTCGCCTTTTAACACTGCCATTGGTATAAATCGCACAATCGGCTTTGTTAAACCAGCATCAACTAATGTCCATACAACTTCATCTATATTCTTATATGCTGATGGAGCTTCATCTATTATCTTTTTCAAATTATCTGCTATTAAAACAATATCTTTTGTCTGCTTTAATAAATCGTCTGTTGTTAAATTTTTGAATGCCTGTGTTCTGGACATTGTTCTTCCTGCGCCGTGATTTACTGAATTAAATGTCTCTTTTATTTGTTCGGTTCCTATTACTATATATGATGCTGTGCCCATACTACCTGGTATAATTGCTGGTTGACCAATATCTCTATATATTGCTGGTATTTCTTTATTGCCCGCTGGTAATGCGCGTGTCGCTCCTTTTCTATGAATTAACATCATTCTATTATTATACATTTCTTTTTTTGCTATATTATGAGCTACATCATAAACCAAATTTAATCCAATTTTTTCTTCACTATCTTTAAATACTTTTACAAATGCTTCTCTTACTAAATGTGTTATTATTTCTCTATTTGCAAATGCGTAATTTGCTGCGATTGCCATTGCATTCAAATAATCTTCACCATCTTTTGAATGTATTGGTGCACAGGCAAGTCCTTTTACTGGTGCTGGTGTTTTATTTTTCTCTGAATTATTCCACATTATTTTGCTATAATCTGTTGCTATTTGATGACCAAATCCTCGACTACCAGTATGTATTAAAATATAAATGTAATCTTCTGCTAAACCTAATCTATCAGCAATATATTTATCATATACTTTTTCTATTTTTCCAATTTCAATAAAATGATTACCGCCGCCTAATGTGCCTAATTGGTCTGCTCTTTCGATTTCTTCTTTATTTAACACATTTACATTATCACAAATTATATTTCCATTACTCTCTATTTTTTCTAAATCTGCTTCTCTACCAAACCCCATATTTATCACATATTTTACACCACTATACGCTATTCCTTCTATATCTATTTTCCTTAATTCTTTATAAGGACTTTCCTTGCCTACGCCTAATGGAACTCTTTTTGTTATTTCTAATAATATCTTTCTTAATTTTTCTTTATCTAAATTTGATGAATGTATTTTTGTGTTTAATACACGCACTCCGCAATTTATATCATAACCAACTGCACCTGCTGATACTATTCCATTATTATAATCAGTAGCAAGCACTCCGCCGATTGGCAATCCAAAACCTGTATGAATATCTGGCATTCCTATTACTGGTGATATTACGCCTTTTAATTTTGACGCATTTATTAACTGAATCAATGATTCTTCTTCGCCAAATTCTTTTAATAATTTCTCGCTTAAATAAACTAATACTTCTATCTCTTTATTTTCAAATTCAAGTGAATAACAATTTTTTCTTTTTTCTTTAAATGAAATTTGGTGTTTCATTTTTTCTCTCTCTTTTGTTTTGGGAACTATTATATATTATAACAGAATTTATTTTTTTATGCTATGAAAAAAATTATATTTTTGTTGTGTGTATTTTTTTGAGAATTATGTTTTAATAAAAATTATATATTTATATTTTTCAAATTGCAATATTTTTATTTGAAAAATTTACCTATTTTTTCCGCATTAATTTACAAATGATAAATTTAAAAATTTTTTTACAAAATAAATTTATCTTATTGAATTAATCACCTCTTATCTTACCAATATTATCTTTCCGATTTTACGCTGATTGTTAAATTCTAATAAATACAAATATACGCCAGATGCTACATTCTGTCCGTAATCATTTTTACCATCCCAACGCATCTGATATGCACCTGCTGGTGCTATTGCTTCACTTATTAACTGACCTACGACATTAAATATTCTTAATTTCGTGCCAGGCACTATATTATCAAATGT
The DNA here is from genome assembly GCA_035405645.1 of bacterium. Lineage (GTDB taxonomy): Bacteria > JAGOBX01 > JAGOBX01 > DAONJL01 > DAONJL01 > DAONJL01. Next base: position 90,850 of record DAONJL010000003.1, on the reverse strand, counting down.
TACATATTTATGCGATGCATCAATACCTGGCTTAAATGGATTTGGATATACTATTACATTTGTTATGCCTGTATCTAAAACTGTTCCGATTATTGAATAAATTGAAAAATGTGTTACTTCTGCGCTCATATAGTTATTTTCTTTATCCAATACAGCATCAGGTAATAATTCCCATTTCTCACTCTGTTCATTCAAATAATACATTTTTAATGATGTCTCATTTATATTATATTGTCCTTCTGTTCCATCTATTATTCCGTCATTATTTTTATCATTATAAGTAATTATTATTTGTATTGGCTTTGGTAAATTATGTATCTCTCTATCCTGTTTATCTCTTACATAATATTTATGTGCTGTTATTACATTTCCACCTGTTGCATTTATTGTTGGTTTAAATAATGAAATTGATGAAATATGTGCATTTGCTCGCTCCATACTGATATATTCATTTTCAAATTGATTCTCAAAATTCTTTATCAACAATTTGTATAAATTATAATGATTATCAAAATCATCTGAATTTACTGCTATTAAGCCAATACTATTCTTATATTCTTCACCAACTAATACAACTGGTATTTGCTCTGGATATTTCCTTAAGAAAATAAATCCTTTAAATTTCTTATTTATTATACTTACTTCAACTATGATTAAATTATTTTCTGTTGTTGAATACTCAAACTCTGCATTACTATTTCTTATTATTGCTGTATCTGAATTAAATTTACCTTTTCCTTTTTTAATGATTGAGATTGTTGCTATATAATTATCAAATTGTGTTGTTGTTTCAGCATTTTCATTTAATATTAATACTCTTATTAATGTTGTATCTGGATATGTATATCCTCTGATTCTAATATTTTCTGGTTGTCCTATACCACTTATTTCTATACTCTTCTTTGCACTTGTTCTCGAAAATTTATCTATTGTCTCAATCATAAATTTATACTCTTCATTTGCTTTACAATCAACTATAAATGAACCGTTATATTCTCCACCTGTCAAATGATCTACTAATCCACTATTTAATTTTACTAATACTGAATTTTCTTCGCGATAAATATTATAACCAGCAATAGTATTTATAATCGGTAAATTTTGTGTAAATATCTTCCATTCTAATAATATCTTGTTGCCTGTATCATACATTTCTAATATTGTATATTTCACATAATCAACTGCTGGTGGTAATGTTGGTAAATAAATAATCGTTATCTCTTTTATTGTTGTATTGCCTGCTACATCTGTGCAACTTAATGTATAATATCTATATCCATCACTATCACTTAATGGTATATTCAGATTAAATTCGCCGTTTGTTGAGGGTGATATTGTAAATTCAGCATAATAGCCTGATTTTTCTTGAATTACTAATATTATTGGTGTGTCAAAATTATCTTTAATGTTCCCTTTCAAATTAAATGAATTTGTAATTATCTCTTCATTTTCTATTGGACTTGTTATGTTTATTTCTGGTGATGTTATATCATAGATAATTCTTAATTCTGCTGAATCTTCATTTCCTTGCTTATCTCGTGCTTTAATCTGAATAATATTTCTACTATCTGAAATTAAATTATTTAAGTAAATTATTGCAATACCTGAATTATTTACTAAACCTGTTTCTATTGTCTGATTATATAAAATCTCTATTTGCTCTGGCGTATCAAAATTATCACGGACTTCACATACTAATTTAACTGGTAATTTATTTACTCGCGTATCATTTATTGGTTCTTTTATTTCTAATTCTGGTGGGTCATTCAAGTATATCACTGTTATCGTATCATAAGCTGTTCTATTAAATTTATCAGTTAATTTTACTACTACCTGATTATTTACATTTGCTAATAAAACAGTTCCACTCCAATTATCACTATATTGTGTTAATGTTATCCTGGTATTTAATTGCTGATTGACAAAAATTTCAATTGTATCATTTTTATCACTATTTTCACTTGTTCCTGCTATTGTTATTATTTCAACTGATGTGGTATATTTATCATCTGGTTGTTTTATCTTTACTTCTAATTCGCCAAAATAATTTACTATTATCGTATCAATTGCTGTCCTATTAAATTTGTCGATTAAAACGACTTTTATTTCTCCACTATAAGTTGATAAATTTACATTTGCAAAAAATCTAAAATCAGCACCAACACTTACACTTGTCTGCAATACATTATTGTAATAAATATTTACTGTATCACCTACTTTACATTGTTCTGCTGTGCCTGTAATCATAATTGTATTTGCAAATGTATCATAATAATTTTCTGGCTCTAATATCTTTACTTTTAATTCGCCAAAATAATTTACAAATATTGTATCAAATGCTTCTCGTTTAAATCTATCAACTAATTTAACTAGTATTACATTTGTCTCTGGCTTAATTTGTAAATTATTGACTACAAATGAATCATCAAAAACATTTTGTAATATAAATGTATCTCTCAATTCATTATTCACATAAATATATATACTATCCCCAATCCTATTATTTTTCGTGGTGCCAGTAATAGTCAATAAATCAACATTTGTATCATAAACATTATTTGTTCTTACTGGCGAAATAATAGAGATTTTTAATTCATCAAAATAATAAATGATTATTGTATCATAAGCAGTTCTATTAAATTGGTCGGTTAATTTTACTACAATAAAATTAGTCTCATTGACTAATTGTGCAATTAATTCAAATTCACCATCATAATTCAAAAGATTGGTTTCTGTCTGATAATTTCCATTTACAAATAATTCTATTGTATCGCCACTATCTGTTTCATAAGTTCTACCTTTTATCTTTACCGAACTTACTATTGTGTCATAACCTGTTATTGGTTCATTTATTCTTACTGTTGGTGTATCATAATAATTCACTATCAAAATAATTGAATCACTACGATTATATCTATCGCGAATTATTATTAGTATTGTATCATTATAATCAGTTAATGTTGATGTGCCATACCAAGTATAATCTGACTGAACTTCTACAGTATCCTGATAAATCGTGCCTTTATAATATATACCAATAGAATCACCTGGCATACAATTCGCAACTGTGCCATAAATATTTAATGGTAGTTGACAGGTATCATAATAATTTTGCGGGGTTGTTATTATTATCCCAAAATATGAAATTGTTATTGTATCATAATTGATATTGCCAAATTTATCCGTTATTTTTGCTGTTATACTATCACCAATGCTGTTTAAAGCTACTGTGCCAGACCAGGTACTATCTGCTGTAATATTCGTAATACTTTGTAAAATATTATTTGTAAATAATTCAATAGTATCACCTGTACTTACATTTATTGCTGTGCCTGATATTTTTATTATTGGAACTATTGTATTTGCTTTATCTTCTGGTGTTGTGATTCTTATTTCTGGCACTATTACTTTTATGTAACTTGTTTCATTATCATCAAAATCAGTTATTTGCGAATAACCACCATAATTTCGATAATTATCACCTGAATAAATATTAGCCGGTGAACTATTTGTGCGAATCTTTATAATACAACTGCCAGCACTATTCTTTTTTGCATTTTCATTTACTTTTATTTTTACTTTAAAACCAACCGTGCTATCAGGTGCAATATTACTTATTTTCGCTTCACTATCGCCTAATTGATTTGTCAAACTTATATCCCAGATTTCTATTTGCCAATTGTCACCTGCATCGCCGAAATATACCCAATCTTTTGCTGTTATAAATATCGTATCAAAAGTATTTGCACAATTGGTAAAATAATAAGTGAAATACCCAAAATTTTGTGGAACTAATTGGTATATTTCACTGTTTCCTTCTATTGGTCTTGCTGGTAATGTATCAAGCCAGATTACGCCATATACAGGTTTGACATAAGTATCGGAAGGAATTGGATTGCCTGTGGTTAATACTGTATTTCCTGCTTTGATATAAAAATTCTGTCGGATTAAGGTATTTTCAAGTGTTCCTTTTGAAAATGCATTTGATGAGAATAGTATTATCGCATACAATATTATAAACACATATTTAAGAATTTTGTATCTATTTAATATACTATTCACACCTTAATCCTATTTCTCTGGTGGGTCAAAATATTTTAGCAGAAAACTAAATTTTTAAATTATTTAATTTCTACTTTATATCCTAATGTCCCATTTTCTGCTGCTGCTACAACTGCTTTATCCCATTTGATATATGTTACATTTCTTGCTGTTGCTGCATCAGGCGCTCCTGCTGTCCAGCCACCTGCACTACCATAACCAAGTGTTGGTGAGGCTGATGTCGTATAGTAAAATGTCCAGCCTGTTGCTGAACCTGCAACTGTATCTGCATATTCTACATTTGCTGTATCAATTTTTACATAAAGAAAAACATTATTTCCTGCGCCACTACCTGTATTATTATATGTTATTTGATACCATAATGAAGCACCAGGAATAGGATTTGATGCTGCTCCACCAAGTGTTGTTCCAGTGCAAATTTGTGTTATTGTAAATACTGCTGCTGATATTGTTGCTGTCTCATAAAAAATAAATGATGTATTATTTATTGCATAAATTGTGTCATTATCACCAGTATATTGACCTGTAAATGAATTACTATAAAATGTTACTACCATCGTGCAATATGCTGTTGAATCATTGCTTGCTTCTGCTGCATTACTACTTGAAACTATTCTTATTGCAAATGTTGCCGAACCATCTTCTGCAATTGGTCCAATTATGAGTTGACCTGATGCTGCTGGTGAATTTACAGGATTACTATCAGGACCAAGAATACCAACAGTCCAGTTTGACGCACCGTTTGGATAAGTTAAATTACTAACCTGAACTTTAAAACTATCTGATGTATTACCTGTATTGTAAATTCTATAGTAGAAAATACCACTATCACCAACGCCAATTAATGTTGTATCTGCTGTGCTTAATAAAATTGTTGTTTCGCCATAGACTGCTCGAACTGTAGTATCAATATATGCTGCGGTTTGGCTTAATGCATTTGCTGCACTTATTGTTGCTGTATTGCTTATTGTTGTATTTACTGCCACACCATATCTTGGTGCTGCTGTTATACTTACTACTCCAATTACAATAATGAATAAAAAAACATATAAACATTTCTGAAACATATTTGTTTCCTCCTTTTTACTTTTTCTTAAAATTAAAATCGTCTTATTTTTAATAATTTTTTTAATTCCTGAACATTCATAATTTAATCACCTCCTACTTTATTAAATTCGGTCATCTGACCGTTAATTTATATAAAATAAATAATCGCCAATCTTTCATTCTTTTTTTTTAATAAACCATTACCTCATTTAATTGCACAAAATTCCAATCATAATGTTTTACCCAATATGCATCTTTATAAACATATATTCGTATATAACGGCATTGCTTGCCTCTACACGAAAAAAAATTTACAAACATCTGGTCACCTGTTTGGGACTCCTTTAAAAATCCAGTACTTGCATCAAAATTATCTTTTAACACATACCAATTTCCCTTATCTTCACTTATTTCCACTCTATATGATGTTGGAACTGCTAATCTACGCCAATATACTACTATTAAACGAATTGGCTGAACTTCTTCTAAATCAATTATAACCCATTGGTCTGTGTCTGATAAATTATTTGATTGTGCTATACCTTTAAAATAATTTGTGCTTTCATCAACTATTCGTGCAAGCATACCTTGCTCTGTCCTATCTCCAACCATATCATTATAATAACCTGTAAATGTGCCATATACTGGTTTATTTAATGCCAGATTTTTTTCCTTAGTCAAAAATTTCTCCCATTCTGAACTCACTCTTCTTCCATAAGTATCTTCACACTCAAATTTATAATTATAAAATTTTCCGCCTTTTAATTCTTTTATTTCTATCCTGCTACCATATACATAATCAAACCATTCAATTTGCATTAATGTATCTGTCTTATCTTCATAATATTGAACCTTTCCTTTTACTGGTAAATTTGTCCTGAAAAATAATACTGCTTTATCATCTTTTATTTCTGTTATACCTAATTGCTCTATTTCTAATTCTAATAATCCTGTTGTTGTAAATGCATCATAAATTGGCATCTGTCCACTTATCTTAAAATAATATGTTTTTCCTGGCTTTAAATTTCGTAAGATAAATTTATGCTCTCTTTTATTTTTTATTTCCATCATTTGCTCTGAATAATTATATTTTGTCAACCCATATTCTATTTTTGAATATGTATTAGTATCTGTTTTATATGTTATTATTGCATAAGTATCGCCTATTTCTTCTACTTTGTATTCGATTATTTTTGCTAAATTTATATCTATTCCTTGTGTTGGTGTTATATCTTTTGAGACTTCACCTAAATTTATTCCTATCGCACTATATCCAACATTTACTAATATAACAATAAAAATAAATCCAAATAAATAATATCTCATTTTACTACTACTCCAAATTTTACCTTACCATTTATACCACTTACTTTTGGATAGATTGGTTCGGTTATTACCCATTTTATATTTGTTACATTTGGGTCAACTTTTGTGCCTGATGGTGTATATGTCCAACTACTGCCATTGTTATTACTATATGTGATGGTAGCAGTATAACCATAACTTGATACTGTATCTGCACTATTAAGACGATAATCAACTACTGTATTTATTATTGTATCAATAATTGTTAGATTATAAGCAGGTCCAAATCCATTATTTGTAAAACTAATATGATAAATTATTGTTGCACCTGGCTGGGCTGTTGTTACTGGATTATTATTTACTGTTATTGTATCTATTGTTTTTTCTGCTGTTATATTTGGCGCAGTCGCACTATCGGATTTGCCACTTTCATTGCTATATAAATCTAATGAAGTTATTGAATAAAAATATGTTTCGCCCTGTATTACCTGTGTATCAAAATATGTTGCGGAACTAACAACTGTTGTATTTATTTTGATCCAATTTCCTGCACCTGTTGTATCTCTGTATATATTATAGCCTACTGCTCCTGATACTGCTGTCCATTGTAATACTACACCTGTATCTGGTAGTGCTAAATCTGCTATTGCTATTAAACCTGTTGGTGTATCTGGACCTAAATTATCTATCCAGAAATTATTTGTCGTATCTGCTGATATATACAAACCTGTTGATAAATAAAGCCGAAATCTTACTGTGCTTATCATTGTATCTGGCAAATCAGTTGCCGATGCCCAGATAAATGAATATGTTTCACCATTATTATCTGCTAATAAATTTGCTGTATCACCACTTAATATTGTTGCATTAATCCAACTTGTTCCACCATCTTTTGAATATTGCATTATTGTTGCTGTGCAGTATTGATTAACTAATGAACTAATAACAAAGGTGCAACTTACATTTTGACTATATGTTTCACCAGCAACAGGTATAATAATAGTGCAAGACGGTGCGCCACCATAATTTACTGTTATTGTATCATAAGCCGCACCACTGAATCCATTCAATTTTACCCATACACTATCACCTACTCCTGCTAATACTACTGTCCCGCTAAAACTACCGCTATCACTTGTTATTGTTACTACACTATTTAATACACTTCCTCTAAATATTTGTATTGTATCTCCTGATCGGCTATTATATGTCGTTCCATTTATTGTTATTATCTGTGTCGTTGTATTATGCCTATCTGTCGGTGCTATTATTTCTATGCTCGGCGGTCCATAATAATTCACTGTTATCGTATCATACGCTGTCCTGCCAAACTGGTCATTTAATCTTACCCATACACTATCGCCTACACTTACCAATGCTACTGTCCCACTAAAACTTCCGCTATCACTCGTTAATACTACTGTTGTATTTAATGTCGTCCGATTATATATTTGTATTGTATCGCCACTACGACTATTATATGTCGTGCCACTTATCCAGATTATCTGTATATATGTATCGTGACTGGTATATGTCGGATTTGTTATCTCTATTATTGGTGTCCCATAATAATTTACTGTTATTGTATCATAAGCCGCACCACTGAATCCATTCAATTTTACCCATACACTATCACCTACTCCTGCTAATACTACTGTCCCGCTAAAACTACCGCTATCACTTGTTATTGTTACTACACTATTTAATACACTTCCTCTAAATATTTGTATTGTATCTCCTGATCGGCTATTATATGTCGTTCCATTTATTGTTATTATCTGTGTCGTTGTATTATGCCTATCTGTCGGTGCTATTATTTCTATGCTCGGCGGTCCATAATAATTCACTGTTATCGTATCATACGCTGTCCTGCCCCATTGGTCAGTCAATTTTACCCAAACTTTATTTCCCGTCCCATTTAAAACTGCTGTACCTGACCAATTATCATTTAATGCTGTAAGTATTGTAGTTGTATTAGTTATTGAATCAGTATAAACAACAACAGTATCACCACTTCTTGTATTTAATGTCGTGCCACTTACTGATATTATCTGAATATAAGTATCGTGTGTTAAAATTGCTGGTAATTTTATTTTAATTGTTGGTGTGTCAAAAAAATTCACTGTTATCGTATCATACGCTGTTCTGCCCCATTGGTCAGTCAATTTTACCCATACACTATCGCCGATACCACTTAATTTTGCTGTGCCTGTCCAACTTTCATTCACTGTTGTTAATATAACTGTTGTATTTTGACTTGTATTTGTATAAATAATTAAACTATCACCACTTCTTGTATTTAATGTCGTGCCACTTATCCAGATTATTTGTGTTAATGTATCATAACTTGTATAAGTTGGTGTGCAAATTTCTATAATTGGTGCTGGAAAATAATTTATTGTTATTGTATCATAATCAACCGCGCCATCGCCTGTCCTATAATATTTTACCCAGACACTATCACCATAGCCGGTTAATGTAATTGATGAAATCCAACTACTATCATAAGCAGTTACTGGTATTGTATTAACTAAATTTGAATTTACAAAAACAAAAATTGAATCACCGACAAATGAGTTATTTGTTGTTCCATTTATTATTATTGTTTGATTATTTGTATCGTGATTATTTGTCGGTAATGTAATTTTAATATCTGGCGTTAAACCAATTACATTAACTGTTGCACTATTTGTTATTGTATTATATGCTATTGTTATTGATACTGTTCCAGCTGAATTAACTATAAAACTATCATTCATTATACCTAAATAAAATTCGGTATCAAAATTATTTATATAACCATAACTAATTGAAATACTCATATTTGTTGTATCGTGAAAATTTCTTAATGTATCACCGGCTGTATTATATGCAATTATTTGTAATGTTAAATTATTATTTCTACTTGCAAGAAAATAATTTGTATCAGTTAAAATAGTAAATGAACCTAATGGCAAACCGTAATTTGTATAGCCTTTTGTCGGTCCTGTATCAGTATTCAAATTAGCAGGGTCTTTTTCTTCCGAAGAAGAAGCACCATCCGGTATTCGTACCCAGTATGCCCCACTTGCTTCATTTGATAATGTCAAATTTTTTACATCTAAAAGCGTGGAATTATCAGTATATAAAAATTTGATTGATTCAAGTGAAGTTGTAATATCAATACCTGATACATCTTTCGAAACAGCATAAAAACCATAAGGTCCAATTGTTGTCCCAATTGGTATCTGATATTCATTATTATTATCTTTTAAATAACATCCACCAATAGTAACTGTATCACCTGATGTATTGTATAATTCAATAAATTCTTCTGTTGCTGTCGAACTAATTGCTATTTCATTTATAACAACTGCATTTAAACCTATTCCTGTTATAATTAATGAGATTACATCGCTTTTTGTTGGATCCTGTAATAAATAAACACCAATTGTTTCACCATTACTTGCTGCTATCCAGAACATTCCATCATTTGTTACTGATTTTATCCAGACTAATCGTTCGTATATTCCGTTATTTAAGCCAGTTTCTATTAAAGTTACATAAATTCCCACAGTATCAGAAACAGAAGAATATACCTTTACATTTAATGAATTTCGTTTTGTAGAATCTTTATCAGTAGCAGTAACACGAATTAAGAAAGTATCGCCAACTGCTGCTGTTTCACCAGTCGGATTATTAGTTGATGATACTATTGTTAAAGTATAAGGTGCTGCAGGAATAGTATCAGTCCAGTTTGAACCATTTGATGTTCCTTCGCTATAATTATATTCACTTACACAACCACTCCTACTTAATTCTGTCCAATCACTTGTTAAATTATTATCATAACCATCATATTTTCTAAATAACGATTTTCCTGTATTTGTAGAATAATTATTATAACAAGCATTATCAGTCCAGATACCAGCAGCAACAGCATCATTATCAGCCGAAGCATCAGATATTGTGCCAGATGTGCTCCACGCAACAAAATCTATTATTGTTGATGATGATTTACCAGTTGATAAATATAACCCACATTCATCAGATGAAGTAAAAATATCAATAGTTTCAGCATATAAATGACCAACAGAATCAGAAAAATCACTATCTGTTACTCCACTTCCAAAATGAACAACTAAAAAACATTGCGGGGGCAATGATATTTCTGGAAATGTATATTCATCACCATCATAATCTGTTAATAAATAATTTTTTAAGTTAAATGTTAATGTATCTGATTTATTATAGATTTCCACAAATTCATCAGCATCCTGATTATTAAAATTATAATCATTATAATTTATTTCATTTATAACTATAAAACCAAATGCTGATGTATCAATTGATAAACCAGAAGTATCAGGATTACCAACACCGCCAGAACCTTCCCAGGTTAAATCAAGTCGTTCTGTTAAATCTTCTGATACTAACCATTCTCTTAATTCATCACTTTCATCACCATTCGTTTTTCTCCGTATGGATTGGTTTGTCATATCTGGTGCATAATATTGTTTTGAGGTTTGACCTGAATACCATCTTACAAAATCAATTGTATCACCATCAGAATTTAATAAAACAATTGTATCATAAGTATTTGATAAACCATCACCAATTGCTCCCAGGTCTGTATCTGCTCCACCGCCTGTTGCAGCAAAATTTGGCGGATAACCATATACAGTTAAAAAGCTGGTGGCATCTGCTGCTAATACTACTGATTTACCTGGTAAAATACTAAAATTCCCATTTGGTATTAACCAGTTTGGACTATTATCATATATTGATTTTATTCTATAACCATCGATTTTAACAGAAACTGATAATGGATTATAAATTTCGACCCATTCATCATTTGTTTCTGTTCCTGGGGGGTCATAACATATTTCATTTAATACCAATGTATTATTTACTATACCACATTTTTTATCAGCAGAATAATTAAATGCTGTATTTCCTGTGCCTGCTAAATTATATACTGCACTTGCATCCATCATTAAATCCATTTCCTGCCATTTTGAATATGACCAGCCTTCTATTGTTGCTGCATTTGTTGAAGATAATGATATAATTATTGTTGTGCTATTTGAGGTATTATCTATCGACTCACCAACACCCAATGTTAAATCTGCTACTCCATCATTATTGTTATCTATTTTTATTTTTGATAATGTTATTGCATTATATTTTACATAATCATTAAATACTATTTTTAATTTATCAGTTGCTGCATTATACACTCCATAATTTACTGATACTGTTGTATCGGCAAATACAATATATTTTGTATCTGAACCAAAATTCCCATAAGTATCTCTTGCTGTTACTGTCAAAATTATATTTGCATTGGCTGAATCATTTACACTCGTTATTGTAAAACTTAAATTATTTAATGAATCAGTGCCAGATGCATCATCTGCATTTACTGTGGAATTCCAAAAATAAGTTGTCCAACCCCGAACATAATCTTTGTTATCTGTCACAGTATAAATTACTGGAAAACTATCGCTAAGTAAAGTCTGATTATAATACGCTGTCTCGCCTGCTAATGAATAAACTGGTGTGTCAGGTATTTTTGTTATCGAAACTACTGGTAAACTCGTATCAACTGCTGAATTTGGATATATATTACTTGTCGAACCTGAATAATAATAAACGCCTAATAAAGTAACAGTTGAACTGTCTGTCCCTGTGGGATTTGAGATTGGATATGATGTATAGATATTTTTACCACTTGTTGTATATACTATTAAGCCAAATGGTTGATTATCTGATAAAGGAATAACAGAACGCGGAACCTGTAATTCAAAACCATTTGTATTAGATACACCAGCCCAACCTGCTGATGAATTTGTATAACTTACTGGTGCATCCCAGACACTATCACTGTTTTCATCTTTATAAACTACATAATTATTTTGTTCCTTCATCTGAATTACTACTTCTGGTCTAAATAACGGATGGAATATTGGTCCTTTATATGGACCACTTTCCACGCCAATACCTGGTGTCAAATCAAAGCCAAAAAATATGTCATAAGTTGATAAATCTAAACCATTAACTGAAAAGAATAAATATAAATCATCCCAGGCAATATATAGAGTATCATTATCATCTGCTTCCATTTGCTCGTTGGTTGTCCATTCATTTATTGTGCCATCAATTGTTTTGCCTGCAATCATATTTAAACTTTTTATATTGCCCGGTAAATTACCTTCACCATCAATATTTATTTGTAAATATGTATTTACTGTCGTATCTGTTGTTGCTGATAATTCGTGCAAATCAGGGTCTAATGTGCCATTATATGTATATGGTTTTGCTGATATACAATCTACTGCTTGTGGACAATTATTTCCATTATCTGTATGATATAATAATGGTATATCATAATTACTTTTAAATACTGCAACTGAAATATTTATTGTTTCGCCAAGATATGCATTTCTTCCGCCTAAATAAGTAAAAGGAACTGCAATTTCAAAAAAGCCATTTACAATATGTTCTGAATATGTTGCTGAACTTGTTATATTTGTATCATTCCAGGCAACATCAGTTACAATAACCTGGTCAGTGCCTGCTCCACCACCATTATAAAATCTTATTAAGTTTTCCCATCTCACAAAATCAGAAACCTGCATATCTCTACCTGGATTAGATGCATCACCTTTCCATACTGTATTGCCACCAGAACCTGTATCAATAGCAATTTGCACTAATACAGGTACACCATCATCCAACTCTTTAAATTCTACTAAAAAATACATATTATTATAATCACAAGCCATTGAAAATGTTTTTAAATCAAATTTTGCACACGAATTACCTACATAATCGCCTTTGGTGCTTACATCAGAATTTGTGCCACTACCATCTGTTGAGTATTTATCCTGCCAGAATAATTTACCACCTACTGTCTTTGTCCCACTCTGTGTGGAAATTGATGGATAGCCAGAAGTACTGTCTGTATCTGCACAATTTGCACCATACCAATCTGATGTATCAGAATTTATTAAGACACGATTTGTATAAAAAGTATCTGTTGCCCAGGCACCAGTTTCGCCATTATTATCCCAGGTTCGAACTCGCCAATAATATTTTGTCCATAATTTTAATGTCAATGATGGTGTGGTCTCTGCTCCATTACCTGATACTTTTCCACTCTGCCAATCAAATGTTGTAAATGTTCCATTTGAATCAATTTGAATTTCATAATATGCCTGTGTATCAGAAATATTAGTATCAGAGAAAGTCCAGCAAAATGTTGGGGCTGCTAATGTATTGCCAATTGATTGTCCATTTGTTGGTGAGAGATTTGTTGGTGGATTCGGTGCATAATTTACACCTGGTAAAACAGTTATTGAAGCAAGTGGCGAAACACTTGAATTGCGCCAATATAAAGACAAATATATTGTATCATTATCATTTACTTTCAATATCTGCCTGGCTGAACTTCCAATACCTGTATCTAATTTTACTCTATTAGAAAATATTTTTGAGTCTAATCCAGTTTCAACTAAATTTACTATAATTTTTTCACCTGATTCTGTATAGAGAAGACAACCAACATTATCTATTCTACTCGCTCCATAAGCTGGATTTGATTGAGAAGTCGCTAATTTAATATATATATATTCATTTGAATTTATTGTTGTAATTGTATTGCCGCTTATATCAACAAATCCACCGCTCCAATTTGATATTGTAAAAAAACTACTACAATTCGAGATACCCATTGTATAAATTGTGTCCTCAGTTGATGTCCCTGATGTGTCCCATTCACTTGATGTTGTTCCATCATAATCTACACCATTTGTACTTCTTCCAAATGTTCTATTTATTCGAGAAGAATTTATTTTCAAAGTAACATTATCTGTCCAAATATTGCCATTTATTGCTGTATCATCTACTGTTGTTGACCATGACCCACTATTTGTCCACATAACAAAATCAATAATATTTGTCTCATTAACTGTCGAACTATCATAAAAACCAAGGGCACCATCGTATTGATTATTAGCATTAAAAAAATTTTTCTGTGAATCAAAACAGTATAAATGAACTATATTCATTGAATCAGTATAAACACTCTGACCAGATGGACCAGTATCAAAATGAACTACTACAAAACCACCACTACCAAGATTATATGATGGCAAAATAGCACTCGTATTACTTTCCTGGTCAACTAATGTCCAATTTGCTAAATTTATTGTATAATTTGTTCTATTATATAATTCCACCCAATCCCATAATAAACTTAATGGTGTGCCAGCATTACTATAATAGTTTACTTCATTTATTACAATTGGTGAGAGACTAACCTGCACATAAGAAGTGAAACTTTGTCCTGCTGCTCTGCCTGCATCTGTCCAGCCAGTTGTTCCAAAATAACGCCAATATGAACCCCATTGTTGCTCTGTCATCATTGAAAATAAAAATTTATTCGGATTACCTAATATACTTCTTGATACTTTTACTTCCCGAAAATCTGTACCAATAGCAAATTGAACATCAGAACCTAATGAAGTTGAATTTGCAGAACTATGAAAATTCCAGGAACCACCAGAATAATAACGAACTTCAATATAATCACTTCCCGATAGATTTTTCCAGATTATAACTGTATCTGCTTTAAAAGGATTATTTATATATTCTCCCCAGGCATAACTATTAAATGAACCTTCTGCACCTCTATTTACATCAAAATACATACAGGTTGCCATATTATCATAATCTGCTTCACTATGTGATATTCCTATGTAAATATAGTTTGCATCATAGCATAAATATCCTGTTGCAGATGTTGTTAATGTCAGACTCATTCTCTCATTTGCATTAGAACCAAAATCATTTGTTCCATCAATTGTTATTGTTTTATATATTAACGCAAATATAGAAGTTGGAATAAGAAATAATATAATTAAAATTTTAAACATAATTTATTTAATAAAGCAAAAATTATTCCTTAAATTTTATATTTTAAATATTATTTTCTCTTTTTTTTTGTTATTTTAATTTTACTTAACCATTAAAAAAATCTTTTTCTTTTTTTATTATTTTTTTAATTTTTTATTATTTAACAATTTGTTTTCTCTGTTCTCAAATTTTTACTTAAACTCCAGTTTTTTTGCTATCTCAACTTTATTTTTTTTTATGTTATACATATATGAGATTGATTAGAATATTGAAGATAATTTATGTGACAGGAATATAGTGGACATATAGGAGACCATATTGAGGACAGGATATTGGGGACAGGCTTCACCTCTTCACCTCAATTTAAATAAGTATAAGTAAATTTTCTATTTATTTTTTTAATATATTATTATTTTCTCGGATATTCTATCAAGGTGAGTTTATAATATATTCAGTTCCGCATTTTTTAATATTTTAATTATTTAAACAATTTTAGAAAATGATACCTCAAATAATTTATATAAATTTTTTATACATTTTCACTTTTTAAAAATTTAAGGACTTTAAGGACGTCTGACCCCATATAAACAATAAAAAATTTTATCTTGCAAAATTTTTATTTTTATTTTATCTTATAAAAAAAATGAAAAAAAATATCTACTATATTTTTTTTATTTTCTTTTTAAGTATAGCAATTTACTATAATGCAACAAAAGCATTTTTTGTTGCTGATGATTTCTTTTATATTTACAACAGAAATAATCTTCATTATTATTCACCACTTACTAAATTTTTTTATCAGCCAATCACTTTTGTTGTTTATTACTTAAATTATTTCTGGGCTGGTGTTTCTTATTCCAGATATCATTTATTTACTATTACTTTAAATGCTATAAATAATATTCTGCTTTTTTATTTCATTTTTTTACTTATAAAAAATTCATTTTATTCGTTTATTATTTCTTTACTCGCTACAGTATATTATTTTTCTGCTGATAACATCATCTGGATAAATTGCACTAATAATGTTGTTTGTGCTTTCTTCTATTTTTTATCTCTAATTTTTTCTATTAAGTTTAATTTAACTAAAAAAAATATTTTTCTTTATTTGACAATAATCAGTATGTTCTTAACTTTATTTTCTCGTGAAATGGGTGTATCTATTTTTCCTATGATAATTTTAGTTGACCTTTTCTTTTTTACTAATGAATTAAAATATTATATAAAGAAAAAATACATATTTTTATTTTTAGTCTTTATTTCCTATATTTTTATTATGTTAATTGGTCCAACTTACCATAATAAAAGAATAACTTTCAATAGAGGGAATTATGAATTTGAATTTACATTAAAATCAATTATAATAAATATAAACTGGTTTTTATTTCGAACTTTTATTCCTTGCTCTTTTGGTTCTCATTTTAAAATTCCGCTTATTATTAAAATTACTTTATTTATTAGATTTCATTATATTTCAATCATTTTCGTCTTGATTATGGCACTTATAGTAAGAAATAAAATTTATTATTTTGGTATTTTATGGATTATCATAACTGCTTCACCATATTTATTATTAAATATTTATTATGTTTTTAATGGTGATAGATATTTTTATTTGCCACACATTGGGTTGGGTATTATTTTATTAGGCTTCTGGCTACATTTTAATAATTATAATCTTATTAAAAAATTTTATTTACCAATCAAAGTTCTCATTTTTATCTTACTTTTATTTTATTCCATAGGTTCGATTTATGCCATAAATAAAAGAATAAATTGGTGGATAAATGCTGGTAAAACAAGTGAAAAATTTCTTTCTGCTTTTAAAGATAAATTTCCTGAGATACCAGATTATACTATCTTTTTTATAAAAGATATACCGCGCTGGGCTGAAAATGCACCAAATAAATTAATAGCATTAATAAACGGAACTGAATTTGCCTTACGGCTTTTTTATAATAAAAAATATATAAATGTTATTCCTTATTGGGACGATTATGGTGAAAAAAATTATGAAAATTTTGGACATACTCAAATATACGAAAATAAAATATTTTTAGAATATAAAAACAATAACTTGGTCGAATGGAAACCACCAGACGAATATTTAATGAGAATCAAAAGTTTTATAAAAAAATAAATTAAGAAAAATAACATTTTTTTCATCATACGAAACACAGGCTATCTCAAAATTGGGACTAAAATTTGGACAGGTAAAAAGTAAAACAGGGACAAGAATACGGGGACAAGAATACGGGGACAAGAATACGGGGACAGGCGTCATCACTTCATCACATATTTTGATATTAAAGAAAAAAATTTATAATTTTTTACTAGATAAATATATTTATCGCAATTTACGCTAATACATAATCACTTATCTAATTTTTTTAGAAAGCAAATTAAAATTCTCCCCCCATCGCATCATCAAGATTTATAAAAATAGGCTTTTGTTATACTTTTTATTCCTTTAACTTTTTTATGAACATTTACTAAACACTAATATTTTTTCTAAAACTATTTAGCCATTTTCACTTTTGACTTATATTTATTCCATTTAAAATTTTTGTAAGTGAAGAAACAATGCTGCCAATATCACTTAAATTTGATGGTATAATCATTGTATTATTTGTTTTTGCTAATTTACCAAATTCTGCGATATATTGTTCTGCTATTTTTAATGATACTGCTTCACTTCCTTTTTCTACACTTATTGCCTGCGCTATTATTTTTATTCCCTCTGCTGTTGCCTGTGCTACTTTTAATATTTCCTGTGCTCGTCCTTCTGCTTCATTTATTCTCTTCATCTTTTCGCCTTCTGATTTCTGTATTGCTTCCTGTTTATCACCTTCTGCTCTGTTTATCTTTGCCTGACGCTCACCTTCTGATTCTGCTATTAATGCTCTTTTTTCCCGCTCTGCTCGCATCTGTTTTTCCATTGCGTCTTTTATGCTCTGTGGAGGAGATATATTTTTTATTTCATATCTTGTTACTTTTACTCCCCACGGTATTGTTGCTTCATCTAATACTTTTAATATTCCAGCATTTATTGCCTCGCGCTCTTCAAATGTTTTATCTAAATCAAGTTTGCCCATTTCAGAACGCATCGTTGTTTGTGCTAATTGAATTGTTGCATATTTATAATTATCTATTCCATAACTTGCTTTATATGGGTCAATAACTTTTACATACAACACGCCATCTACTTCTACCTGTATATTATCTTTTGTAATACAAATTTGAGATGGCACATCAATTGCCTCTTCTTTTAATGTATGTTTATAACGAATAACATCAATCCAGGGAAATAAAATATGAAAACCTGCTTCTAATGTCCTGCTATATTTTCCTAATCGTTCAACAATATATGCTTCCTTATTCGGAACTACTCGCGCTGTCTTTAATAATGTAATTATAATCAACAATAAAATAATGCCACCAAAAACACCACCAATCATTTTTCATCCCTCCTTTTTATTTAATCTTTCGACCATCATTAAAATACTCTCTTTACTTACTATTTTTACTACTTCATTTTCTTCGATAATTTCATTTGATTTTGCAGGCCAATATGTGCCTTCTAATTTTATTTTTCCGCCTTGTTCTGGAATTATTTTTTCTACTACTATTGCTGTCTTACCAATATATTCATCTTCTGGTAATGCTTCTTCTCTGCCTTTTAACCATTTAATTCTCTTCCTTAAAAATACAATAAAAAATACAGAGAAAAAAGCACATAAAAACAATTGCCAGCCAACTGTTAATTTTACTCCTAACCATAATAATAAAGCAACTGCCCAGCAGGCTAAACCAATAAAAATAATTATTAAGCCAGGCACAGCAAATTCTAATATTGCTAAAGCCGCACCAATAATAAACCATATTAACCACATAAATTTTATCCTTTTTATTTTTCTAAATTTATTACAAACTACAATTTTGTATTAATTTTTTTAAAATTTATTACTAAAAAATTTTTTATAAAAATTATTAGGATTAAATTAAATGAGCACAAAATACTTATTATATTCTCAAACAAATTAATTGTGTTATCATTCACTTATATAGAGTATCGAATTGTAACCATTTAAACCATCTGGAATAACTTCACTATTAAACGGGTCATTTATTAGTTCATCATCAACTTTTAATTTATAAAAATATCTGCCGGCTGGTAAATCTAAATTTATTGTCCAGAATCCTTTTTTATTTTTTACTAATTTATAATTTGTTAAATCCCAATTATTAAATGGTCCTGTTATTGTTACTGATTTTGCGTCTGGATTATAATATACTATTCTTGTCGTATATCCATTTTGTATTATCTTTTTTATTGCTGCTATTTTATCTTTTGTTATATCAAATGTATCTATTTTAACTTTTTCAAGTTTTGGTTTGCCAAATTCATAAGCAATAGAAAATTTATGAGAATTATCAAATAAATCAAATGGTTGAAATGCATAATCAAAATTAAAATCTTCTATATTAACACCAAAACCAACTGTATATCTTTTTCTATCATTATTATTTCTGCTTAATGTCGAATAACCTGTTCGAATAAATGTTTTTACATTACTAAAAGCAAGTGTGTATTCAAGACCAATATTTGTATATAAATCATCATCATTTGGATAAACAAGATCAAATGCTGTATTTAGATTCATAAAAAATATCGGATACATTAAACCAAATCTAATTGTCCAGGGCAATGAATCACGTTCATATTTGAATTTACTCATTCTACCTAAATTTTGCACCATTAAACCGTATCTAAATGGTGAATCTGTTAATTTATCTTTTATACCAAAATCAAAAGCAAAACCTGTTGCTGATTCTAAATCTATATCCTGCTTTATTATTTTGAAATTCATTCCAAACGGAATTTTTCCTAATAATGAAGAATAAGTTACAATCATTAATTTATCCGAAGCAGAATAAGAACCAACAATTGTTTGATTTTCTAATACTTTTTGTATCGAACCATAATTTAAATAAGCAATTGTAAATGCTAATTTTGTATTATAACTTAAATTTATTAGATATGATAACCATTCATAATTTATATCTTCTATCCAACTCAAATGCATAAAAGAAATGCAATGTCTATTTACATTTAATAAACCAGCTGGATTAAAATATATAGCAGCGATATCATCAGCAAGACCTGTATATGCTTCTGCCATTGCAGCGGGCCGCGCACCATAACCTAATTTTAAAAAGTTTGCTGCTGTTGTACCTACTTTACTACTGCTACCATATACTGAAACACATATAATTAAAATTAATAAAATAATTTTTAGTTTCATAATATTTTATTTAATCACACCGATTTTTCCTGTTAATACTCCACTTCCTGTTTTTATATAATATATATATATTCCACTTGCAACTAATTCGCCATTATCATTTCTACAATCCCATTTTGCATTCATATTTACACCTAAATTTATGTAATTTCTGATTTCTGAAACCTGTTCGGCATTTATTGTAAATATTTTTATACATTCTAAATTTGCTGGTAAATTTATAAAATTAACTACTTTATCAATTGAATCATAATAATATATTGGATTTGGATATACTAAAACTGATGTTATACCAATTGGTGTTGTATCTGTCCGAACAATTATATATATCGAATTATTATATCTTGTTGTGCTTATTGTTTTTTTAGTATTATTTACTATTACTGGTTCTCTTATCATTTCCCATACATAATCCTGTGTATTTAATACATATATTTTTAAATCACCAGCAGTATAATTTGCATTAAATGTTGGTGTATCTATACTAAATGTTATTGTTATTGCACTATCAAATTGATGAACTTCTTCATTATTTTCATTTATTAACTCTACTGAATAAATATAACTATCAATATTGTTATTATCTAAGAAATGGATTTTTTCTATATTTGATAATTTACTATTTGCTGTATTTATTATTTGAAGATAACTTCTATATATTTCCTTATAAAACGAATAATATCTTATTTCTGATTTTGTATTTATTCTGAAATTTCTTATCTTTTGTTTTGTTATTGTTGATTGGTCTGTTTCTAAATCAACAATATTATTCTTACTTAATCTAACTTTATTAGTTGTTGCTAATTTTGCTTCTATTATTTCTGATGCATCGCTTATTACGCCATTGCTATCTACTGCAACTACATAATAATAATATGGATTTGTATCTGAACTAATAAAATTAGTATCTGTATATCCTGAAATATAACTGAAATCTAAATAATTCAAATTTGTGTTACTATTTCCTTTATAAATTCGATATTGATTTAATATACAATGTTCTCTTATATCTTCCCAATCAAGCATAATTTTATTATTAAATGAAATTGATACAAGTCCTTTTGGTGATGATATTTTTGTTGAAACTCCATCGAACTGATTAAATACATCAAATATTACTTTATTATTTGTTATTGAAATTGTTCGATATAATTCTAATTTTCTATTTCCACCATCTGATAAATTTTCCCAAACATCATTTATCTTATATTTATATTCGTATTCGCCTGGTTCTAATTGAATTGTATATGTCCAGGTGCCTGAACTATCTTTTGTCATTATTAATGCATCATTATCAGTCCATCCTTTTATTCCCATCAATTTTACTGATGTTGCCTGTGGTGCATAAAGTGAAAATGTATAATTATATTTTTCTTTTGTTTCTTTACTCGTGCCTGCATTATATACATAATAGTATTTTAATGTCTGACCTGTCATAAAATTAATTGTTTTTTCATATACATTATTTTCTGTCAATGTCATTTTATTTTTTATTGGTTTATCAAAATTTAAAGGTTCAATTGAACCTGCTATTTGGACTCCATATTCTATTTTTTTGCCTTCATAAATTACTGAATTCATATCAACAAAAAATTTTAATTCAACCTGTTTCCCTGCTTCTACGCTTACTATTTCACTATATTCGCTTTGCGCACCATACCAATCTTTTGCCACCACTTTATATGTATATGTAGCACCCTCACTTATATTTGTATCATATAATACTGTGCTAAATTCACTCGATGTTATTATTTGATAAATCGTATCATTTCGATATAATGTATATTCTTTTATATCTATATCTGATGTGCTTATTGTTATCATAATTCTTGATAATTCTGCTTTTGCTGATACTATCGGTTTATCTGGCGTATATTCCCAATTATCTATATTTACTTCTTTTATTACATTATATCTATCTGATATATTTTCCCAATTTTCTGTGTTATATATGTATTTGTATTTATATTCTTTATTTATTACAATATTATCTACTTCTCCTATCCATACTCCATTTGAATCGTATATTAATTCATTTGCTGTTTTATTCCAATTATTAAATTCACCTGCTATTGTTATTTTTAATACCTGTGGATTATAGCCTGCATATAAGATAAATTTTGCTTTACTTAAATAGCCTGGTGTAATTGATTGAATAATCGAAGTTTCGGATTGTAATTCACTATCAGTCGAATCAATTGCCATCATATAATAATAATATGTTTCACCTTGTTTTACATCTGTATCAGCATAATTATAATATTGATTTTTATAATCAATTAAAACAAAACCTGTATCTTGATATTTTGATTTATATAATCGATAACCAGTATCAAGCACATCACTATCCTGCGATGTCCAGGAAACATAAATGACATTATTTCCAGCAACTAATTTTAAATCTGGTGCTGCAGGAGTATCATTCCAATTACAATAAATAGTATCAGCATAACCCGGTATTTTTAAATATCTATTTGGTGTTGCACCTGATACTATTCGATTGCCGCCGCCTTCCCAGTTGCCATCAATTACAAATTTATATTCTGTCCCATTTGAAACAGGTAAATCAATTATCCAATTATGTGCATCAATCTTTTTCATAGGTGTTGCTGTTGTATTCCATCCATTAAATGTTCCTGCTATATAAACTGTTGTTGCTGTTCCATTTGCATCATAATAACTTATTCTAAATAGTTTATCACGCTCCCAGGTTTGTTCATTTATGATAAATTTATATTCAATTGTTGTAGTTGGCATTAAATATTTTGTTATTTTCCATTTACCAGAACCAATATGTTGTAAAGTATCTTCATTAACTGACCAATTATTAAATGTTCCACCAATTGAAATACTCTTATAACTAATCGAATTTTTACCTGCATCCAGTATAAATGTTATTGGCACTTCGTTATATGGTGTTCCACTTGCTTCATTACTATAATTACCTTCTAATCTATCATCTCCACT
>DAONJL010000003.1:61494-67165 GCA_035405645.1 bacterium | reverse complement strand
CGCTTGCTCCTTTGCTTAAATATATTTTACTCCCACTTCCCCAATTATTGAAATCACCTCGTATTTCTACTGTATCTGCGTTAAAGCCTACATCAACTACAAATTTTACAGCTACTGGTGGTAATGGTGTTCCACTTGCTTCATTACTATAATTACCTTCTAATCTATCATCTCCACTTACGCCACTATCTATTCCACTTACTCGATAATAATATGTTTTGCCCTGCACTAAGCCACTATCTATATATTCACTTATCTGGCTGCTTATTATTCCTATTGCTATATAGCCACTATCACTTTCTTCACTTCGATATATTTTCCAATATAAACTATCTAAATTATCTTCACTTACTCCGCTCTTCGTTATACTCAATCTTATCGCACTATCACTTATTCCTACTGCACTTATACTTGGTGCATTTGCTACTCCACTCCAATCAAGATATATTGTATCTGCGCCTGTCACATATAATCTTCGATTACTTCCACTCGGCACACCTATTCCACTTATTACTCTATTACCGCCGCTTTCATACGCTCCATTTATATAATATTTATATTCCATTCCTTCGCTTATGCCTTTTAACCAGATTACCCAGGTATCTGTTCCTTCG
Organism: bacterium; assembly: GCA_035405645.1. GTDB lineage: Bacteria > JAGOBX01 > JAGOBX01 > DAONJL01 > DAONJL01 > DAONJL01. The sequence continues at coordinate 66,551 of DAONJL010000003.1, read as the reverse complement.
ATTCGTCTCATTCGATTTTCGCCTGGTGCACTCCATCCATTCATTCCGCCTACTACATATATATTTCTTGCACTTGAATCATTATATTCAAATTTATATTCTGCATCTTCTTCATATATACTGCCATTTGCTACTATTTTATATCCATAACTTACATACGGATTTACGGTTGTTGTGCCTTCCCAGTATCCGCTTGCTCCTTTGCTTAAATATATTTTACTCCCACTTCCCCAATTATTGAAATCGCCCTGTATTTCTACTGTATCTGCGTTAAAGCCCAGGTCAACGATAAATTTAACTGGCACAGGCGCAGAAGGAATAGCAGAAATAGAATCAGAAAATTCACCTTTCACACCATACGCATCAGTTAATTGTATTTTAAAATAATAAGTTTCGCTATTTTGTAAATTAGTAATTAGATATTGATTTGTATTTTGAATTAATGATGTATTTGCTTTTTGCCAGATAAAAGAAGAAGTACAATAATAGACATCAACACCACCACCATAAACAACATCAAGATATTTATTATCAGATATATTCCAGTTTAATAATATCTTTGTAGATAATGGAATAGCAGATAATTGTGTCTGTGTTAATGCTGGTGGCGTATCATTCCAGTTACAATCAATGACCATAGAACCCGAGCTATTATCTTGAACAACAAATTCTCTATTTTTAGATTGTGTGGAAAAATTATCTTCCCATTTAGTATCAGAATTTATTTTTGCACCGAATTTAAATTGCCAATTTGTGCCTGGAACTAATCTCAGTTTAAAAATATATTTTCCAGTTTGAGTATCAAAACCAATTGGAGTAATTGGAGAATCACCCCAATTAAGACCATTTATATTAAAATTTCCAAATAAAACTTTTGGAATTTCAGCCCAGGTATCTGATACTTCTGTATATGCAGCAACACTATCATATAACAAATATATGAAAAATATAATACTTATTATCTTTTTCATTTTTTTATTCTGGCAAGGTATGATTTAAAAAGAATAATCAAATCATACCCTGCCTTTTACTAAAATTCATAATAAATAAAAAAAACTTATATAAAAAATTTACAATCTTTCTTGTGGTGTAGCCCAAATCATTCTACCTATTTCTTTTTTAAAGAACTGCGGTTCACCATTTATATATGGTGTCAAATAAACAATACCATTATTCTTTTCAATAACTTCTGGGTCAGCACCTTCGACTTTAAAATAAACATCAATATAATTTGCTGGCACGCCATACCAATTACCTGTTGATGAATCACTGCTTGCACCATAGGCATCAATAGCACGAACAACATAATAATATGTTTCACCATTAGTTAAACCAGTATCAGTATAAGAAATTAAAGAATTATCCAGCGGGTCAATATATTCTCTTGTAATAAATGTTGGTCCAATTTGAGTAAATGGACCTGATGGAGAAGTCGAACGGTATAATTTATAGCCATATTGACTTGAAGAATCAGCAGTATCAACATCACCATATTGACCGTTATCAATTACATAACCGCCGCCGGTTCTTCCACTACTTCCTTTTGCAGCTGTTGATTTCCATTTTAAAGTTAATGCACCACTATCAGGATAACTGTAGAGACCCCAGCCAGTATCAAGGGCAAGTGGTGTACCGCCCCAGTTTATACCATAAGTACACGCTACTGTTGCTGTTGATGGTACAGTAATATTTGAAATTGTATAAGCAAATTTATCATCGTAATACCACCAATTAGTTGGTGTCATTGAATCACTTACTCTTGCTGCACTTAAATAAATTACTTTTAATGTATTTATTGTATAACCAGGTGAATATTTTAATTTAATATACCAACTACCATCACCAACTGGTTTCATAATTGAACGATTAGAATCCCAGCCAGGGGGTGTATCTGCTAAATATGTTCTTACTACTTCCCATTCACTTTCAGATGTGTAATTTCTTAACCATTTTCCACCATCATCACCATGCACACATTTTGGCAAATTACCCCACGGTGCTTTTACTCCGTTTGGTAATGTATCGTTCCAGCCTTCTGCAAATAAATTAAAATTAGCAATAATAAGCAAACTAATTAAAACTAAAAAAAACCGCATTTTTTTACCTCCTTACAAGAATATTATAAACAACTATAATAAGTTGTTTTTGAAAATAAAATAATTTTCTTTCACATCACCTCCTTTTTTCTAAAAAATTAAAAAAATTTAAAAAAATAGTTGTTCATTCTTTTTACTTCTTTTATTCAAATAATTTCAATTTTAATAAAGATAAATTTTTTACCATACTATTTTATTTTTCAACTTTAAAATAAACATCAACTTCAAGTAATAGAGTAGAATAAGTAAAATTTTTAAAAGGTGAAGAAATACCATTAAAATCAACACACCAAATTCGATAATAATATCTATCGCCATAAATAATATTTTGATGTAAATAATAATTTAAACTACCATCAACTTCTGCTAATAATTGCCAACTATTACTATCGTTAGGCGTCTCTGTATATTCTATATAATAAGTATCAATATCTAATTGATATGCTGGACCATCCCACAATAATTTTATTGTTGATTGACTGAAACTTAATGCTCTAAAATCACACGGTGTATATGGTGTATCCTGCCAGTTCGCTGTATCAATATATACTGAAACTGCTGGAACTGTTAACTCTCGTCTGTTATCATAATATTGTGTTGCATTTATTAATAAAACAGAATTACCACCTGATGTTAATGGATTATATGGGTCTGTAACCCAATTTGAACCATTTATGATAAATTTATATTGATATGAACCACCAGAAGAAAAACTTTTTTCAACACGCCAATATCCATCTTCACATAAATTTAAACTAATTGCACTACCCCAGCCATCCCAACTCCCTTTGACCTGAACCTGAGAAACACCAGAACTTGCAGGATAGATAAACATATAACTTCTTGCTGAATTATCTAATTCGTATTTCTTTGTTCCACTATCTATTATATATTTATAAGTAAAAGTCAAACCAGCATTTATTTCCACTGTATCAGCCCACCAACCACTTCCAAGATTTGTTAATTCTTTTTCATACCAGATACTATGATTTTGTGATGTATCATAACCAACATAAACTTTTGTTGGGTTTAAATTACCAGTAAATAATTTGAATATAACTTTTGTTTTGGGTGATGGTATTGCTAAAATTGAATCTGCATAATCACTATATTTTGGACCTGTTGTATCAGTATAAGCATCAAATGCACGAACTGTCACATAATATGATTCATTATTAACTAAATTTTCTATTGAATAAGTCAAAGTTGAAATAGAAGAACCAGCAGGAGCGCGAACAGGTATTGTATTTGCTTGAATAGCGGATATTGACCAGGTATTAAATGCTGTTGCTGTGCAATAATATACATAAAAACCACCACCAAAATAAACATCAAGGTTCTGCTCGCCGCCATAATTCCAACTTAATATTATTGTTCCACTATCAGAATAATAACTTAATCCTGTTGGTTTTGTCGGTGTATCAGACCAATTACAATTGATTAATGTATCAGAATTTGGAATAATTATTTCTCTATTTGTTGATGTTGTATTAAATATTGATGGTTCCCAATATGTATCTGCACCAGTAAAAACTCTAAATTTATATTGATAAGTTGAGCCAGGCACTAACCACATATCAATATAGCGACGACCCGCTATTGAATCTGATGACATATTATATTCAACCCAACTTGAACCACCCGCGAAATTTCCATTTATTGTCTTTGTTAAATTTGCCCAGGTATCTGCTACATCTGAACTATATCCTTTTGTCAGCAGTATTATGAAAAATAATAAAAATAATATAAGTTTAATTTTCATAAAACAATTACATCGTTATTTTTGCTATTTTACCCCGTGCGCGCCGGGCAAAAAATATATCTTTTTCTTTTTCTGATGTTAATGAAACTTCATAATTATTTTGTTTTACATAATCCCAGTTAAAACCATAAATATAATATTTTTCACTATTTTCATTTTCTTTTTCAACTTTAAATCTGACACGAACAGGTGCACTCATAGTGACAGAATCTTGTGCTGTCGTATCACCTGCTAAAACAGCAAATGAATCACCTGTTCCTTGATATGCATCATAAGCAACAATAACATAATAATAAGTTTGACCTTGTGTTAAACCAGTATCAGTAAAACTAAATACACTGCCATCAACAGTTGCTCTTAATGTATAGGCAGTTGTGCTGCCTGTCGTATTGCGATATATCTTATAATAACCACCAGCAACAACATCAGCCGCAATCATAGAACCAGTTGAGCCCCAACTTGTTGATGGATTTGACCAACTTAAATAGGCAGTTGTAGTGTCTAATGCTACTACATTAAAATCTGTTACTATTCCCGGTCTATCTGAAAAATTATTATAAATATATAAACTGTCCCCTGGTGATAAATTTGATGGTATAGTTACTACTCTTCGCGCATCATAATTATTATTTGTTCCATCAAACCACTGAATTTGTGAATAATAAGCATAACCACGAGTTGTAGTATCAAAAGAAAGAACAACATAAGGAGCTGTACCACAAGCAATATTTCCACCTGTTGGAACACAATCATAATAAGTATAATTTGGTTGTAAGCCTGGTGGTGGATTATTCCCTGTTTTTACAAAAAACAAATAATTATAAGTTGCTCCTGCATTCAAACCCAATACTGCTTCATAAGTGCCATCGCCTAATGCTGTCATTTCCATTAAGCCATTTGTTGTATATGCTCTATTTTCCCAGACTGATTGTGCTGTTCCTGGATGAACTGCAATATATTTCTTTAAATCCCAGACATTACCTGTATTTGCCCAGGTATCAGACACTAATGCTGCCCCATAACTTATTGATGTTATTAACAAAATTATTAAAATTATTATTTTTCTTTTAATAAATTCTTTTTTCATAAAATATTATTCAATCTTATCCTCCTCTTTAAAGAGAAGTTTTTTTATATAATCTGTAATTCTGTCACTCGTTTATCGTATTTTATTTCTTCTGCTTCAAAATCTATTTTCA
>DAONJL010000003.1:0-61394 GCA_035405645.1 bacterium | reverse complement strand
GAAAACCTATCGCCATTTATATAAAAATCAAGTCTTACTGCATATTCTGCTTTTAGATTCACTTCTTCTTTTGCTGTTTTAAATTCCATTGGTTTTGGTAATTTCTCTAAGGTCGCTATTTCTTCTGCTATTGCTTTCTTTATACAGGAATAACTTGCTCCACTATCAAACATTGCTTCTATTTCTCGCCATCCCTTCGAGCCTTCTATTCTTATCCTTTTTAATATTATTGCCATTTGTTCTCCTTATATTATTTGCAATTCTGTCACTCGTTTATCGTATTTTATTTCTTCTGCTTCAAAATCTATTTTCATTCGCCAGGCTTGCATTGTTTTTGCTCCTATTATTATTTCACTACCTAATTCTTCCATCACTATAAACTCATCTGAAAACCTATCGCCATTTATATAAAAATCAAGTCTTACTGCATATTCTGCTTTTATCTTTATCTCTTTTTTTGCTGTTACAAATTCCATTGGTTCTACTAATGGTCTTAATATTTCTAATTTCTCTGCTATATCTTTTCTTATACAGGAATAACTTGCTCCACTATCAAACATTGCTTCTATTTCCCTTTTACCTAATGGTCCAACTAATTTTATTTTCTTTCTTATTATTGCCATTTGTTACCTTTAATTTTATATTTAATTTCACTATAATTTTTTTAATTTCTAAAATGAACCCAAACAACACTATTTGGTGTTGCAGAAACTATATTTGAATTTTCGCTTTCTAATTCTAAATCACCTGAATCAACACATCGAACAGTAAAATTATATTGTGTCCCGTTTGTTAAATTTGATACTCTATAATAATTTGTTGTTACTATTTCTGTATCTGCATTTATTTTTGTAAATGAACCATCATAATTCTGCTTATAAATATTATATCCTTTTAAATCTTCATTTGTTGTATTATAAGACCAGAACAGCCAAACTGCCCCTGAATCAGGCTGTGCTGTTAAATTTGTTATTTTGTCAGGATAATTTTCCCAATCATCTATATAGGTATCGCTTACTACATCTGGTATTGTTAATTCTCTATATTTTGAGCCTGTATTAAAATCGCCTTCTATTGTAGAAACATCATTATATGCATATTTATATTGTAAATTATAACCTACTACAAAATCACTGGTAAAATAATAAGTCGAATTTGTTGCACTATCATAAGTCATTGTTTTGCCTGTTGTTAAACCAATATAATTAGCATTTGCTATAAAATTTACATTTGCTACACTAATTCCACCCATATCTACTCTAAATGTTAATCTCGCTAATTTTACGCTATATGAACTTGACCGCGAACTTTCATTCAAATAATCATCAACAGCAGAAACAGCATAATAATATTGAACGCCATTTGTTACACCCGTATCTAAATAATAAGGTTCAAATGATGGTGTTATTATTGCACTATTTAATTTCACAGAATCAGAAAAATTTGAAGTTGTTGCTCTATAAACATTATAACCTGCTAAATCACCATCAGTATTATAATTCCAGGTTAATTTTACTGTCCCTAATCCATAACCTTCAGCTAATAAACCAGTAGGAACTGCGGGTGGTGTCTCATCAACATCAGAAGTAGGAACAGCTGAAACAGGGTCTGAAAACTCACTTGCATACCCATTTTTATCTACTGCTTTTATTTTATAATAATATGTTGAACCATTTGAAACATTATAATCTGTATAGTTTATTTGATTTTTTTCTACATAAGCATACGCTGCTGAACCATAATTTGTGCCATCTGTACTACGCCAGATTTCATAATTTTCCATATCTGCTTCTAAATTTAATGACCAACCCAATTTAATTGCCATATTCTTTGGAACTGCTGTTAAACCAATTGGCTTTTGTGGTGCTACATCGCCACCAGTCATCCATCTATGAACCACTGCTTGTGTCCAATCTTTTGAATCTACTATCTGAATTTCACGAGCATTTTCATAAGTCGCCGTCCTGAAACCCCATTCATCATACCATTGACCACCATCGTGCTGACATACAAATAAATAATTCACATACATCATTGGGTCTAATTCTACTGTCTTTTCATATATTCCTCGTCCTATATGTGTCATTTCTACCAATGGATCAATATCTGGCATTTTATAACTTTCATTAAAATCGCATCTTCCTAATTCATAAGCATTTCCTTTTATATAGACATGGTCAATCGTACCAAATCCACTTTGACTCATATCAACTTGAAATGTTACTAATACTTTATGCGGAACGATTGCTATCATATTTGAAGGTGCACTGACATTATCATTTCTATCTTTTGCTCTTACCCAATAATAATATGTTTCACCTATTGTTAAACTCCTGTCAAAATTACTATCCATATAAATTGGTCTAATTGTTTCAATTATATAATCATCTACAGCTGGACAAACTGGTGTTGTAGACCTATATAAATAATATGATTCAAAATCATCTTCTGTATTTTGACTCCATCTTAATAACGCACCTTTTGCTCTTGCTTTTCCTGATAAGCCTGCTGGTGCAGCAGGTGGCACTCCATCATCTCTTTCTAATCCAATTGTTCCTTCTATTTGAACTCCATCATAAAATGTCCAGAGCATATTATATATTTTATAGCCTTTTTTCCATATTTTTACATAATATTGAGATGAACCACCATCTGTCGTAACTATTTCATCTATATAAACATATCCATCTGTGCCTGTTTCTCTTGTCCACACTACTTTATTATCTACACTTACTATTGCTTCTGCTAATGGCGTTGAATCAACCCCATCTACAACTTTTATATACATTTTTCCTAATCCAAAACTGTCTTTAACTAAAAATGCTGCATACTTACCACCAACATTGAAATTTGCTATTTTAGCCGAACCATCTGACCAGACCGTTCCACCGGTAAACCAATCTTTATATTTTGTATTTGTGTTAAAAGTATAAAAATTTCCAAAATCAACTGCTGAACTGTTGTTATTTAATAAACATATTACATTTTTTGTATCCCAGGTTCCACGCCTAATTATTAATTGACTACCACTCGCTCGTTCAAAATATCTATCACCTGCATTCCATCTTAATGCTGAAAATATATTTCTTGCGCGCATTGCCTTTTCTACTGCTGCCTGTATATCATTTGTCGCACCACTAAATTCTGGCCAGCCTGCGGGTGGATTCTCCCAACTATTCCATGGGAAAGCGCGTGTATTACCAAATTGACTCGTACTGCTTGTATATTGCCAACCTGGATAAGTTGTATCTTTTCGTCCCATCATTACTCGTTCATCACCATAAAATATAATTGGTGGTCCTATATGCTGAGCTAAAAACATCATTAATACCTGCATATTCCATTTTGAATAATCCATATTATCGCCTATATAATGATAACATCTATCATGATCATGATTTTCATAATAACCTGGAACTATTGGATATGCTGCACCTGCATCATAAGTGCTCCAGATTCCTTCTAATGTACTTCTAAATGTTCCTGCATCACCACCACTAGACCAACTCTTTAGTGGATATGATAAAGGGAAATCGAGCATTCCGTGTAATCTATTACCATCAGCGCAAAATGTTGCACACTCACCTGCATCACCTGGCACTTCACCAAATGTATATAAATCTGGTGTAAATTCATTCCACACTCTACGCTGATAAACAAAGAAAGGTAATCCCTGAACTAATGGGTCTGGATAAAATTTTGGATTATCAACTCTAAAAAATGAAGCACCTAAACCATATAAAAATATAGAATGGTCAACAAAGAATTGTCGAACATCTGAAACATATTGTAGTATTCTACGACCACCAAAGCGTTCACCAAACCACATTTTTTGATTTCTTGATATTGTTCCACCTGAATTATTATCTCCATAAATTTGACCAGGTACCCAATCAAGACCTAATCTCATATTATGTCTATGACATTCTTTGGCTAATTTAACAAAATCATCCCAACCATAAAATTTATTCCAGTTTTGTGTTACATACGAACCTTGAACTCTATGTAAATCGTGTTGATTATAACCCCAAACACCGCCACCATAATCAAATATTGGACTTAAATATAAACCTGTTATTCCCATTCCGCTAAAATAACCATCTTTTATCTTTTTAATTAAGCCATCAAAATCACCGCCACTCATATCAGGGTCATAAGGTGCATTATTTAAATTACCATTCCAGAATCTATCAACAAAAACATTATAAAATGTATAATCTAAAGCACTTGATGGTGGATTTACTCCATTTGGCGATTCAGGTATCGGGTCAGGTGATACTGGTCGTGTTCCACTGGCTGATTTTATTTTATAGTCAGTATCAGTGTTCAATATTAAATAATAATCTATTACCTGGTCAGACCAGCCTACTTCATCATTCCCTGCTCCAGCCCATGTTGTTTTATCTGAAACACAATCAACTACATTAACATTCGTCACTGATGCTGCCCAATCACCAATAGAATTATTATCATTCCAGAAAATACCAACAGTTAGTTTTACTGTATCATTATAAAATTCACTTTGGCCACCTATATCATCCAGACTAACAGAAAATTCAAATCCACTTCCACCAGTAGCATCAGCATATTTACCATAACCTATTAATTGAAAATCATCATTATAAACACCTACATAATCATTACCTGTTACACAATTTATCAAATATTCCCACGCAGCTATAGTTGAAGTAAATACATCTTCTGCAGAAACATTTCTACCACGGAAAACACGCTCAATTGAATTATCATTAATATCAACTGCTATTTGTATATAAGGTATTCCATCATAATAATTTGTAAATTTTGTATAAAAATACATATTATATTTATCAATAGCAACATAAAAATGTGATAAATCCAGATACGCTGCTTCTGTTGCTCTATCTGTTCGATGGTCTAATGTCGAATCTGTCCATACTGCTTCATAATATGGCGAACCAATAAAATTTATGCTATTATTCAGCCAGCCAGTATCAGATTTCCAATCTGCTACACTTCCATCTATTTTTTTCAAACAATAATAAATACCATCACTTGCACTACTTAAAGAACTCCAATTTTGTGGGGTTGCTGTATCACCAGCCCTTATTCTTGCGTAATATGTTTTTCCCCGCACTAATAACAATCTATTTGCATAACTTATTGCATAATTATTTGTGCAGCCATTTATTGCATCACCATTTATTGTATCAGAAAAGACCAGTGTTGATGTATCTGTCGGGTCAGTAAATACCTGAATATTGTAATCTTTAATTACCCAGCCAGCAGAATGAATTGCAGGTGCCCAATACCAATTTATATCAGAATCAGCACTTTGATTACCCTGTACTCTGCCATAATTATCTACATTATTCAAATCTAATGGTGCTGATACACTTATACTCGGCGGTCCTTGATAATAAAATGTCCAGACAGTATCACTGGATAAAGCACCGATTTTATCTCTTGCTCTCACTCGCCAATAATATGTTCGTTGTCCTTCTAATGTGGATGGTATTGTAAAACTTCTCGTTCCGCTTGCGATATTTACTCTATATAAGACATTTCCACTAAAATCTGAACTTGTATTTAATTCAAATAAATAACTTGTAACAGCATCATTTGCGTCTGTTTCACTGGCAATAGCCCAACTTAATGTCAATGGAACATCACTTACTGAACCAACTGGATAGTGTGTATCAGGTATGGATGGTGCATTATTTGATTTTATTCCATTTCCATCATAAATTAAACTAAAATAAAAATCTACTTTACTATCATACAATTCTTCATAATATACATTATTATTCTTATTGAAATCATTATAATAAAGTGGATTATTTGAATATAAACCATTTATTGATACGACATCAAGAGCATCATTTTCAGGATAATCTGCTGTCGCATCACCACTTGCTGCACGAACTAAATTATTTTTAAATGATATTATTCTGCAATTTATTACTCCACTATTTGCTATTGTTAATTCACTTCTTTTGATTTTTCCTTCTAAAATATCAGCATCAGTATCAAGATAAGTCTGATAATCAGAACTATTCAGGTCATTCCAACTGCCTGAACCAATTTTATATTCTATTATTGGTTCCATACTACCAACTGTTATATTATGTATATGGAATTGAATGTCAGGTGTAGCAGAATCATAATAGCCATTTCCATAATATAAATTTGCTTCATCGCCTAATTCTATTGTTTGATTTGTTGAAGCATTATCTGTATCAATAGCAAGTAAAATATTACAATGCCCTAAATTTGTTATATCTTGAAATTTTATTCTAAAATATAAATATTGTGTATCTAATTTTAATCTTATATTTTCTATGTCATAATTTGTTGGATATGTTGAAACTGTTCGAACATCATTTGTTTTATCCAGCCACATCCATTCACTCTCTGACACTGTTCCTACATTTACTTCTGCTGGCATTGTGCCAGACCAAACTACAAATGCACTTATTCGAACTACATTACTTTTTAATATACTTGATGTATTTAAGCCATCGCCAACTGATACATTACAATACCAATTTTCACCTTCTGATGTATTAAATGCTGAAATAGATGATATATATGGTGGAGAAGAATCATAATCAGTCCAATATAAAGTATCATTTTTATACCACTCAAAAATATAAGTTAAAATATCACTATCACTGTCCGTTGCACCTGTTGCTTGTAATAATAAATTATGATTTGTATTTGGTGTCTGTGGTGTAAGTTCTGCTGATGTTGGTGGTGTTGGTGGTGAATTCATTATTTGATATGTAAATGCATTTGTTTGGGCTGTTGACTCGGTTAATGTTACTGTGCATGATGTATCATTTCCATATACATAATTTATTTCACCAGAATTACCAGGAACTTTTATATAATACTTTACTGTTGCCCCTTTTGTTTCACACGCTGGTATATTTCCTTCAAAATATGAATTAGAGCCAGATAAATAAGCAAAAGACAGTGAAACTGTATCATAGGTTGACCAATTATTAAAAGAATAAATTATATAAGCATTAGAAATAGCACCAACTAGACTGACACCTAATGTTATTTTTGGTGATTGGGAAGAATATGGTGTTAATGGATAACGCATTATTGTTTTTCCTGTTACTGGTGTATAATTAGGTCTGTGTGTTAATGAAGTTAGTAATGATGTTTGTATTCTATAAAATTTAGCTTTTGAACCATCTATCAAAGAACCAGTATCACTCCAATCATAAACAGTTCCAGCATCAAAAGGTGCAATATCAGATAAACCAGGTTTATGCTCAGCATGCCGCGCGGCATAAATTATTCCAACTGAATCACCTGTTTTTAAGTTTAATGTTGCTAAGGATATTTTAAGTTCGCCCCAGCCATTTGCAACTGAAACACTATAATCTGTTCCAGATAATAAAGTTTTTACATTAGTCCAACTACCAGTATCTGCACGATATAAATAAATATTATTAAAGTTATCATTTCCATAATGAATATAACCTTCTGCACAAAAATCAGGTGAATATTTTATTACACGAGTGGTTTTATCTTCTGTCTTAAATGGTTCATAAGATAAGCCCATTGGACTACTATCCGTAAATAAAAAGAACATATAATGAGTAGATTTTTGTGCTTCATCATTATAATGATCACCAAGTGCATTCCAACCAATATATAAATAATTTAAATCATTAGTGACATAAACACTGTCACAATAACCACTTGTAAAAACTTTACCATCTGTTCCTACATCTCCACTTCGTGGATGTGCTGCATTATTACTTGTTATTAATGGGACTGTCCCCCATGCTAAATCTTTTGTGCCATCAATATATGGAGTAAATGCAATTGTCGTGGTTTCAGCAGCATAACTAAATGTTGCTGTTGTTTGTGAATAATTTCTATTTGCCGGGTCATTTCTAATTTGTGTTTTTGCTAAATCATATTGATAATAATTTGTTAAAGTCTTTGGTGCTGCGCCGACATCATTTCCATCAGGTGAAGCAGCCCATAAATAACAATTTGAACCATTTATATGATATAACACTAAACGAATTGAAGTTGGATTACCAATATCAGACCAGGGCATTTGAATTTCTGCATATTGACCTGAATAATTGCCATAGCCTGATGTTGAAACATCAGTCCAAGCCGCACCTGTCCATTTATGTAGACAAAACCAATTACCATAAGGTGATGTTGGTCTATACATTATGCCACAGGTTGCTTTAAATGGCAGTGTATGTGTTTTTGAACTATATTCACGAGTAGTATCTGTACCTGCATTGTCAACTAAATCTGTATCAATATATATACAAATTACATCATAATCATCAGTTGCATTTGGAAAATAAGCATTACGGTCAACACCTATATATAAATAAGTATCATCACAGGTTAAATAAAAATATGAAACACCCCAACTGACTAATTTTGAGGTATCTGACCATTCACCAAGTCCACCATCTATATTTATTAATGTTGAGATTACACTTTTTGGTGAAACTGTATCTGATGAATCACTATAAAAATAAACATTTGTGAAAGTTACTGGATTACCATTAGTTGTCGCACCAGGATTTTCTGTTGGATATGATGTCCATACATTACCAGAATCTTCCCATTGTTGAAATGCTAATATTGCAAAAGTATCAGGTTTACCTGCACCATTTGTTAAATTATTCCATGGTATTCTTAATTCAGTTACTGGTACGCCAGACCAACTAATATAAGCATCAATATAAGATGGTAATGATGCAACAGTGACCCAACTCCCAGTTGTACATTGTCTATGGTCATAATATGCACTTGAATCAATACATATTGCATTATCAAAATAATATGGTGCTGGGAAAGTATGTTGGAGCCACCAATTAACAGAATTTAATGAACCATTATTATTTATGGCATCTATATAAATAAAAAAATCACCATCAGTTAAACTTTTTGGTTCATAAGCAAAATAAATATAAGTATCATCCCAGGTGCACCAGAACCATAAATTTTCTGCACCACCATCAATTTCCAGTTTTTCATCTATTTGCCAATCTGCTATACTACCATCTATTGCTATTGGTTCATATTGTATTTGAAATGTTAATGATGTTGACCAGCCTGATACTTTTGTGCAGCTCACTGTTATTGTATTTATCGCTGTTGTATCTAATAATTTATACGCATCGCCATTTAAAAATAATGTCATATTCTTTGAATCACAATCATCAGTAAAAATAGTAAATAAAGTGCTATTATTATTTATTCTATAAGTAGCAGTATCTAAATCTGTGCCACTGCTGCCATTTGTAAAAATTATATTTATGCCTGGTGCTTTTGTATATGTATCGCCTTTAAACACAAAATAATTATCCGGTATTGATATAGTTGGTGCTGAACCATCTACTTTAAAAGACATTCCTTTTGTTGTTGAAGTATCAAAATGCCCGCCTGTCGTTATATCTGTTATTGTTACAGTACAACCTTCTGTGGTATCTGAAACAGTATCAACTGCAAATGATGTTGTTAAATATGCACTGCCATATTGTTTTGTTGTTCGACCATCATCATCAGTTAATAAGAAATTAAAATCATCATCTTCTGGATAAACTGTTGTTGATTTGTAATAAGCATATAAACCAGACCAAACAAAAGTAAGTCCTGCTTTTCCCCAACCGCCTTCTATAACACCATAATTATTTACTAATGTACCACTTAATATAAATGTCTTTGTATAACCTACATTTGTTTTAAATGTATATGGTCCGGTTTCTGGCTCATCATCAGTTGCTCTACCACCAACTTTAAAATTACTCGATTCTGTTAATGACCAATTTAATTTTACTGCCCAGGTGCAGGTTAAATTATTGCCAGAAATTGAAGTATCAATATATACAGTGAAACCAGAAGCAATAAAACTACTGCCACTTATATTTACTGCTGTTGTGCCACTAAATACTGAATAATAATTTATTGTATCCTGACCATCACCTATTATTAACTCAACTCGCGTTATATCAGTTGCGCCATTTATATCAGTATAAACAATTGTTATATACATTAATTTATTTGCACACATTGTATCATAATCAAGCCAGAATGGTGAAATTCCTATTTCTATATTACTTAATTCTACTGTCGGTGCTGCGTTTACTGCTGATGCCTGACCTGGACTCCCAATCACTCCGCCTATATTTGATGTAGCATTTCGCCAATTTACTGAATTTGTGCCATCTGCTGCTGGTGTTGGTTTTTCACATGCTATTCCTGATTGAGCAAAATTTGTATCTGCTGTTGCCCAATCTACTGCATTGCCAGCCTGGTCTATTAAATAATAACTATTTGTCGGACCAGCATACAAATATATTCTATCATTTGATAAATCCATACTATCAACTAAATCAGCAGAAATTGTTGTTGCTGCTTCACTTGATTCGATTAAATAATATTTATTTGCTGATATTATACTATCTGATATACTCACTTCTGCTGTGCCTTCTTCATATATTGACCAGTTATACATATAATAACTATCTGAACCAGCATTATAAATTTCAATATAATCAGCAGTTGCACCAGCAGCGCCATTAAACATTATTTCTGTTATATAAATTGGTATTAATCCATAATTTGTATTTTGGTCATGTGGAGTGCCTGCGGCTAGTGAACTCTCACCTGAATTATAATATACTTTTACTCCATTCTGCCAACTACTTGCTACGCCTGCTGGACTATCAGGTGAAACTCGTTCTATTGAAATATATTTTGATGACACACCAGCATACGAAAGTGCACAACTATCTATTGCATTTGTTAAATCATTTTCAAAATATAAATATACTGTGCCATTTGCTAAATCCATTGCATCTATTTGTTCTTCTGTTATATCTGTTAAATTCTGGTCTGCTATCAAATAATAATTACCACTACTAAGATTATAAGATGAACCCGCAGCATCTGCTTCTTTTGTAGTATTTTCGTATATATCAATGTATTGTAAATCTATATAATATGACGAATTATTATATAATTCTATATATTCGCCATTTGCACCATCCAATACTTCATTTATTACTAATTGATTTGCTTTTGGTTTAATAAATATATAACCTGATAAAGTAGAATATTTTGAATCAGCATCAGAAGAAGCATAAGAACCAGAATCATTATCAGCATAAAGAACATAATAATAAAGTTTCTTACCAATACTATCACTGAAATTATTTAGACCATAATTATAAGGGCATTGAAATCTATAATTATTTCCAGATACATAAACTAAATAAGTATCATAAAAATAAGGACCTGCTGTTGAATTCCAACTAAAATATGCTCTACTACGAGATGAATTAGCACTATGTGAAATTCCAGATGAATCAACCATAGTCAATGAAATTACAAAATCAGTATCATAATAAGTATTTTGAATTGTAGAATCAGTTATAATAGGTGCGGTAGTATCAGTATCAATTACCCAGAAAGTATAATTTGCACCGCCATTTGTTATTGCACTTAATGTCAATAAATCTGTATCAGATGGTATATTGCTTAATGTAGATGTAAGTGCATACCATACAATACTATCACCTAAATTAGTATAATAAATAGAGCAACTATAATTTGTATCTGAACCAGTTGCCTGTACTAAATTATGTGTGCCAGACCAATTTCCATTTATTACATATCTTACCAATACATATTCTTCTGCGCATTTTGCACCGCTTAATGTTAATGAAATTGTTATATAGCCAGAATCATAATAACCCTGACCACCTGAGACTGATAAAATATAAATTGGATAAGCTGAAGTGGTCATAAAACCAAAAGTTCCATTTACACTTGATGAAGAAGTAACTATAATATATCCTTTATTTTCTGATAAATTTGAACCATTAAATTGAGCATTACTACCACCTGATGGAATATTCCAGATTGTATTTAAATGTCCTCCGTCACCTGGTATCCACCAGCCGTTACAATATTTTGTACTATACGCAGCATCAGCACCTATTAAAAACTCATTGCCAGAACTTATCCCCCATAATATTGCCTTTTCATAACCACCAGGCATATTAGATGTTGAAAATTGATGATTACCACCACTATTCCAACTTGCACCGTTTCCCCCTGTATATGTGCCCATGATATAAGCAGCAGAAGAAATTTGAACATTAAATAAAAAAACAAATACCACACATAAGAAAAACTTAATAAATAATTTATATAAATAATATTTTTTTTTCTTTTGCATTTTATTTATTTATATCACCTTTTATAACCCTGTTATTATATATTATCTATTTTTTGAACTGTTTAACCTTCTCTTAATTATTATAAAAACAATTTTTCTTATTTTCATTAATCTTGTCAATATTTTTTTAAAATTTTTTTTATTCCTTTCATTCAAGTGTTTACTTACTTCATCATTTTTTTTCTACTCATTGCATTATGTTGCTGTATTTGTAATGTAAAAACTATATTTTTTCTTTCTTAAAAAAATTTTTTTCTAAATTTATTTATTTAACAAAATTATTAATCTGTCAAAACAAAAAAAATTAAATTTTCAATTGCTTCATCACTAAAAAACTGTTTTAAATTCTTCTTCATTAATCTTTGCAACCCTGTAAGGTCGAATTTTAAATTTATATATTTATTTCTTTACATTTATTTTATATCAAAAATTATGCCAAAAAAAAATTTATTTATATATGATTTTTTTATACTTTTATTTATTTAAAGATATAATTAAAAATTATTTTTTTAATTATTTTTTTTAAATTTCTTTAATAATAATTTTGAATAAATAATTGCTAATTTGCTATAAGTCACAAATACTATTTTCAATGCTTTTTCTTTTGGCTTTACTTTTACTACTTTATTCTTTCTGCTTTAATTTATCTCGCTTAATTAAAATCCTTTGTTAATCCTGCAATAACTAATTTCTCAAACTCTCATAATATTTTTTGAATATTTTATTTATAAATACTTGATTGTGTCCATTATGATATTTTTATTATATGGATTAAAAAAATTTAGAAAATAAGAAAGATAATTTTGATAACATTTTTAAAACTACCTTTAATTAATCATAAAAAAATAAAGCACCAAAATAAAATATTTACAAAATTGATTAATTACAAATATAAAAATTTTTCTTTACATTCTCAAAAATAAAAATAAAATCTTTTCATAATTGAAAATTTAATTGAAGGTGAAAAAGTATGTTAGACAAAATAAAAAAATTGATTAAAGATTTTAATATTGATTATTATGAAATTCGCATTCAAGAAAATAAATTAACTAAAATTTCTTTAATAAAAAATAAAGTAGATGAAATCAATGAAGTTATTGATAATGGTGGTTCAATACGATTATTTTATAATGGTTGCTGGAATTTTATTTCTTTCAATTCTTTTGATGAATTAAAAAATAAGATAAATTCTTTATTTATTGAGAAATTCAAATATTTTCAAAAACAAAAAAAAATAAATATAAATTTATTAAAACCAATAAAAGCAAAACAGGAAAATAAAGTAAAAGTTGATTTTGAAAAAATAAAATTAGATGATAAACTTTTTAATTGTTTTAAATATAGCAAAATACTCAATAAAAATAAAAAATTAATTTCATCATCAGTATTATATGCTGATGCTTTAAGATATGAATATTTAATTACAAGTGAAGAAGTTGAAATTGAAACAAAAATAAAATTTTGTGGAATATATTTTTCTGGAACAGCAAAAGATGGAATGAATGTTCAAACAGCATATCATTCAACTGGAAATTTAGAAGGTTATCAAATTGTTTTAAATTTAGAAAAAGAAGTTGAAGATGTTATTAAACGGACAATAGAATTAATAAAAGCAAAACCAGTTGAACCAGGAATATATACAGTTATTATAGATCCAAAATTATGCGGTGTTTTCACACACGAAGCTTTTGGTCATTTAAATGAAGCTGATTTTATTTATGAAAATCCTCAATTTAAAAAAGTTTTAAAATTAGGTAAAAGATTAGCAAATGATATTGTTACAATAATTGATGACCCAACATTAGAAGGTCTTGCTGGTCATTATTTATTTGATTCAGAAGGAACGCCAGCACAAAAAACATTTCTTTTAAAAAATGGAATTTTAACTGGTAGATTACATTCAAAAGAAACTGCTGTTAAAATGAAAGAAAAAGAAACAGGTAATGCACGCTCGATTTCATATCATTTTCCACCAATTGTTAGAATGTCAAATACTTATTTAGCACAAGGTCCACATAAATTTGAAGAAGTATTATCAGAAACAAAAAATGGTATTTATGCTATTGGTTCATTAGGTGGTATGACTAATACTGAAATGTTTACTTTTTCAGCAGAAGAAGCATATTTAATCAAAGACGGAAAATTAACAGAAAAAATCAGAGATGTTGTATTAAGTGGCAATGTTTTTTCTACTTTATTAAATATTGATAGAGTTTGTGATGATTTAAAATTTTCTGGTGGATTGGGTGGTTGTGGCAAAGCAGGTCAATCACCACTGCGTGTTTCTGATGGTGGTCCTCATATTCGAATAAAAAATGTAACAATTGGTGGAAAATAATTTTTTTGAAGTTATTATAAAAATTTTTTATTTACAGATTTTTTCTTTTTTTAAATATTTTATTTTTTTTAAAAAAATATTGACAAAAAAAAATATATAAATAATAATTATTTGAAAAATTTATAAAGGAGAAAATAATAATGAAGACAGAATATGTAGTCCCATTTGTTGAAGCGGCAATAAGTGTCTTAAAAGATATGTGTATGATAACAGATATAAAAAGAGGACAATTAAATGCAAAAAATGATGCTGTTGTTACAAGAGGTGTTGCACCATTAATAGGCGTTACAGGTCAGATAAGCGGACGAGTTGTATATGATATGGATACACGAACAGCATTAAAATTAGCAAGTATAATGAATGGTGAAACTTTTAGTGAATGGAATGAATTTGTAGAAAGTACAATAGAAGAATTTGCAAATATAGTAACAGGTCAGGCATTAACTGGTTTAAATAATAAAGGAATTAAAGTTGATTTAACACCACCAGTTTTATTTACAGGTCAAAATATGAAAATAGCAAATACAAAAATGATGACATTAATTGTGCCATTAGAATTAAGTATTGGCAGAATAGAAATAAATGTTTCTTTACAAGAAAATAAATAAATTTTATTAAGAGGAGTGAAACTGCAATGGAAGTTATACCAAAAGTGAAAAAACCTGATGGTGGTCCTTATAAATTTTTAGTTGTTGATGATTCACAATTTATGAGAAAACAAATTGAACGAATAATAATACAAATTGGTTGTGAGGTAAGTTGTGAAGCAGAAAATGGAAAAGATGCAATAGAAAAATATAAAGCAAATAAACCAGATGTTGTTACAATGGATATTACTATGCCTGAAATGAATGGCGTTGAAGCATTAAGACAAATTATGGCTATTGATAAAAATGCTATTGTTATTATGATGACTGCTGTTGGACACGATACTATTGTTAAACAATCTATTTTATTAGGTGCAAAACATTTTATTGTTAAACCATTTAAACCAACAGAAGCAGCAAGAACAATTGTTTCTGTTCTAAAAAAATTAGGCGGTCAGGATGCTTAAATAAATAATGAAAAATTCTCAGTCTAATTTTTTTCAAACTTTTTTTTTTATAATTTTTTTCTTAAATATTTTTATATCTTCTTCATTTTCAAATACAATTCTTTATTTCATTTTAACTGATAGATTTTTTGATGGTAATTCAGAAAATAATTTTAATATTGATAAAACAAAAGAAAAAACATATCATGGTGGTGATTTAGCAGGTATAATTCAAAAAATTGATTATTTAAAAAATCTTGGAATAAATGCAATCTGGATTTCACCTATTTATGATAATCGTGATAATGAATTTTTTGGTGCATGGGCTTATCACGGTTATTGGGTTAAAGATTTTGAAAATATTGAAGAACATTTTGGTTCAATAAATGAATTAAAAAAATTATCTGATGAATTACATAAAAATAATATAAAATTAATTCTTGATATTGTTTTAAATCATACTGAATGGGATGCTCCATTAACTCAAAATAAAGATTTTTTCCATAATAAAGGTGATATAAAAAATTGGAATAATCAAGAAGAATTAGAAACACATAACTTAACTGGCTTACCTGACTTAAATCAAGAAAATGAAGAAGTTTATAATTATCTTTTAAATAATACAAAATACTGGATAAAAACAGCAAATTGCGATGGTATTCGTCTTGATGCTGTTAAACATATTCCTCATAATTTCTGGAAACGATTTTTAAAAGATATAAAAAATTATGTAAAAAATGAATTACATAAAAATGATTTTTTAATAATCGGTGAAGTATTAAATGGTGATGTTAATTATTTAAATGAATATTTTAAAGATGGTTTTGATTACTTATTTGACTTTCCACTTTATTATACTCTGGTTGATGTTTTTAAATATAACAATTCTTCTATGCAGGCATTATCCATAAAATTTAATCAAGATATAATTTATGAAAATGAATTTGGTTTATCACCTTTTTTAGATAATCATGATGTAGCCCGTTTTTTTAATGATGATACTGATTTATTCAAATGCGCACTCGGCTTGATTTTCTTTATTAGAGGATTTCCTACAATTTATTATGGTACTGAAGTCCCTTTATCTGGTTTTAATGAAACTGATAGTAGAAAAGATATGTTCTTTAATGAAAATTCTGAATTATATAAATTTACTGCGCTTCTTGCTTTAATTAGAAAAAATTATGAAGTATTTAATAATGGTCAACAAATAGAATTATATGTAGATGATGATATTTATGCTTTTACAAGAATAAATGAATCAGAAGAAGCAATAATAATAATAAATAAAAATTCAAATAATAAAAATATCCAGATACCATTATTAACAGAAAGTTGTATAAATGAAAATTTAGTTGATTTAATAAATCTAAAAAAATGCGAGATAGCAGAAAAAAAATTAAATTTTTTAATAGATGCAAAATCAATTGCAGTATTTGTAAAAGAATGTGAAAAAAATATTCATAAAAATTATATAGAAAAAATAAAAGAAGAAAAAAGAAAAATAAAAACAGAATCAAGTGAATATCAAACATATAAAATAAAAGTAAAAAATGATAAAACAAAATTTGGCGAACAAATATATATAGTAGGAAGTATAAATGAATTAGGAAATTGGGACCCAAAAAAATCAATTGGTCCAATGAAATGCCCAAACTGGCCTGAATGGGAAATAGAAATTAAATTACCACCAAAACGAATTATTGAATTTAAGTTTATTGTTAAAGATGAAAAAGGTAATATTAAATGGGAAAGCGGAAATAACCGAATAATAAATACATCAACACAAGATAATACAAATTTAGAATTTATTTTTAATCAATAAAAAACATTTCTAAATAAAAAATGAAAATAATAAAAGAAATAAAAAATTTAAAAATAAAAAAAAGTGTAGTAGCAATAGGAACTTATGATGGCTTACATAAAGCACATCAAAAAATAATTTCAACAGCAAGTAAAATCTCTAAATTAAAAAGAATACCATTTATTTTATTTACATTCAGTAATATACCAAGAGAATACATAAATAAAAAACCAATAGAAAAAATAAATACAGAAGAAAAAAAAATTGAATTATTAAAAAAATATAAAGTAGATTATTTAATAGAAATTGAATTTAATGATAAAATCCGTTATATGAAAGCAGAAGAATTTTTAGAAAATGTCCTTATAAAAAAATTTAAAGCAAAATACATTGTTGTTGGCTTTAATTTTAAGTTTGGTTTTAATAAAAAAGGAAATATATTAACATTAAAAAAATATCAAAAAAAACATAATTACAAATTATTAATAATAAGAAAAATAAAATGTAAGCATATTGTAATATCAAGTACAATAATCAGAAAATTATTAAAAAAAGGAAAAGTTGAAGAAGCAAGAATATATTTAGGATATGCACCATTTATAAATGGTAAGATAATAAAAGGAAAAGGACTTGGAAAAAAATTAGGATTTCCAACTATAAATTTATTAACAGAAAAAAATATGATAATTAAAGATGGTGTATATGCAACAATAACAAAAATAAATAATGAGTTATATAAATCAGTTAGTTCATTAGGTAAAAATCTAACATTTAATGAAAATGAAAAAAAACTTGAAACACACATTTTAAATTTTAACAAAAATATTTACAATAAAAAAGTTTCTATTTATTTTATTAAAAGAATTCGCAATATAAAAAAATTTCAAAATGAGAAAGAATTAATAGAAGCAATAAAAGAAGATATAAAAAAAGCAAAAAAAATTTTAAGAGGAAAGATAAAAAAGAAAGGAGTAAATAGATGAAAAATATATTTATTTTTTTATTTATTTTTTTATTTATTTTTTTGATATTAATAAATTTATCCTGTTCAAAAAAAGAAAAACAAGAATTAAAAATTCTAACAGTTGCAATAAGCAGTAATCCAACAAATTTAGATGCACGCTTTGCTTCTGATATGGCTTCACAATATATTACAAATCAAATATATCGAAGTTTAATTTTTATAAATGATAAATTAGATATTGAATATGATTTAGCCAAAAGTATTGAAATAATTGATAGTCAAGTTTATGTAATAACAATTGATAGTAATGTCTTTTTTTCAAATAACAAAAAATTAACTGCTGATGATGTAAAATTTACTTATGAAACAATAGTTGATAGTGAAAGCAAAAGTCCATATAAAAAATCATTTGATTATTTAGATAAGATAGAATTAATTGATGATTATAAAATCAAATTTGAATTAAAAAGACCTTATGCACCATTTTTAAGTTGTTTAACTATTGGAATTGTGCCAGAAAAACTTGCAAATTTAACGCAAGAAGAATTTAGTAGAAAACCAATAGGAGCAGGTCCTTTTGAAATTGTTGAATGGTTAGCAGATGAAAAAATAACATTAAAAAAGAATGAATATTATAATAAGCAAAAAATAGATATAGATAAAATTATATTTAAAATTTTACCTGATGATAACACTCGCTATTTAGAAATAGTAAAAGGAAGTATTGATGTTTCAGTAAATAATATTCCGCAAGATATGATAAATCAAATACAAAATAATCCTAAATTAAAAATATTAACATCAAATGGTGTAAATTATTCTTATTTAGGTTTTAATTGTGAACATAAAATTTTAAAAGATAAAAGAGTTCGGCAGGCAATTGCTTATGCAATAAATCGTGATGAAATAATAAAAAATATTTTAAATGGATTTGCAATAAAAGCAACGAATATTTTAATACCAGAAAATTGGGCGAACGAACCAGAAGTAAAAAAATATGAATATGATCCAGAAACAAGTAAAAAATTACTTGACGAAGCTGGCTATAAAATAAAGAAAAATGGAATAAGATTTACACTCGAATATAAAGCACTAAATAAAGATATAACAAGAAGAATAGCAGAAGTAATACAGGCTCAATTAAAACAAATAAATATTGATGTGCAAATCAAAATGTATGAATGGGGCACATTTTATGGTGATGTTGTAAAAGGTAATTTTGAAATGTTTCAATTAACATGGGTTGGCGTAACAGAACCTGATATTTATTATATGGTTTTTCATTCGAGTAATATTCCACCAAACGGCGCTAATAGAGGCAGATATAAAAATCCAATAATAGATAAATTAGTAGAAGAAGCAAGATATGAACTAAATATAGAGAAGAGAAAAAAAATATATAGTGAAATACAAAAAATAATTGCTGAAGATGAGCCTTATGTAAGTCTTTGGTATAATTCAAATATTTGTATATTAAATAACCGCATTAAAAATTATAAATTACATCCAACGGGTAATTTAAAATATTTAGCATTTACTCAATTTTAAATTAAGTAAATAATTGTTCTTCAATTATCTCACAAAGGATATGCCCAATAGTTATATGTGCTTCCTGTATGCGCGGTGATAAATTTTTATTTATATTTATATGAATATCAACTAATTTACCTAATTCTCCACCATCTTTCCCGGTTAAACCAATAGTTAAATTACCTTTTGTTTTAGCATATTTTATTGCTTCATTTACATTTTTAGAATTACCACTTGTGCTAATGCCAAAAACAATATCATTTTCCTTTAAATGACATTTTAATTGCCTGATAAAAACTTCATCATAACCATAATCATTTGCAATTGCAGTTAAATTTGATACATTTGTATTTAATGCAATTGCTTCTAATGGTTCTCGTTCTTTTAAAAATCTACCAACTAATTCTGCTGCTATATGCTGTGCATCTGCCGCACTGCCACCATTGCCAAATATAATTAATTTACCACCGTTTTTATATGCTTTTACTATTTCTATTGCTGTTTTATTTATCGCAGGAATAATTGTCTTACTTAATAATAAAAACATTTCAGAATTTTCTTTTAGTATTTTCTCAATTTTTTCTTCAAACATTTTTTACTCCTTACATTTTTATTTTATTAAATTATTTTTTATATAATTATTTTGCTTCTCACTATTTTTCACTACCAAAAATTTAACAATAAAAAAAATCAAAATTTTATTCTTGGGTCAATTAAAACCATTAAAAAATCAGAAATTAAAATACCAATCAGAGTTAAAAATGCACTGATTGATGCCATAGCCATAATCACTGGATAATCACGAGCAAGAATAGCATCAAAACTTAATTTACCTAAACCATTTATCGAGAAAATTTGTTCAATAATAACACTACCACCAAAAAGAGCAGGAAAAATATTAGCAACCAAAACAATAACAGGAATTAAAGAGTTTTTTAATGTATGTTTAAAAATAACAAATTTTTCAGGTAATCCTTTTGCTCTTGCTGTTCTGATAAAATCCAATTTTAAAACTTCTAAAATATTTGATTTTACATAACGTGATAAATAAGCAAAACCACCATAAGTTAAACAAAAAACAGGTAAAACAAGATGCCATAATCTATCAATTAACCAATTGAAAAAATTGAGATTTTCAGCACCTTCTGATGATAATCCATAAATAGGAAATAAATTCAAATAATCACCACCACCTAAATATAAAATCAACATAGTAGCAACCCAAAAAGTAGGCAATGAATAAAGCATAAATAAAAAAAGTGTAATTAATTTATCAGATAAAGAATTATATTTTACAGCATTAAAAACACCTAATGGAATTGAAAAAAGATAAATTAAAAAAATCGAGATAATATTTAATTGCAAAGTAACTGGCAGCCGTTCTTTTATCTTTTTTATTACTGGCTGATTATCTTTATACGAATTTCCAAAATCAAATAATAATAATCTTTTAAACCATAAAAAATATTGAATATGTATTGGTTTATCTAAACCAAATAATTTTCGGTTTTGTTCAATTATTTCAGCAGTTAAAGGGTCTCTTAATGAATCATTACTCATACCTTTCCTTATAGCAAGGACAGCGGGGTCTCCAGGTACAAAGTGAACAATAATAAAAGTAATAAGAGTAATTCCAATAAAGGTAGGAATAAGAAAAAATAACCTTTGAAAAAAATAATTTATCATAAGATTAAAATAATATAATTGCTGGAATTTATAAGATTTCTAAACTAATCACTTTATTCGTTTCATTATCAATATCGAGTAAAATAGAATTGCCACTAATTGTTTCAAATATTTCTGTTCTTATTCCTTTTATATATTTTTTTTCTTCATTTTTTTCATCTGAAAATTCAAGCAGAATAGATTCTCTTCCCTCTTCATTCTTTATTGTATCTAATATTTTTTTTATATCCATAAGTATTAATAATAAATATATATTAATAAAGGTTCTCTGTTTGGTTTATGTAAATGTCTAAATGATTTAACAATATCTAATTCAGGTTCGTATTCTAAAATTAAAAATTTCTTACCATCAAATAATTCATCCTGGTCAATTAAAACTTTTGGATAGTTTAATACAATTTGCTGTTCTTTTGCCAATGATTTATTAACCAATTTAAAAGCAGGAATTAATCCTTGTGCACCTTCTGTATATACCTCAATAATATCATCAACAAAATATTCTCGCTCTTCTTTTGAATGAGAACTTTTTATAATTACTTTTTTACCTATTATTTCCTTCAATATTTGTTTATTCTGAATTCTTATTTTTTCATTTTCACTAATAACCTTTTGTTCAATATCTTTTTTTAATATATTTGCGAATTTACTTTTAGCCAATTTGATTATTCACCTCCTTATTTTACTAATGTAGCTGGTGGAAATAATATTACTTTATTTTCTAAATTTTTCTTAAAGTTAAATTTGTATTTATCAGGTTTTTCTTTTATTTCTGGTGATTTGAAACCACTATATCTTGATTTCATTTTACTATATGGTGTTTCAGCTTTACTACCACCAAATCTAAAAGTAGCACTTAATCTATGAGCACCTTCTAAATCTCTTGTGAACAAATAAGCATAATCAAGTTGAAATACATAACCTCTAATACCAAAACCAACAGAAGTTTTTCCTTCATCCTGTTTATCTCTATAACCTGTTCTTATTGCTATTGCTTCATTAAGCCAGAATTCAATTCCTGCATTTATACCTAATTTATTGCCCTTAGGTATATTAAAATCAACTGATACAGTTGGGGGATAAGACATCATTAAAGGTGTATATTTTAAAGATAGTTTTACATTAAATGGTAAATCTTCTTCTTTTTCTATATATTTAACTTTTGAACCAATATTTTGAACAGCAAAACCAAAATTTATGTATTCATTTATTAAGAATAAACCACCAACATCAACTGCCATTGCATTTGCTTTTTCTTCTTCTATTTTACCCTGCCATATTTTAATATTTGAGCCAAATAATAATTCACTTCTCATTTTTGTCGCAAAAGAAAAAGTAAATACTGATTCATTTGCACTATAATTTCCTATTGTTTCATTATTTAAATTTCTCTTTTCAATACTTCCATAATTCAAATAATCAATCTCAAAACCAATTACAGAATTTTTATTTTTAAAAGGAATACCAAGCATTAGTGCTTCATAATAAATATCAATAAAACTTGATACATGTGTGAAGGAAAATTCATTTTGAGTTAATTGTGCTAAACCAGCTGGATTATATCTCATAGAATGCACATCATCAGCAATAGCACCAAATGCACCACCAAGTGCAGTTGTTCTTGCACCAATATCTTCTGCTAAAATTAAACCTGTTACTGTACCAGGACTGCCAGCAAATAAAAATGAAGAATTAAAAATTATTATCAACACTAAAAAATATATAATTCTCATAAATTTTCCTCCAAAAATTTTTATCTGATAATTGCTAATTTCCCTTTTATCTCTTTATTAAATTTATCTCTAATTATGTAAATATATATTCCACTTGCTACTTCATAATTCTCTTTATTTGTTAAATCCCACTCATAATAAAATTCTGCTTCGCCTAAACTCTTTGGATAAAATTTCGTTACCACATCTTCTTTTATTAAATGCCCAAGAATATCATATATTTTAACAGTAGAATTTTGTGCTAAATTTGTAAATGTAATTGGTTGACCACTATGTAATGATGATTTCCATGGATTTGGTGAGACTGAACCAGGGTCATTATTTATAGCAATATAATTTTGTGGATTTGTGTGGACCTGAGCTGGATTTTTTACCCATTCAATGTATATGTATCTAAAACCACGTAAATTACCTAATGTTGGAATCTCTACGCCAGGAATTGTTACTTTTTTAATTGCTTGATTTAATACACCTGAAGCTACTTTTCTATCATATAATGGGTCAAAAAATTTTGTCTGTTCTATGCAAGGTGCAAATTCATTATCTGCTAATTTTACTATTCCTCTATATATTCCATTTGCTATATCTGATTCAACTAATTCAACACGAACTTTTGCACCTGGTAATGGTTGCTGGTTTTTATCAAGTGCATAAACATCAACTGCTGTAGTATCTCTCAATAATTTATTACCAGAACCACCGCGTGCCTCAATATATAAAATATCACTAAATCCAAATCTTTCATTCACTCTATCAACATCATAGTTTGCATCTTTTATAAAAATATTTGTTATATATTCTGGCTGTTGTGGAAGTGGAATTCCAACCGAATCAAATCTTATTTCATCTAAACTATAAACATAAATTACATCACCAAAATAACCTCTTATTTCTATTCGCTCTGTATCACTTGTTTCTGATACAGTAACTGTGCCATGAAATTTTCCTGTCTTAGTTCCTGTTTCTGTTAATTTTACTTTTATTGCGCCCTGTAAATTTGCTAAATTACCATTTTTATATGATTTTAATATTACATATACTTCATCAACTAATCTTTCATTTACATCCTGACCATTTAATTCTATATATAAAATATTATCCGTTGGATATGGTAATACATAACCACCATTTACATCTCTTAATTTTTTAGTATAGCCTTCATCTGTAAATGCAACAGAATTTACATTTGATGGTGGTGTTGGTGAGGCAATCTTTAATATTGGCGATGCTATATTCCAATTTAATGGATGTTTGACTACAATTGTTTCTCCTGGGTCAACACCAATTTCATCAAGAGTATCATTTGTTAATGGTTTTATTTTAAAGGTTCCACGATAAAATGGTGAAGCAGGTGCTTCTTCTGTTAAAACTACTTCAATTGTATCTGTTAAATCTTTTGAATGATAAACCCAAACTTCTGTCGTTTCAATTAAAGCAGCATCACCAATATCAGCACGAACCTGAACATATATTATCTGTTCATAAACTAATTCATCTGTTGGTTTATAATCTATTTTATAATCTGGACCAGTTTTTATTTCAATTGAATAAATTGTTTTTGGTTTTGATTCAATCGCAACATATCTTGTATCTGTAATATTTGTTAAGATAATTCCACCTGTTTCTGATAATGCTCTTCTTTCACACCACATTATTATTGTATCACCAGGATATGCTTCAAGTATATTTGCTTCCTGTAATGTAAAAGTTGATAATCTTAATAATGGATATTTATATGTATTAACCCTATATATTTCTGAACCTATCTCTGTTTCTTCTAATTCTAATTTTAATAATGGTGATGCAATATTTGGATTCAAATTTTTTACCCATACTGTCAATGTATCTTTTAATATACTATTACTTGAAAATATTGAACCCCTATCTGCAATTACTTGAATATATATTAATTCATCTATTAAATAATTTGTTGTTATTGCTTCTGAATAAGATTCATTTGTTCGTGAAATTGAAACTGGATTTGGGGCTTTATATTGTGCTATATAATAATAATCACTCTTATTTGGTTCAAATGTTACTGTTGGTGCAATTATAACAATTGTATCACCTCTATTACAATACAATTCACCTCTTTCATTTCTCGTTATTGTTTCAAAATCAAGTGCATGTTTTTTACTTATTACTTTTGCTGTTGTATATGCTACCTGTTTTGTTCTGAATATATTTGTATTTTGACCTGTTTCAATTAAGGATACTATTATTTTTGTATCGCCTCTTAAGTCTGTTGGCGAACGAGTTAAATTATGAACCTCAACATCTATTTCATCAATTAAAACATCATTTGCAAAACCTTCAGCATCTGCACTTTTTACCTGAATATATAATGCATCAAATGGTTCTTCAAAAGAACGCTGAAAATCAATTATTGGATTAACATAATTTGATGAATCATACAATCTAATATAATCTAATTTTATTGGGGATAATTTTGTCGCACTACGGGTATATGCTGTTGCTGTTTTATATGATGATGCATAAGGATTTATTGTATCACTGGTATCTAATGGCACTAACGAACGAACTAATATTGTATCACCATAAGTATTATCACTTTCTTTTTGTCTGATATATATTCTACCTGGATTATCTTTTTCTGCTATATTTGATGTTATTACACAATTTATATATTCATTTGTTATTTCATCATAATTTCTATATAAACCTGAATTTGGACCGCCAACTTCTTTTAATACTATTATATCAGTATCAAGCACATAACTATCAATAAAATCCTGATTACTTAATTTGCTTGCATCAAAATAATAATAACCCCCACTATATGTTAAGCCAGGAATTATTGTATCCCCTCTAAAAGAAATAATTTCGACTGCAAATGAATCATTTAATAAATTTGAAGCAGTGGCAGAATCAGCACGTGCTTCGATCCATAATTGTGATAAATTTTCACTTGCTGCATACCTTATATCATTTTTTGGTATTTGATATGGTAAAACTGGAACATTTAAAGACGCTGAATATGTATAATCTGTTCTTAAATCAATTGCATATACATAATCAGGCGGGTCAAATTGTGCTAATACTACTGTATCATATATTTCATTATTATTCCAATCTAATCTACCATTTCCATTTTTGTCCACACCACAAAGAACAAAATGTCCTTCTGATGTACCTATTTCTCTATATCTTGCATTTGATAATCGTCTTAACATTGCTGTTCCGCGATAAACACCTGCATTTTCTGATATTTCTAATAAACCAATTACTATTGAATCACCTTCTGATAAAACTAACTGACCATTTGCATCAAGATATTCATCAACAAGCATAATTTCTACTGTATCAGCATTTTTTGGATTTCCATCTGCGCCTGTTAATTGCATATATATTTCTGTATTTACATTTTGTTGCCAATTTTCTGGTAAGATTGTTGAGTAATCACTCCCTGTATAAAAATAAAATTCATTTATAAATGTTGGCTGTTTTGGTATTGTCATTTTTGTTTGCGCTGTTATATCACTCACTACTGAATATGGAACTACTTTTATTATATATCCATAATTTACTCTTAATTCATTTAATGTATCATTTGTTAAATATGCTAATTTTACTGATTTTCTATCTGGTATTAAATCATTATTTCTGAATATACCAGAGTTTGGTAATGTCTCTTCTAATTGAACTCTTATTACTGTTACATCTGAACCATCTGGTTTCATTGAATACACTTCTACTTCAAAATTATCTATTGTTAATGGATTTGAATCTATTGCTATTAATTCAATATATATATTTTCATCAAAATTAAATTCATAATCGTCATCTACTATTTTTAAAGGCTCATAGGATGGTGAAGAATATAAATTTATTGCTACAATTTCAACTGGTATTGTTACACTTTTAACTATAAGTGTTTTTGAAATTGTTCCTATTCCTTCATAATATACTTTTATTTCATCATTATTTTTATCTGCTTTTACTACATCATAAATATCATCTGTATAAATATTTATTTTGAATTGTCCTCTAAATAAACCTGAATTCTTAGATGTCTCGTATAAATTTATTCCTATCTTTCTTGCACCTGAATCATTTACTATTACTGTACAACTTATTACATCAACAAAATATGGATTTTCATCTCGTCCAAATAATTCTACATAAATCGTTGCAAATGGTTGAACATAAGAATCAAATTTAGTGGTATAAGTCATATCAGAATAAAATGTTAATAAATACGGTTCTATAATGCTTATATTATTTGTTGGATATATATAAATTGTATCAATTAATAATGGATTATCTTTAGTTATATCTGTTTTTGAAAATACAATTACTAAAATTGTATCACCATATTCTGCTTTTAATTGTTTTATATATTGATTAGTAAATTCACCTAATTTTGGTGCTGCATTTTGTGATGTAAATTTTCCACTATTTTCGCTCGTCTCTTTTAATTCTATTGTTATACTATCTGAATATTTCCAGTATTTCCCATTCCATATTGTTGTATCATCTGTTTTATTGATTATTATTACTTCGATAGTATCTGCTGTTAAATAACTTGCATCCTGTGCATATAATGTTATATATAAATTTGAATTTATATCAATATAACTATTTGTCATCTGAATATTATAATTCTGGTCGCTAAAAAATAAATTATTTATTATCTCTGGTGTTGTATATCTTGCTGTATAAATTGTGCAACTTAATGTACTGCCGTTTGCAAATGCTATTATTGTATCATTATAATCAGTTCTTAATTTCTTTAAATTTGTTGATGTCGTCGTTAAATTTAATTCTATATTAGAACTTCTAAATATTCCTGAATGGTTTGATGTTTCAATGCAATACACATATATACTATCATTATATTTCGTACTTTTTATATATGCTATTATGCTATCCTGTTGATATTCATTTCTATCTATACCTGTTATCTCTAAATATAAATAATCATTAGGTCGAACAAATAAATTTGATAAATCAGAAATAAAATTATTATCTTTAAATTTTATTGTTGTTACTGTTATTGGTGCTGTTGATGCTGATACTATTTGTAATGTATCATAATAAATGGGATAATCTTTTACTACTACACGAACTACTGAATCATAACCAACTCTCAATACTTTACTTACTGTATCAAAATAATAATCTACTGAATAATCATTATTTCTAAATATACCATAAATCCCTGATAAACCTGTTTGAACCAATTCGACATTAAAACTATCACTCCCATTGCCTAATATCACTATTATCGTATCATTTGTTAATATACTTTCATCTATTGCTGTTAATTCTATATATAATCGTTCATTAAAATTTACTCTTCGATTTAAATTTGATATATAACCGCTTTCTTTAAATTTTATTGTTTGTATCTGTGTTGGTGTAGTTGGTACAACTATTTGCACTGTATCAAAATATGTTGGATAATCTTTTACATAACATTTTATTATACTATTATATTCTGCTTTTAATGTCTTATTTGCTGTATCACTTATACTTCCTAATTTATATTCATTGTTCCTGAATATCCCATATATTCCTGAACTTCCTGTCTGTGTTAATTCGACTGAAAAACTATCCTGTCCATTTCCTAATATTACTATTATTGTATCATTTGTTAATGGACTTAAATCAACTGCTGTTAATTCTATATATAATACTTCATTTATATTTACTTTTCTATCTAATTCTGATACATAACCAACTTCTTTAAATTGTAGTGTTTGTATTTGTGTCGGCGAAGTTGGTGCTGCTACCTGAACTGTATCGTAAAATGCTGGATAATTTTTTACATAACATTTTATTATATCATTATACTGAACCTTTAATATTTTATTTACTGTATCATTTACTGTTCCAATTCGATATTCATTATTGCGAAATATACCATATCCATCTATTGTAGCAACCTGTGTCAAAATTAATGTTACTGTATCTCTTCCTGAACCTAATAAAACTTCAATTGTATCTGCTGTATATATATTTTCATCGACTGCTGATACTTCTATATTCATTATTTCATTAAATGTTACTTTTCTATCTAAATTATATGCAAAATTTGTATCTTTGAAATTTAATGAAATTATATTTGTTGGTGAGGTAGGAACTGCTAATCTTATTGTATCTGATTTATCTACATTCGAAAATTGCCTGTTATTTAATACAACTTTTATTATATCCCCATAATTTACTTTTAATTTCCTTGTTGATTGGTCTGTCACACTTGAACTTAATTGTATTGCATCACTTAAAAAAATATTAGTAAAATTTCCTGTTTCTGTTAATTGAACAAAAATTGTTTCGCCACTTGTTAAATTTGTTATAAATACTACTGGATTTTTTACTGCATACGGATTTCTATCACCTGCATCAATAACAATATATACATAATTATCTGGAATTATTACATTATCAGAAATTATATAATTCTGATAATTTGCTGTTGGACTTGATATAAAATAAATTGAATCAACCTGTGTATCACCAGGATAAACATAATATACTGTATTTAATAATGTTCCATAAGCTGTTGTATCTACTATTATGAAAAATCTTATTGCATTTGAATCATTTGATGAAAAGCCTGTTCCATCAAATATTCCACTTGTTCGTAATAAATCAATTGTATCCGAACGATATTTATAATAACCACTATCTACTGCTGTTGTATCTCTTGATAATTGCTTACACTCAAAATTATAATATTTATTGTTTGTGTAATTATATACTTGCATATATATTTTATCTGCTGTTGTTAACTTTGTATCAATATAACCATAAGAATCAACTTCACATTCAACTACTATCTTATTAAATATATTTAATTTTGCATCTGTATCCTGTATTAAATAAGTATATGTTTGAATTGGTGGTGTAGTTGATACTGTTTCTGATACTGTATATAATTTAAATTGATTTATTTGGGTTGGAGCGGCGATTAAATATGAATAAAAAATGAGAAATAAAGAAAAAAATATAATCACTCTAATTTGTTTTTTCATATATCTTATTCACCTATTATTTAATTTTTTTCAAAAATTTTTTATTAAAAAATTTTATCATACTTTGATTTTATTATGCAAGATTTTTTTTATTTTTTTATTGGTAGGAAATATTTTATTTTTCTGACTATAAAAAATAATCAATTTATCTACTTTCAATAATATTTTTTTCTTTTTTGTTTTCGCTTTATTATATTTTTTAACATTTCGTAATTATTTACACAGTTTGTATCTATTGGATTTAATCTTATTGCTCGTTCAAGTATATTTAGCGCTTCTTGATTTTTTCCTTTTTCATAATATAACCCTGCTAAGTTACATAATGATTTATAATCATTTGGTTCTATTTTTAATACTTCTTCAAATTTCTCAATTGCTTTATCTGTTTCACCTTTTTCCATATATATATATCCTGTATTAAATAATGCTATAAAATTATTTTTATCTAATTGCAATACTTCCTGATATTTTATTAATGCTTTTGTTAATTCTCTTTTTCTATAATATTCATTACCTTCTTCTATTAATTTCTCGATTATTTCTTTATTTTCATTTTGTGTTTGTTCCTCTTTTTTTTCTCCATCTTTTTTTTCTTCTACTTCTTCTTTTTTATCTTTTTCTATTAACTCATCTAATTTACTTAATTCATCTAATAATTCATCTTTTTCAGTCATATTTATTTACCTCATAATTTGTTTTGTTATATGAATATTCAATTCTATAATTACCAGCATACATTAAACTATAAATGTAAAAACTTTTCAAGACATTTTTAACATAATTTTTTGTCTCTGAAAATGGTATCTTTTCTACAAAATAATCAACATCATTTATTTTTAGCCTTTTTAACCAATTATCAACATTCCCGCCGCCGCCGTTATATGCTGCTAATGCTTTTATTACATCTTTGTTATATTTTTCTAATAACACTGATAAATAATATGTTCCAAAACTAATATTTATTGATGGTTGATATAACTGATAATTTTTAAAATAATTAAAACCTAATTTCCGCGCTATCCATTTTCCAGTTGCTGGTATAATTTGCATTAAACCATAAGCATTTGCATTTGATACTGCCTTAAAATTATATCTACTTTCCTCTCGGATTAATGCTCTAATTAAATACGAATTTATGTTATAATAAACTGCATTTTTCTCAATTAAATCATTATACCAATATCTCGGATATAAGATATCTTTTATCTCTGCTGGAAAATTACAATAATTAAATTCGTAATTATTATTACTTAATATTATCTTCTCTATTAAATTTATTGATTTGTTATACTCACCATTTTTTGAATATATCATTGCTATATTATATTTTACATTCTCATCTTTTGTCTGATTATATATGTATTCTAATTCATCTATACTTATTTTATTAAATCCAATTTGTTTAAATATATAATGTTTTAATAAATGCTCTTTTATTTTATTATTATATTGCTGATTTAATTCTATCTCTCTCAAATCATATTCATAAAATCTTCTTTTAAATGTTGAATAATCATTATCAATATTAAATGAAGCATAATAGGAATTTACTCTTGGTTTACTATAAAATTTCTTGATTCGATTATTTAATTGAAATAAATCATTCTCTTCATTATTTGTTAAATTAGAGTATTTGACTATCTCGCTCTTACACTCATTAAATTTCTCTAATGACCTATATGCATAAAATGTAAATGGATAATTTGTTATTATTTCATTATAAATTTTTATTGCTTCTCCATATCTATTATTTTTTTCATTTGATAATGCTACCCAGAATAATACTTTTGCTTTTTCATCACTTCTTATATTTTTATTTCTCTGATATTCTGATAACATTCTAAAACATCTTTCTGCTTCATCAAATTCTCTTCTTTCAAAAAAACAAAAACCAATATTCCATAAATATTCACTTAATAATTTATTTTCCGGATAATATGTCGCCAAATAATTATAATATCGCATTGCTTCTTTATATTTCATTTCATTATATAATATTTCAAGCATAATTTCTAATGCTCTTTCTTCATTCCTATCTCTTTTATCTTCTTTTATTATTTCTATTAAATTCTCTTTTGCTTTATTTGTTTGTTTATTTATTTTAAATATTTCTGCTTTCTTTAATTTATATTCTCTTGAACCTTTTATATTCTCTAACACCTTTTCAGCATTTTTGTAATTCCGCATTTTTATATAACAATTTGCTAATAAAAGAATTTTATCTTTTATATTTTTTATTTCTTCTGTATATGCTATTGCTTCTTTATAATTTTTATTCACTATATTTTCCTTGATTATTTCACTTATTATTTCATCATTTAATTCTCTAATTAAATTCTTATTTGATTTTATCATTTGCTGTAATAATTTTATACTATCTCTTTTATATGCTCCATCATTAATTATTATTTTTTTTATTATATTTAATGCTTCATATTTTAAATTATTTTTATAATACATTTCAGCCAATCTATATTCATATTCCTTTACTTCTGTTTTATACCTTTCTAAAAAATATTCATCTTCTTGTATGTATTTTACTAATGTCTCATAATATGTTATATTATTTGACAAGCCTGTTTTTGTATTTATATCCAATAACATTTTATAAAATTCTATTGTTAATATCGTCTCATTTTCTCGCAATTCTCTTATTATTAATTCCTTTGCTTTGTTATATTCTTTTTTCTTTATATAATATTCACTTATAAATAATACTGCATAATCCCTGAAAATTTTGCCTTCTCTTATTATATTTAATAAGCATTTTTCCATTTCATAATTATTTTTTGTTTTTATTGATAATAATGCTACAATCATATCAATTATCTCTTTTTCTTCTTCTGCTAAATTATTATTACTTCTTATTTTTTTTGAACGCTCTATATTTTCTTCTGTTTGATAAATATCTAAACTCGAAAGGTAATTATATATTCGATTGGAAAAATTATATGATAACAAATTGCTAAATAATATTAAACTAATTATTAAACTTACTTTTATTATATTCATAAAAAACTCACACTCTAAATTTTTTATTTTATTTTTGTCTTTATCTAATTGTCAATCTTTTTTTCCTCTAATTTTCCATTTTCTGTTATAAGAATTTTATTCCCATTAATTATTCTTTTTGCTATATAAAAATTTTCTTTATAATAATCTTCATTTATATCTGAAATTATTACCCTTCTTTTTTTACTCGAAGCATGCACCATTTTGTTATCACCTATATATATTCCTACATGATTTATCCTATCGTCTTCCTTATTTTTAAAAAATATTAAATCTCCTATCCTATAATTTTCATCGATTATTTCTTCACCATAATTCACCTGTTCTTCTGCTCGGCGCGGTAAATTTATTCCCAATTTATTAAATACCACATAAACTAATCCCGAACAATCAATTCCTCTTTTACTTTCTCCACCATAGTTATATTTTACCTTTAAAAATTTTTTTGACATTTTTAATATCTTTTTTTCTAACTTTGTTTTCTTTACTTTTTTAGGTATTTCATTCTTAACCTCTTCCTTCGATATAATTTTAGTTTCACTAATAGGATTAAAAATAACATTTTCTTTTTCCTCCTCTTTTATTATCTTTATTATACCTTTTATCCCAAACAATTCTTTTACTTTTTGTAATTCACTTTTTGCCTCTTCTTTTGTTTCATATCTTCCACAGAAAATAAAATCAAATTCATTATTGCTTTCAATATAAACTGGTAAATTTTCTTCTAATAATTTTTTGCTAAATTTTTCTGCATTCTCCTTTATTTTAAATGCACCTAATTGTATCGTATATATTTCTTTGGCTTTTACAAGTTTTACCTGTATTAAGAAAATTAAAATTATGCAAAGTATCTTCATATTTTTTAAAATACACAATATATTTTTTTGATATTTTTCTACTAATAATAAATCTTCAATAAAATAAAAGTATTTAAAAAATTTTATGCTTTTCCTTCGAAGTTTCTGCCTGCTAATACACTTTTAAAACTTTCAAATGCAAATTGCTCTGAACCATGTCCTTTATTTGCTATTGCTGGCTCAACACCTAAATCTTTTGAAATTGATGCTACTTTTGCTACTGATGAATTATGAATTTGATTAGCATTTGGATAAATTGCCTCAATTGAACCAATTCGTCCTATAACCATATTAAAACCCCCTTTTTAAAAAAGATATAAAGTGCAATTTTATAATTGCACATTTGCTCGCTTTTTTTCTAATTACTAAAACTTTTAATAAGTTCATTTTATTAAAAGTTTCCTCTAAAAATTTTCAAAACGAGGAAAAGAGAAAAAATAATTTCTACAAAAAGAAATTATTAGCGGGAGACAAACACATTCTCTCTTTTCCTCATTTTCCATTATAGCACATTTTTTCAATTTGTCAAGTATTTTTTTAATTTTTTCTTTTTCTTATATTCTCACTCCGCTTTTTCTTCTCTTTTTTTATTTGACTTATTTACTTTTTTTCTTTTATAATTTTTTTATTAATCTCTTTTTTTGAGGTGGTTTATGTTTAAAAAATTTTTTTCATTTTTTTTGTTTTCTTTTTTGCTTCTTCTTTCGCAAATTTTCGCGCTTGATGCTGTTTTTTATAACTTACCTGTCTTTGATTTAGAACTTAATCAAATCAATGAATTAAATCTTTCTGATTATTTATTAGTTTTACCTGATGAAATCCAAGATATTATTTTTCCAGAACAATTTGATAATAAAATTTCTTCCCTTAAATTTCTTCCTGATAAAAAATCAATTTTAATTGAAACAAATAATGATGGTTTTGTTGAATTGCCAATTACAATAAAAACAAAAGAAAAATCAATCGAACAAATTCTCTTCCTTTCAATAAAACAATCAAAATATCACCATACTTTTCTCTATAAAGGTAAATCTGGATTAAAAGTTTCTGTTGCTGGCGAATTTAATGGCTGGAATATGAATGCAAATATTATGAATGAAATTGAAGAAGGTAAATATTCTTTATCAATGGATTTAAAACCAGGTAAATATAAATATAAATTTGTAATAAATGGAAAAGATTGGATACCAGACGAGTTAAATCCTTTAAGAAGTGATGATGGTTGGAATAATAGTGTTTTAGTATTAGGTAAATCTTATGATATAAACTATGATGTTATTGCAATTAATAAAAAGAAAACTGATAATGGTATTTTATTTTCTTTCAAAATAAATGTATTAAATAATCCAAACGAAACTTCAAAATTATTTTTTTTAATAAACAATAAAATACTAAAAAAAATTGACGATTTTAAAAATAGTATTGTTGATTGTTTTGTTCCTGATGAGTATTTGAAAAAATCACAGGAAAGTGAATATGATAATTATGTATATAAACTAAATATTTTAATTGTTCCAACTGAAAATGATTATCATTTAAAATCATATTATTTTGAACCTGAAAATAATCTATTCAATTGGAAAGATGCTATTTTATATTTTGCTTTTACTGATAGATTTTATAATTATGAAAACAATTTTGATTATAAAGTTAAAGGCGATATTTCTGATAAAGTAAATTTTCACGGCGGTAATTTTAAAGGTATTACCAAAAAAATTCAAGATGGTTATTTTTCTGATTTAGGTGTTTCTGCTATCTGGATTTCACCTGTTTTTGAAAATCCTCGTGATACTGTTTTTGCTGGTTATCATGGTTACTGGCCTATTGATTCTTATAAAATTGCTCAAAATTTTGGAACTCTTGATGATTTAAAAGAACTTGTTTCAGAAGCGCATAAAAAAAATATTCGTATCATTGTAGATTATGTTGCAAAACATATTTTTAAAGATAATCCACTTTATAAAGAACATCCAGAATATTTTGGAACACTCGATTTACCAGATGGCAGAAAAAATATTGGCTTATTTGATGAATTTCCTTTATCTACATGGTTTGGTGATTACTTACCTGCTTTTAATTTTCAAAATCCTGATGCTGTTAATTTCCTCGTTAATAATGCACTCTGGTTAATTAAAGAAACAAATATTGACGGCTTTCGACTCGATGCTGTGAAACATATTGAACATAATTTATTTAAGGAATTAAGAAAAAGAATAAAATATGAAATTGAATTACCACAAAAAAAAGTTTTTTATATGGTTGGCGAAAGTATGACAAGCAGAGAAAAAATTATGGAATATGTAAAATTTTATGAAATGAATGGACAATTTGATTTTCCACTTTATTGGGATATTAGAAAATTTTTTGCTGCTGATTTAGGCTCATTTTATGATATAAATAATAATTTAAAAGAAGCATTTAAAGTTTATGGTTCTGAAGCACTTATGTCAACTATGCTTGGAAATCACGATTTTTCAAGGTTTATGGCTTATGCTGATAATAAATTTAAACCTGATTCAGTTGATGAACAGGAATATGGCTGGAAGCATAATGTTGTTGTTGATGACCCTGCAAATTATAAAAAACTTAAACTTGCTTTTTCATTCTTAATGACTATTCCAGGTGTGCCTTTAATTTATTATGGTGATGAATTTGGTATGACTGGTGCGCATGACCCTGATAATCGCCGTGTTATGCGCTTTGATGATGAATTAACAGAACATGAAAAAGATGTGTTAAATTATGTTAAAAAAATAAATAGCATTCGAAATAAATTTTCTGCTTTTCGCTATGGTGATTTTATTCCTCTTTATATTGAAAATGAACTTTTTGCTTATTGCTTATCTAATTTTGATAAAAAAGCAATTGTTGTTTTATCACGACATAAAGAAGGAAATGAAATAAAAATTAATTTACCCGCTGAATTTAATATGAAACAATTAAAGAATGCTTTTACAGATGAAATTATCTCTATTGAAAATAACACACTTTTATTAAATGTAACACCTTATTCTTGTTTTATTTTCGTTAATGAATAATTATTCTATTGGTCTTTTACTTATTGTTAAAGATGAAGAACGCTTCATTAATGATTGTCTTGAAAGTGCAAAAAATTTCTTTGATGAAATTGTTATTATTGATACTGGTTCAAAAGATAATACAATAAGCATTGCTAAAAATTTTACTGATAAAATTTATTCTTTTAATTGGAATGATAGTTTTTCTGAAGCAAGGAATTTTGGTAAAAGTAAAGTCTCTTCAAATTGGCTCTTTTATTTAGATGCTGATGAACAAATAGAAAATTTTGATAAACAATTTTTTATTTCTCAAATTCAAAATAATAATATTTCTGCGTTTTTTGTTACTATTAAAAATATTATTACGCATAATTTAATTCAATATGATAAACAAATTAGATTATTTTTAAATATAAATGAAATATACTGGAAAAATCGTATTCACGAACAAATTACTGATTCTATTTTTGAATATAATAAAAAATATAATAAAATTATTGCTGACTCAAATTTTTCTATTCTCCATTTTGGTTATCGCCCGTATATTATTAAAAAAAGAAATAAGTATCAAAGAAATTTAGAAATATTAAAAAAAGAATTATCTGATAATGATTTCAATAATCTTTATCTTTTATTAAAGTATATTTCTTCTTTAAGAAAAGTTGATGCTGAAAAAAATAAAAATGAAATACTTAATTCAATAAAAATATTTTTTAATCATCTAAAAAATTTAAATAATTATGATTTATTAACTTTAAAACCTGTCAAAGATTTCCCTTATGAAATTTCAAATAATATTAATTTGTTATCAAATGATTTTTTAAATGAGATAATAAATTTTTATATTGAACAAAAAATTGTTAGCATTGAATTATATTATTTGCAATATATATTTGCTTTGAAAAACAATCATAATGAAGCAGCAGAAAATTATTTTAAATTGATTAAATACAATTATAACAAAAATGATTTAACTATAAATCCTGATTTAAAACTAAAATTAGAAAAATTATTATAAAAATTATAACAATTCACAAATTATTCTGTTGCCATAATTTATATGATAATAATGTCCATAATTCTTTGCTATGGTCTATTTTATTACTTTGATGCTCTTCAATTATTTTTCTTATATATTGATAATTAAAAATATTCTCTTCTTTTATGTTCTTTTCTGATAATGTATCTAACAATAATTCTTTTAATTCTGCTTTAAACCATCTGGCTAATGGAACACCAAAGCCCTGCTTTTTTCGTTTTATTATTTCTTCGGGCAATTTATTTTTCATTGCTTCTTTTAGTATATATTTTCTTTTAAAAAATTTTATCTTAAATTTATCAGGTAATGAATTTATAAAATTTATAACATTCACATCTAAAAAGGGCGAACGAACTTCAAGTGAATTAAACATACTTGCTCTATCTACTTTTGTTAATATTTCATTCTGCATATAAAGTTTTAAATATAGATATATTATTTTTTGATTAAATGTCAGATTTGAAAAATTTAATCTATGTATTGGTTGATATATATCCTTTATTTCAATTTCTTTTTTTAAAAATAATTCATCCTGCATCTCTTTTGTAAAAGAACACATCCAAACTTCATTACGAAGCAATGCTGGAAAATATAATGCTGATATTGTTCGTTTTATTTTAAAATCTAAACTCATATATTCATCAGATACAGGTAAAATACTATTTGCCAACTTTAATATTCTTTTTACTATTATTTCTGGCATAGTAAAATTTTTTAAAATATTA
Source organism: bacterium (assembly GCA_035405645.1). Classification (GTDB taxonomy): domain Bacteria; phylum JAGOBX01; class JAGOBX01; order DAONJL01; family DAONJL01; genus DAONJL01. Next base: position 22,438 of record DAONJL010000003.1, on the reverse strand, counting down.
TGTGCAATAAAAGTATCATAACCAGCAAACAATTCATCACCTCCATCACCGCTTAATGCAACTGTTACATATTTCCTTGTAAATTTAGATAGTAAATATGTTGGTATAATTGATGGGTCTGCAAATGGTTCATCTATTTTTGTAAATATTTCTGGTAATATTTCATACATTTTTTTTACACTTAATTTTTCCTCTTTATGTTCTGAACCAATAAATTTCGCTATTTTTTCTGCATAAGAACTTTCATCAAAACTTTTTTCATCAAAACTTATTGAAAATGATTTTATGTTTTCTGGTGGTATTATTTCGCTCATTAATGTTATAATTGTGCTTGAATCAATTCCACCACTTAAAAAAATTCCAAGTGGAACATCACTTATTAATCTGTATTTTATTGCTTTTTTTAAATGTCTTAATAATTCTTCTTTTGCTTCGTTAAATCTTATTTCTTTATTATATCCATTAAATGAATAATCCCAATATTTTTTTTTTATAATTTTATTATTTTGAAAAATTAAGTAATGACCACCTTCTAATTTATAACAATTTTCAATAATTGATTCAGGCGCTGGCACATATTCAAAAAAAAGATATTCCTGTAATGCTGAATAATTTATTTTTTTCTTTACTGTTGGATGTAATAATATTGCTTTTAATTCAGATGCAAAAATAAATAAGCCATTTTGATAATAATAATATATAGGTTTTTTTCCTGCTCTATCTCTTGCTAAAAATAATTTTTTATTTTTTAAATCATAAATTGCAAAAGCAAACATTCCATTAAAATAATTCAAACAATTCTCGCCCCATTGTTCATAACTATGTAATATTACTTCTGTATCACATTTTGTAATAAACTTATGTCCATATTTTTCAAGTTCATTTCTTAATTCTAAAAAATTATATACTTCACCATTATAAACAATTACAAGTGATTTATCTTCATTAAACATTGGTTGCTGACCTGAAATTAAATCAATGATTTTTAATCGCGAATGTGCAAGAGAAATTTCTTTATTTACAAAATGCCCTTCTTCATCAGGTCCACGATGTTTTAATGCTTCACGCATTTTAAATAATAGATCTAAATTATTATCACCAATAAAACCACATATTCCACACATTTGTTTTTCTTAATCATCACTATCGAATGAATTACCATAAGGGCAACAAGGATGTGAATAATTATTTGATGGACAACTACAATTTTCACTCATATCACAACTATCACAACTATTATTATCACTAGTTTCAGAAGAGAAAGAAGAAAATACAGAAAATTTTTTTGTTAAATTATTGCTATTACAATTCGGACATTTTGCCTCTTCATTTTTATATAATAATATTTCAAATTCTTTTTTACAATTATTACAGATAAATTCGTAAATTGGCATAATAAACTCACCTCACATTTTATTATTTGATTTTATTTGTTTTATGCCTTTGAATAAAAACCAAAAATTTATTGCAACTAAAAATGAGACAAATATATTATTTATAATATTAACTGGTAAAAATTGCAAGATAATTCTTTCAACAGATGGTAAATTAAAAAACAAATCAGGAAAAATCGGCATTGCAAGTTGAAAATTAAAACTTTTATCCCATTGAAAAACAAAACAAAAATAGAGAATAAAATAAATTAATACTTCATAAAATTTTATATAATCAAAAGCAAATACAAAAACTAAAAAAGGAATAATCCACATAAAATATTGTGGTTCAAAATTACTTGTTCCATACATTATATTAAAGAAAAGAAATATAACTAATGGTAAATAATCAAAACTAATTTTTTTTCGATTTTCAATAATAAATAAAAAAAATAGAAAATAAAAAAATGGAAACAAAATAAAATCATTTATTTTATATTTAAAAAGCATTGCAGAATGTTCATCATTTGCTAATACACCTGTTGGAAAATATGCAGAAATATTTGTTAAATGTGTTGATAAATAATATAACAAATTAAATAATACAAGTGGAAAAAGAGAAATAATTAAATATGATAAAAATTCTTTTATGTTTTTAGAATGAATAAATAATAAAAAAGGCAAAAATAGAATTGGATACTGGCGAAGCATAATAGCAATGCCAATAAATAAAAAACTTGCTTTTATTTTTTCTTCTTTAAATTTTAACAATCCTAATAGCAAAAAGAATAAAGTATATACTTCATATCTACCAATAAAATAAATAACATAAATCGAAACAGGATTAAATAGCCATAAATAAAATATCTTCTTTTTAATTAATGTAATTTCAGTAAGTTTTAAAAAAACAAATAAACAAAGATAATCAAAAATAAGAAATGGAATTTTTAAAATAAATAAAAAGAAGAAAACATTTTTAAGAGAACAAAAATTATACCAACCTGAAAAATTATAATCATAAGGTATAGTTTTCCATAAATGATATAATTCTGGCATAATAAATTTTGTTAATACCATAATTGGAAAATGAACTAATTGATTTAATAAATGAAAAGAAGCAGATGGGTCTGTTGCATAATAAAATATTGAAGTATATGCTAATTGAAAAGGCACCCAGATACCACTTAAAAAATCAATGTGACAAAAAAATGGCATAATAATAAATCGCAAAATTATACTAATAACAAGAAAATTAACAATCTGTTTATTCTCTTTTAAATCATCAGGTAATAAAAATTTCAAATAATTTTTTTTATAAATAATTAAACCAGTTAAGAAAATTAAAACCAGAAAAAAAATTATATTCTTAAAAATTTTTTTAATAAAAACAAATAATAAATCAAAAACAGAAATAGAATAAACAGATTTAAAATAAAGTGCTCCATTTATTTTTGAATTATTATAAATCAAATTTAAATCATTAAAATCTTTTTTATAACCAAAATAAAGTGAACCATCAGTTATAATAATTCTAAAATAAATCTTATCATAATTAGAAAAATTTTTATTGAATTTTATATATGTTGTTTTTCTTATATTTCCGCTAAAATTATTTATTTCTATTTGTTCAAGGATATTTGTAAAATTTATTTCATCAGATAATTGAAAAGAAAATTTTTTACACGAACCACTGATAAGTAAAATAATTCCTGAAAAATTTTCTTTTATTCCTTTAATTTCCTGAATTAAAAAATCATTTGATAATAGTTTTAAATATTCATTACTTTCACGGAGTGATTGTGTTGGCGGTAAAACAAAATCACAATTTACAAAAAAAAATAAGATAAAAAAAAGAAATAAAAAAATTTTAATTTTCATTAACTCTATTCTTTTTAATTAATTCTCTTGCGTGTTTTAAACTAATATCAGTTATATTCCCACCTGACATAAGATATGCAATTTCATTTATTTTTTCTTCATTATTTAATTTTACTGCTTTTGTTATTGTTCGCTCTGCTTTTGTCTCTTTGTATATTTTATAATGTAAATCAGCACAAGCAGCAATTACTGGTAAATGTGTAATACAAAATACCTGATGACTTTTTGATAATTTTTTTATCTGTCTGGCAATCGCTGTTCCTGCTTTGCCACTTACACCAGTATCAATTTCATCAAAAATTAAAATTGGTGTTTCATCAATTTCTGCAAATAATGTTTTTATTGCAAGCATAAATCTTGATAATTCTCCACCAGATGCAATTTTTTTTAACGGTTTAAAATCTTCGCCTTTATTTGTCTTTACCATAAATTCGATTTTATCTTTTCCTTTTTCTGTTAATTGCTCTGTCTCTGTTATTTCTATGTAAAATTCTGCTTCTGGCATTTCTAAATTTTTTAATTCTGTTGTTATCTTTTTATTTATTGTTTCACTTATTTTTTTTCGTGCTGATGTTATTTCTTTTGCTAATTTATTAATTTCTATATTTTTACTTTCTATTAATTTTTCTAAATCTTTTAAATCAAATTCTATATTTTCTAAACTCTCATATTTTTTCTTTACTTCTTCATAATAATCAAGAATTTCTTTTATTGTTGAACCATATTTCTTTTTTAATAATTGTATCTGATAAGCACGATTTTCTAATCGCTCTAATTCTTCTGGTTCTATGTTTAATTTATAAAAATAATCAGAAAATTCATCACTAAAATTTTTTAATAATACAACTGCTTCATTACAATTATTTATTTGTTGCTCTATTGTTTTATCGAATTCTAATATCCTATTAAGATTATCAATAATTTTTTCTAAATTATTTACAATATTATTTTCATCATTTTTTAAATAAAAATTTATTTCACGACAATACTCTAAAATATTACTCAATTTTCTATATCTTTGAACATTATTTTCAAGTTCTTCATCTTCACCTATTTTTAAATTCAAATTACCTATTTCATTCATCTGATATTTATATATTTCTTTTTTACTTTCTATATCTTTTAACTCTTCTTTTTTGGCATTATATTCTTCTTTTATTTTTTTTAATTCAAAAAACAATTCTCTATATTTTTTTAATATTTCATAAATACCAGCATATTTATCAACTAATTGCAATTGTATTTCATTATCAAACAATGTCTGATTTTCATGTTGGCCATGTATTTCCACTAAATGCTTTGTTATTTTGTTTAATAAATTTACTGTTATAGGTTCATCATTAAGAAAAACTTTATTATTATTAGGTTGTAGAACTCTTTTGATAATAATTTTATTATCTTCAAAATTTATAGAATTTTCTTCTAATATTTTTTTTATGTATTGATTATTCTTTTGGATAATAAAAATGCCGTAAATAATCGTTTTATCACATCCTTTGCGAATATACTCTTCTTTTCCTTTTTCTGTGCCTAACAATACATTTATTGCATCAATTAAGATTGATTTGCCCGCACCGGTTTCGCCAGTAATTACATTAAAACCATTATCAAATTGTAAATTTATATCTTCGATTATTGCAAAATTTTTTATATAAAGTTCTGACAACATTTTTTATTGTTCTAACCACGATAATTTTTTTCGCAATATTTCATAAAAACTATGTAAATCAGATTTTATAATATTTAATTGATAAATTGATTTCTTAATTAATATATTATTATTTGGCTTTATTTGTCTTGATATTTGTCCATCAAATGTGACAATAACATTCTGTTTTACATTTTCAAATTCAACTCGAATAAGAGAAGTATCAGGAATAATTAAAGGTCGAGCAGTTAAAGTATGTGCACAAAAAGGGAGCATAATAATTGCAGATAATTGTGGATGTAAAACAGGTCCACCAGCAGATAAAGAATGTCCTGTTGAACCAGCAGGCGTTGAAACAATTAACCCATCAGCGCGAAAATTCGCTACTAATTCATCATTTATAAAAACCTTAAATTTAAGCATTTTATCAAAAACTTTTCGACTTATTAAAACTTCATTTATTGCGACATTTCTAATTGTATAAAATTTTTTTTCTGAAATTGTCTTGGCATATAATGTTATTCGTCGTTCGACTGAATATTTTTCATAAATAATATCATTAAATATTTTTTGAAATTCATCAAAATTTAATTCTGCTAAAAATCCCATTGTTCCTATATTTATTGGTAAAATATTTTTATTATATTCAATTAACTTTCTACCAGAAGAAAGTAATGTGCCATCACCGCCAAATACTATTACAATATTTGATAATTCAGCAAATAATTTTTCATCTACTTTTTTTATTCCTTTTATTTTTATATCTTGAAAAGAATAAACAGTAATTTCTTTTTCTAAAAATAGTTCACTTACTTTTCTTAAAATATTTAATATATTTTCTTTTTGTAAATTAGCAATTATGCCAACACTATTTATCAATATTTCACCTCATTAAATGCAGCATCAACAACTTCTTTAATTAACTTTTCATATTTTATTGTTTCATCTTTTTTGCAATCAAAATACGCTGTATATTCAATATTACCTTTTTTGCCTTTTAATGCTGTATAAACTATACCTTTTAAAAATAAATTATTATTATAAAAATTGTCAATTAAATCATATAAAATTTTTAAATGTGTGGTTTTATTCTTAACTATTCCACCTTTAGAAATTTCATCTTTTCCTGCTTCAAATTGTGGTTTAATTAGCGGTATAAAAATACTATCTGAATGCAATAATGAAACAATATTCTCAATTAATAATTTTAAAGAAATAAAACTTACATCAATTAATACAATATCATAAGTTTGCGATGATTTAAAATAGCGAAAATTACAGCGTTCTATTAACTCTACTCTTTTATTATTTCTCAATCGCCAATCAATAATACCATAGCCAACATCAAGTGCAGTAACTTTTTTAGCACCATTTTGTAAAGCAAAATCAGTCCACCCGCCAGTTGATGCACCAATATCAATTACATTTTTATCTTTAAAATTAATGTTATATTTTTCAACTAATTTTTCAAGTTTTAAACCACCAATACTAACATATTTATTTGATGCTTTTAATATTTTTATTTCACTTGTTTCAGAATCAAATTTTTTCCCAGGTTTTAAACATTTTATATTATTAACTATTACATTCCCACTTATTATTAATGCCTCTGCTTCTTGTTTATTTCTCGCTAAATTTTTTTGAACAAGAAGTGAATCTAATCGTGTATTATTTTTATTTGGTGTCATCTTCTGTTAAAAATTTTGGCTTATAATTTTTATCCATTGTCAATATCTGTGCTTCAATATTTTTTAATAATAAAATTATTCTTTCTTTAAGTTTTCTAAATTCTTCTTTTTTTTCTGTCTCTGATAACTTTTTTAATTCTTCTAATAATTCTTCAATACGACCAGGCAAAAATTTATTTGTATATTTTGACTTCAAAAAAAAATATATTATTTCTAATGAATTATACTGAACTTTTAATGGAAATTCTTCTTCTTTCTTAATTTTCTCAGTCTTTTCAAAATATTTTTTTACTCCTGCTTCAATAATTTTTTCTTGTTTGATAAAATATTGTGGAAATTTTTCTGCTAATTGTAATAATTTTTTTAATGATTCATCAAACGGTATTTCACCATTTCTCATTTTATATAAGATTATTTATATTTTGACCAAAACCTAAACTTGATAATAATGAATTCATTGAATTATTTAAGACATTATTTATATTTGATTTATATAATGAATTATACTGTTCTATCAAATTTTCTTTTAATTCTACCACAGCATTATTTACTGTTTCATAAGTTTGTTTTACTTCTTTACTTACATTAGTTATTAATTTATCTGTTGCTGATGTTAAATTAGTTAAATCATTAAATGCACCTTTTAAATCAGCAATTTTTGTTTCGCCAGCAACAACTGCTTTATTAAACTGTGTTTCATTAAATGATAATGTGCCATCATTATTTTTTGTGATTCCTAAATTTTCAAGATTTTTTGTTATGTTAATATTATTAAATTCTTTATTTATATTTTCTGAATTTAGATTCTCTGCTGCATTTACTGATTTATTATATGTTTCAACATAATTATTTATTAAATTTTTTATTCTACTTGTTTGGATTGCATCTATTGTTTGATTGGTGTCTGTTTTTTCGCCTGTTACTGGATTAGTGTATGTAGTTTGTATGTTATTTAATGTTTTTGTATAATTTGCTAAATTCTTATTTGCATTCGTTAAATCATCAACTTTTGTTGAAAAATTTGAATAATTCTTTGCAGTTTCAATATAATTATTTAACTCTTTTACATAATTTGTATTTGTTGTTACTTGATTTGATGATGATTTTGTAAATAAATTATTGTATTTATACATATTAACAATTTCATTTACTCGCATATTTTGCCCCCTTATTAAATTTTTTTTATTATATATATCTTCATTAAAAAAGTCAAATAATAAAAAATTTTTTTTGAATATGTAAAAATTCTAATAACAACAAATTTTTTCTTGCAAAAAAAATTTTTATTTTATAAAATAAAAAAAATTTTTTTAAAAAGGTTAATAATTATGCTAACTTATAAAAATTTTTTTGATTTAAAAAATCATAAATTTCAAGAACTTTTTGATAATACTGAATATGTATGGCAGGGTTTATTAAATATAAAAAATTTTTTAAAAAATAAATTAGAGCCAAATATATCTCAATTTTTATTAAAAGCAAATAAAAAAGAAAATTCATTAGTTCTATCACAAACAATAGTAATTTATAATAATGACATATATACAGATAATTTTGAAATTTTAGAAACAGATGCAACAAAAGAAAAATTATTAGTAAAAATAGATGATAAAATTATAAATACAGCAACTGTAATTTATGAAGGTGCAATTTTTTTAGATGATGAAATTTATATAGGTAATGGAACACTAATTGAACCAGGTGCATTAATAAAAGGACCAACATATATAGGTAATAATACAGAAGTCAGACAGGGTGCATATGTACGAGGAAATGTTATTATTGGTGATAAATGTGTAGTTGGACATACAACAGAAATAAAATCATCAGTTATGCTTGGAGAAAGTAAAGCAGGACATTTCGCTTATATTGGTGATAGCATTCTTGGCAAAGTAAATTTAGGTGCAGGTACAAAATTAGCAAATTTAAAATTAGATAATTCAATAGTAAAAATAAAAATAGAAGATACAAACTATGATACGGGCTTAAAAAAATTTGGTGCAATTTTAGGTGATGGAGTTGAGACAGGCTGTAATTCAGTAACAACACCTGGCACACTATTATCAAAAAATGTTTTTGTTTATCCCAATACAACAGTTCGTGGTTATCATAAACCAGATACAATAATTAAACAGGATGGTAAAACATATCAGTTAAATTTAAAGAAATAAAAAGGACAAAAATATGGGAAAATTATTTGGAACAGATGGAATACGCGGAATAGCAAATATATATCCAATGACAGCAGATGTTGCACTGGAAGTTGGTCGAGCGGTTGCATATATTTTTAAACAAAAAAAAGGTTCACAACATAAAATATTAATAGGCAAGGATACAAGATTATCATGCTATATGCTTGAAACAGCATTAACTGCTGGTATTTGTTCTATGGGTGCGGATGCTTTTTTAATCGGTCCTATTCCAACACCAGGTGTTGCTTTTTTAACAGGCAGTATGCGTAGTGATGCTGGTATTATGATTTCTGCATCGCATAATCCTTTTCAAGATAATGGAATAAAAATATTTACAAGAGATGGTTTTAAATTACCTGATGAAATAGAAGAAAGAATAGAAGAATTAATCCTATCAAAAAAACTTGAAGCTTTACAACCTACAGCAGGGAAAATAGGAAAAGCACATAGAATAGAAGATGCACTCGGTCGTTATATAGAATTTTTAAAACATACATTTCCAAAAGAATTTACTCTTGAAAATTTAAGAATTGCTATTGATTGTGCAAATGGCGCAACATATAAAGTTGCACCAACTGTATTTAGTGAATTAGATGCTGAAATTTTTCCTATAAACATAAAACCAGATGGAATAAATATAAATCTAAATTGTGGAGCATTACATACTGAACGCTTAAAAGAAAATGTATTAAAAACAAGAGCAGATATTGGTCTTGCTTTTGATGGTGATGGTGATAGATTTATTGCTATTGATGAAAAAGGACAGGAAGTATCAGGTGATAAAATAATTGCTATCTGTGCTAAATATTTAAAAGAAAAAAATAAATTAAAAAATAATGCTGTTGTTACAACAGTAATGAGTAATTTAGGATTAAGTGTATTATTAAAAGAATTAGGAATAAAACATTATAAATCAAAAGTTGGCGATAGATATGTTTTAGAAGAAATGTTAAAAAATGATGTAATACTTGGTGGCGAAGATTCAGGGCATATAATATTTTTAGAGCATCACACAACAGGTGATGGTATTTTAAGTGCTTTACAATTATTAGCAATTATGGTAGAAACCAATAAAAGATTATCAGAATTAGCAGCAATTATGGAAACATATCCACAAATATTAATAAATGTGGATGTATCATCAAAACCTGATTTAAATTCTATTCCTGAAATTGTTAATGTTATAAAAGAAAGTGAAGAGAAATTAAAAGATAGAGGCAGAGTGCTTGTTCGTTATTCTGGAACTGAAATGTTATGTCGTGTAATGGTTGAAGGACCAACCCATAATGAAATCAAACAAATTGCAGAAGAAATAGTATCAATTATTAAATCAAAACTATCATAATTTCAAATTTTAAAAATCATTACTGGAGTGTGAATAATTATGAAATATAATTTTTTAGAAATTGAAAAAAAATGGCAGGAAGAATGGGAACGAAATCAACTCTTTAAATTTGATGTAAATAAAACAGAAAAAAAATTTTATCTTCTTGAAATGTATCCATATCCAAGTGGCAGAATTCATATGGGACATGTAAGAAATTATTCAATTGGCGATGTTTATTGTAGATACTTAATGATGAATAATTATAATATTTTACATCCAATGGGTTGGGACGCTTTTGGCTTACCAGCAGAAAATGCTGCTATTAAACATAAAGTCCATCCTTATAATTGGACAATTGAAAATATAAATTTTATGCGCAAACAATTAAAATCGCTTGGTATTGCTTATCAATGGGAAACAGAAGTAAATTGCTGTGAACCTGAATATTATAAATGGGGTCAATGGTTCTTTTTAAAATTTTATGAAAAAGGTCTTGCTTTTAGAAAAGAATCAACTGTAAATTGGTGTCCAGAATGTAATACAGTTCTTGCCAATGAACAGGTGCATAATGGTAAATGCTGGCGTTGTGATTCTAATGTAACTGATAAAAAAATTGAACAATGGTTTTTTAAAATAACTGATTATGCAGAAGAATTATTAAATGAATTAGATAATTTAAAAGATGGCTGGCCAGAAGAAGTTATTACAATGCAAAAAAATTGGATTGGCAAAAGTTATGGAACTGAAATATATTTTAAAGTTGAAAATAGTGATATTATTATTCCTGTTTTTACCACTCGTGCTGATACTATTTTTGGTTGCACTTATATGGTATTAGCAGCCGAACATCCTCTAATAAATACTTTAATAGATAAAGTAGCAAATAAACAGGAAATTTTAAATTACATTTCAGAAATAAAATCACTTGATAAAGAAGAACGCACATCTGAAAAATCAGAAAAAAATGGAATGTTTTTAGGAACATACGCAATTAATCCTGTAAATAAAGAGAGAATACCAATTTGGGTTGCTGATTATGTTTTAATGGATTATGGAACTGGTGCGGTTATGGCTGTGCCTGCTCATGATGAACGAGATTTCTTATTTGCTAAAAAATATAATTTACCAATTAAAATTGTAATTCAAAATCCTGAAAAAACACTTGTTCTTGATAATATGAAAAATGCTTATGTTGATGAAGGTATTCTTGTTAATTCACAACAATTTGATAATTTAAATAGCAAAGACGCAATTGAAAAAATTTCTATCTGGATGGAAGAAAATGGTTTTGGTAAACGAACAGTTTGTTACAGATTAAGGGATTGGGGCATTTCAAGACAACGATACTGGGGCAATCCAATACCAATGATAAAATGTCCAAAATGCGGTTATGTGCCTGTTCCTTATGAAGATTTACCTGTTTTATTACCAAAAAATGTTGAATTTTCAGGTAGTGGTAATCCACTTGAACATTGTGAAGAATTTAAAAAAACAAAATGCCCAAAATGTAAAAGCGATGCAGAACGCGAAACTAATACTATGGATACTTTTGTTGATTCTTCCTGGTATTTTTTAAGATACATTGATTCTAAAAATAATAATATGCCATTTGATAAAGTAAAAGTAGAAAAGTGGATGCCTGTTGACCAATATATTGGTGGCATTGAACATGCCTGTATGCATTTAATTTATTCAAGATTTTTTATGAAAGCAATTCGTGATTTAGGTTTAGCAAACATAAATGAACCTTTTAAAAATTTATTAACACAGGGTATGGTAATCAAAGATGGTGCAAAAATGTCAAAATCAAAAGGAAATGTTGTTGACCCTGATTATATAATAAATAAATTTGGTGCTGATACTGCTCGCTTATTTTTATTATTTGCTGCACCACCTGAAAAAGAACTTGATTGGAGTGATGAAGGTATTGAAGGTTGTTTTAGATTTCTTAATCGCATCTGGAATTTAGTGATTGAATTTAAAGATAAAATTATTTCATTAAATAAATGTCAACCGATTGATTATACATCACTTAACGAATCAGAAAAAAAATTATTTATTTCTTTAAATAAAACAATCAAAAAAATTACTCATGATATTTCTAAAAGATTTCATTTTAATACTGCTATTGCTTCTTTAATGGAATTATTAAATTTGATTTATTCAGTTAAAACTTCAATTAACAATAATTTATTATCAGTTGTAATAAATAATTATTTAAAATTATTATCAGTTTTTACACCGCATATTGCTGAAGAATTATGGCATTTAATTGGAAATTCTTCTTTTATTTCTCTTGAAAAATGGCCTGATTATGATGAAAATCTCACACAGGAAGAATTAATTATTTTTGTAATTCAAATAAATGGAAAAGTTCGTGCAAAAATAAATGCAAATATAAATTCTACAGAAGCTGAAATATTAAAACTTGCATTAGCAGATGAAAAAGTAAAAAAATATATAGAAAACAAAAAAATCATTAAGACCATTTTTGTTCCAAATAAATTACTTAATATTATTATTTAACAAATAATTAAATTATTTTATTTAAAAAATTTTATTTGACATTTTTTTAAAAATATATAATAATAATTTTTTTAAGAATAAAAAGGAGGAAATTCTTATGTTTAAAAATTTTTTTGATAAATTAGAAGAAATAGAAAAGAAAATAATTTCAAAAGAAATAAAAACACAACAAATGTTATTTCTAAAATGGAAAGAAAAGATAAATGAATATTTAAAGGATAGTATTACAAATATAGAAAAATTAAATTCTGTTTATGAAAAAATTGTTAAATCACTTAAAGATACAAAAATAAAAAAAGAAATAAAAGAAAAATTATTAGAAAATATTAAGAGTATTTTTGAAAATATTAAAAATCAATTTTCATTGGAAAAAATTGAGAATTTATTAAAAGAAAATGAAGAATTAAAATCAAGAATAAAAGAATTTGAAAAAGAAATAGAAGAAAAAGAAAAAATCAGTGAACAATTAAATGATAAGAATAATGAATTAAATATAATGAAAGAAAAATTTTTATCAATAAATAATGAATTAAATAAAACATTAAAATTAATTGAGGAAAAAAATAATGAAATAAATTCATTAAAGAAAAAATTAGAAGCAAATGATAAAGAGAAATCCGAACAAATTCAAAATGTTCAGAAAATCGAACAGAGTTTTAATGAAATAAAAAAAATAAAAGAAGAAATCACAAAAGAATTAGAACAATTAAAAATAAAATTATCAAATAAAGAGAAAGATAACTGGTATAAAGGAGAACAAATAGCAAAATTAGAAAAAGAAAATAATGCGTTAAATGCAAAAGTAAAAGAATTAGAAAATGCATTAAAAATAAGAAATGATGAATTTAATTATTTGAATGAAAATGTTAATAGATTTAAAGATAAAATAAAACAGTTAAATTCTGAAATCGAAAAACTTAATAAAATAATTAGTGATAAAGAAAGTTATATAAGAAAATGCGGTAGTGAAATAGATAATTTAAAAAATGAAATAATTTTAAAAACAGAAGCAATAAAGAATAAAGAAAAAGAAATCGAAGAACTTAATTTTAAATTATCTGAACGTGATGAGTTAATTAAAAATTTTAAAATTGATAAAAATTATTTAAAAGATTTATTAAATACATCTTATAATAAAGTTCTTGAACTAATTGAATATTTAGATAATTTGAAAGATGATTTTGATTATTATGAAAATGAAATTTTTAATAAATATAAAGAAAGTATTATTAAAAATAAAAATGAATTTATAAATAAATTAAATAATAGTATAAAAGAAAGAATAATGCAAATAAGAAAAGAATTTAATTGTAAAGAATTATATATCCATAATGATAAATCAAAAAAATGTGAAGAACATAGTAAATATTGTGCAAAAAATAATAAATTAGAAAAAGTGCCAAAGGAATTTTCAGAAGGTGATACAATTACAGTCTGCACTGTTAAAGTTTCATCTAATTTAAGTAAAATTACAGAAGATGTAATAAATTGTATAAAAGAAACAGAAGTTGATATATTTAAAAAAGATTATACGCATTTTGCAATTGGCACTGATATTGACCAATCTTTAACAAATATTTATATTACAATCAGATTTATAAAATTATTTTAATTAATTTTATTTTTTATAAATTTGATTTTTATTCTTCATCAAGGAAAATGCCATATTTTCCTTTTAATTCTATTTCTTTATCTTTATAACGCAGATAAGTATCTTTTCCTTTTTTATCAATAAAAACTCCTATACTTCCATACTCTCTATCCTGTAAATATTCTCCATTTCCTAAATCTCTATTAATTGTATAATAACCATCATTCCCATTTTCATCAATAAGAATTCCAACAGCATTTGTAATACCAGCACCAACACCTAAACTAATATTTTTATAAAAATCATCTCCTGATTTATCTAATAAAAATGCAAATGCTATATCGTGTCCACAGCCCTGTGATACATTATAAGTAATATAATTATCATCACCAGCAAAATCAAGTAAACAAGAAATAGCAAGATGAATTGCAGCACTTTGTGAATATCTATGTGAAATATATTTATCGTCACCAGAATAATCAATTATTCCACCAATTGATAACCAATATGCTGTTGCCTGACCAAATATATCTGCTTGATATAAATCATTTCCTCCGCCTTCTACTATTATTCCTAATCCACCAGGTATATATGGTCTTATACCAAAACCACAGCCCTGACTCATTGTTAAACTATTACTTGCATATCGTAATGAATCTATTATTTGACCCCCGCTTAAATAATAATCATTTCCTGATTTATCATATAATAAACCATATCCTTTTACAGAACCTAACGCCTGACCATAAGCACCCAATTGATATAAATCATTTCCTTGTTGGTCAAATATTATTGCATAACCAAAAATTGCAGAACTTATTCCATTTATTTTACTTTTATAAAAATCATTTCCTTCATCATCTCTAATGATACTAATTCCAAAATAAGTTGTGGCAATAGAATTATTTTCTCCTTTATAAATATCATTACCTGATTTATCATATAAATATGATATTCCAAAAATACTTGTTGCTATATCAAAATCTGTATCTGAATAATAATAATCATTTCCACTAAAATCAAAATAAAGTGAAACAAGTTTTTTTTCATTACTTTGTGCTATTGAATTTTTATAATAATCATCACCACCAAAATCAATTAGTATAAAACAATCTTCATTAATATGATAATTTGTTTTTTCTCCACAAATTTTTATTAAACCAAATTCTGTCTCTTTTTTAAATATTATTTCTTTATTTAATTTTTTTGGACTTATTTTACTTTTATCAATTTTACTTATTTTTTCTCCATACTCGATTATTTTACTTCCTATTATTTTTAATTTACTTAAATCAATTTTTCTTAATAAATCTCTTAATTTTAAATTATCCTTATATTCATTCTCACTATTTAACCATTGTTCTCGAATGTTCAAATTAATTGTTCTTTTATAATTTTTAAAAATAGATAAAATTTCCTCTTTTAAAAATTCAAATTCTTCTTCACTAAATTTCGATTTAATTCTATTAAATTCTTCATTATATTCTTTTGTTAGATAATAAATTTGTTTTATATTTTCTCTTAATTCAGCAGGAAAATATTTAGGTAATTTTATATATTCTTTTTTACTATTTTCTTCATTTAAATCAATTTTTATTTTTTCAAATAGATTTAATAAAAAAATTATCGAATCAATATTATTATTAGAAATTATTGAATCACTAAAATCTTTTAAGATTTGTGGTGTTTTCAATGTATTATAAAATAAATAAGAAAATAATGGCAATTCAAGAATTGTATCATATTTTGTCCTATATTCAAAACCTAAATCTTTTTCATTTATCATTAAATAATATAATGCTTTATTAAAAATCTTAGTATCAAAAAAATCTTTATCAGTTATTATTTGTTTTATTGTTTCTTCTTTTATTTCTTTAATGCTAAAATAATTGTTCAGTAATTCACCATTATTAAAATTATTTTCAAAAATTATATTTGAATCACCTGATACAAAATTAATTAAATAAGAATTATTTCTAAAATTATTATTAATAATTTTAGAATTATTATCAAACCAAAATTCTACACCACAACCTGAATTATTAGTTATTAAATTTGAATCAATAACTAAAGAACAATGTAATGCCTGTATTCCATCATCGCCATTATTAATTATTTTATTATTTTTTATTTCTGCTTTTGAATTATATATTTTTATTCCATCTAATTTATTATTTTCAATTATATTATTTTCAATAATGCCATTAAAAAAAGAGGCATAAATTCCAATATTTTCATTATTTATTATTTTATTATTTCTCACGATAGCATTAGAATTTGATAAATATAAAGGTGGTGCAAACCACAAACTATCAGAATTTTGAAATATTAAATTTTCTATTATTCCACTTCCATATTTTTTTATTATTGCTTTCTCTTTATTTTCTGCTTCAACTATTATTTTTTCTTTTTCTTCTCCTATTATACTTACACCGTCTTCTAATATTAAATTTAATTTATATTTTCCTGCTTTTAAAATAATTGTATCACCTGCTTCAAATTTTTGTTTTTCTTTTATTGTATTTTCATTAAATTCTATTTCTTTTGAAAATAATAATGAATTAAAAATAAAATAGATAATTAAAATTCGAAATATCATAATAAACTCTCATTCTTATTAAATTTAATAAAAAAAATATCAGAATTATTTGCAATTGCCTTTTGATAAAAATTTGTTTTTGGAAATTCAAGATTTAATTTAAAACCTTCTGGTAAATAAATATTCTTCAAACTTTTCACTCGCTGACCATAATTTATTATTCTAAAACATAATTCCCAAACATCAGTTACAATAGAAATAAAACCATTATTTTCTAAAATCTCAGAAAGTGCTGCTAAAAATGATGATGTGCATAAAATTCTTTTATGATGTTTTAATTTAAACCAAGGGTCTGGAAAATTTATATGTATTTCAGAAAATTTAATATTCTGATTTTTAAAATTTTTAATCTCTTTTCTTGCATCACCTAAATATATTTCACTATTTCGCCGAAATTTTTCTGTCCTTTTTACTGCTTTTAAATAAAATTTTTTTGCTATCTCAATTCCTATTAAATATAAATTTTCTCTTTGAGAATTTTTATAATAATATTGTTCTAAAAATTCACCATTACCACAACCAATTTCAAGAATATATTTCTTATCCATTTATATATAAATTTACAATATTATTTACTAATGCTTCTAATGAATGTGTTTTAACTACATAATTATAAGCATTTTCAATATATCTATTTTTTAATTCATTATTTTCAATTAATTCATTTAACATATCAGCAAATTTTTCTTCGTTTTCTTTTTCTATACAAATTCCTCTATCATTTAAAAGTAAATCATTAACACCGCCGACATTAGTTGAAATAACTGGTCTTTTTGAATAAAATGCCTCAATGATAGTTAATGGTGTGCCTTCATTATCTGATGTTAAAGCAACAATATCAATAGCAGAATAAATTATTGATAAACTCTCAATTGTGCCAGTAAAAATTACATATTTTTCCAAATTATTTTTCTTTACAAATTCATTTAATTCATTAAATAGTTCACCTTCACCAATTATACAAAATTTAACATTTTCTTTTTTATATTTTTCAATATATAATTGAACAATTCGAAGAAATCTAAAATGATTTTTCACTCCTGTTAATCTACCAATAATTCCAACTACAATATCATTATAATCTATTTTATATTTATCTCGAAAAATAATTTTATTTTTTTCATTTATTTCAATTTCAGAAAAATCAAAACCAAGAGGAATAATAGTAAATTTTTCTGGTTTACCAATTTTATATTTCCAAACAATTTCATCAAATTGTTGTTTTGAAAGAACAATCACTTTATCAGTGAAAAACCTTGTTAAAAATTTTTCAATAAAAATAAAAAATTTTGTTTGCATTGGACTATGATAACTATGAAATGTATGGCCGTGAAAAGTATGAAATATTTTTATTCGTTTTTTAAATAAAAGAAAATTTATTATATTTATAATGCCTGCTGCAACTCTGCCAACTGTTCCAGCTTTTGCTGTATGTGTATGAACTATATCAGGTTGTTTTTTAAGTAAATAAAAAAATAAATAAGTGATTGCTAAAATATCATCTTTAAAACTTAATGAGCGATGTAGATACTTTATAAATTTTGGTTTAACATTGTTTTCTTTTGCGAAATATTCCATTGATTTTTCATTTTCTTCTACATAGCCAGTTATTAAAGTTGTTTTAAAAAATTGATTATTTAATAATTTTGTTAAATAAACCGTATGTTTTGCTGGTCCACCTACATTTAATCTTGCAATTATTCGAACTATTTTTTTAGGATAAAGTGCATAATGTAATAATTCCTCAAAACGATTATACATTATTTCAATATTAAAATTTTCGCTAATAAATTTTTTATTATATTCACCCATTAACTTTCTTTTTTCAGGTGAATTTGCTAACTCAATTATTTTTTCAGCAAATAAATCAGGATTAAATTCATTAATTATATAGCCCCCTTTTTGATTACTAATTATTTCTCCTGTTCCGCCTGCATTATAACTAATAACAGGAAGACCAATAGCAGCTGCTTCTATTATAGCATTTGGCAAACCTTCATATAATGATGTAAATAAAAAAATATCAGATGATTTTAAATAAGATACAACATTATCTTTTTTTCCAGATAATAAAACATAATCTTGTAAATTATTTTTAATTATTTCATTTTCAAGATTCTGTCTTAACTCGCCATCACCAATTATAATAAATTTAACTTTATCAAAATTTTTTTCTTTTAATTTTTTGGCAATTTTAATTATAAAACTTTGATTTTTTACTTTTCGTAAATTGCCAACATTTACAACTACTATTTTATTCTCTGTGTCAGGAATAACACACTTTTCTATTTCATTTATTTTTGCTAAATCAATACCATTATAAAATAACTTTATTTTATTTGCTTCAAAACCATTTTTTATTAAGTAGTTTATTCCTGCTTTTGAATTAACCCAATATTCATCAAATAAAAATTGTGTTATGAAATCTAAAATAGTGTGAAAATAATTTTTACTATCACCTGAAAAAACACTACGCAAATTATTTATTATTTTTATTTGTGGAAAGAAAATTTTTATTATTCGTGCTAATAAATTTGGTTTTAAACCAAAACTTAATATTGCATCATAAGAATTTTTTTTTACTATCTTTAAAAAATTTTTTAGTGCATTAAATTTAGATTTTGAATAATTTAAAAAAAATATTTGATTTGAATATTGAGCAAATTTTATAGATAATGAATCACTCTCAAATAAAAAACAAATATCAAATAATTTTTGGTATCGTTGTAATATATTTAAAACAATTAGTTCTGTGCCACCTGATTTTGGATATGATAAAAAAAATAAAATTTTTGGTTTAATCTTTAAATTCTGGATATTTTTCATCATTAAATGAATTATATGAAGTTTTGATAAAATTATTTCTTCTGATTTTCAATAATTTTAAAAACGCCCATTCTTCTAAATTTTTTATAACGCAAATCTAATAATTTATCAACTGGTAAATCTTTAATTTCATTATATGCAGATAAAATTGCTTCTTTTAAATTTGCTGCTGCTTCTTCATAATTTCTATGCGCACCACCTAATGGTTCTTTTACTATTTTATCAATTATATTAAAACTAAATAAAGCATCAGCAGTTGGTTTTAATTGTTCAGCAGCAATCGGAGCCTGGCCAGCATCTTTCCATAAAATAGCAGCACAACCTTCTGGTGAAATAACAGAATAAACAGCATTTTCAAACATTAAAATTTTATCACCAACACCAATAGCAAGTGCGCCACCACTGCCTCCTTCACCTATAACACACACAATAATTGGCACTTTTAATATTGACATTAAAAATAAATTTGAGGCTATTGCTTCTGCCTGACCGTGCTCTTCTGCTTCTATACCAGGATATGCACCAGCAGTATCAATAAAAGTAATAATTGGTTTATTAAATTTTTCTGCTAATTTAAAAATTCTTGCTGCTTTACGATAACCTTCTGGATTTGCCATTCCAAAATTTCGTTCAATGTTTTCTTTTGTATCGCGACCTTTTTGATGTCCAACAATAAAAAAAGTTTGTTCATTTAATTTTGCCATTCCTGCAATAATTGCTTTATCATCGCCATATCGTCTATCACCGTGTAATTCAATAAAATCTTTAAAAATTAAATTTAAAAAATCAAGTGTATATGGACGCTTTGGATGGCGAGCAATTTGAACTTTTTGCCACGCTGTTAAATTTGAAAATACTTCATTTATTAGTGTATTTAATCTTTCTTCTAATGTCTTTATTTCTACACTAAAATCAACTTTCTCTTCTTCCTGTAATTTTCTTAATTCATTTATTTTCTGTTCTAATATATATATTGGCTTTTCAAAATCATAATATACGCCATTTATAAACATCTTCTAATTTTAACTCCCTATATCTGATACTATATTAAAACCAGCTTTTAATAAAACTGAAATTGCTTTTTCAATATTTTCAATTCTAAAAATTATTAATGCTTTATCTTTCTTTTCCCATGAGACAAATGCATACATATATTCTACATTAAGATTTTCCTTATCTAATGCAACTAATGCATCATGAAGACCACCTGGTCTATCATCTAATTCAACTGCAATCACATCTGTTATACTTGCTGAATAATTATTCTTTTTTAATGCTGCTATTGCTTTTTCATAATTATCAACTATTATTCGTAAAATTCCAAATTCTGATGTATCAGCAACTGATAAAGCACGAATATTTATCTTTGCTTCTTTTAATATTTTTGTGATTTCTGCTATTCTACCAGGTTTATTTTCTAAAAAAATTGATATTTGTTTTATTTTCATTCTCTACCTCCTTTTTAATTTTTTATTTTTATATTAAATAAAAAATAAATAAAAGTAAAGAAAAATTATCTTATTATTGCTAATTTACCTGTCTTGCGTTCACCTTTATTATTTTCAATAATGTATATATAAATTCCAGAATTTACAATAAAACCATCCTGATTTCTTACATCCCATTGTATTTTACTATTTCCATTTGATGTTAATATTCTTACTATTTCACCTGTAAGTGAAAAAATTTTTATTGTTACATTTTCTGTTAAATTATCAAATATTATTCCGCTTAATTCATCTGTTGGATCATATATTTTTCCGCTAATTGAATTAGAATACATTATATATGGATTTGGATAAACACGAATATTTGTTAATGTTTGTGCTGGTGCATAATTAAATACACCGAAATATGAAAAATGATTAGTATATAATGTTATATAAATTTTATTATCAACTATATTATAATTTTGTTTTTCTATTTTTTGCCATTTCAATGGATATTCATTTTCTGATGAATATAAAACAACTAGAAAACTATCATTCTCTACTTTTTCTTTTAATTTTATCTCAATTTTTATTTCATTTTGAAATGTATTCTGACGACTTACTAACTTAATATTCATTATTTTTCCTATTTGTTGATGACCAGGAACATTTACTTTATCATCTAAATATTTTATTATTATTGTATCAAAATCATTTTCTATTGTATTTGGTGGTATTTGAATTTTAACTTCTCTGGTTTCTTCAATATCTGTTAATGATACTTCAACTGAAACATTTTTGTAAATTTGTTGACTTATTATTATTATTTCGTTTTCTACCTTTTGTTCAACATAACTATAATGATATGTTGCTGTATCAAAATATTCTCTTCCATACTTATCAAATAATTTTACTAAAATTAAATTATTAAAACCACTTAATTCTATTTCTGCTTGCCAGGTATAAGTATCAGAAATGTAAATTTTTGAAATTAATATTGAATTCAAATAAATTAATAAACTATCACCAATTTCAACATTTTCAAATGTACCTTTTATTGTTATAATCTTTGTTGTCGTGCAATATTCATTTTCTGGTGATAATATTTTTATCTCTTTATTTGTTAAAATAAAAGTTATTGTAATTGTATCTTCTACAATACGAGAAAAACTATTTAATCGCACTACCACTTCATTTATCATTTCTGATAAATATACTGTTCCACTAAATGTTGCACTATCAACTGTTAGTGTTATTACATTTTGCAATATTCGATTTACATATAATTGAATTGTATCGCCAACACGCGAATTATATGTCGTCCCACTTATATATATTATCTGTGTCGTTGTATTATGCC
>DAONJL010000002.1:0-140909 GCA_035405645.1 bacterium | reverse complement strand
TTTTTAATAATATATTCTTAAGAAAAGGGTATACCATGTCTGTAAACTTCCCGTATTTTTTAATAAAAAATATTGACATTTTTATTTTTATTAAATATAATAAAAATTAATATATTTTAAATAGGAGGTTATAAAATGAAAAAAAATTGGACTGATAAAGAAATAAGTTATATAACTGAAAATTTTAACAAAATAAGTATTTCAGATATGGCAAAAAAATTAGGAAGAACATATTCAGCTGTAAGAAATAAATTAGAATCTTTAGGTTTTTATGATAATAATAAAAATGTTTCAATTAAAAAAGAAAAAATAAAAGAAGAAAAAATTGAATTACCAGCAGAACCAATAGAAATTGTTTTAGATGATATAAAACAAATTGGAAATAATGCGGGAATAATCTGGCGCTATTTAAATGCAAATCCAGAACAGCCAACTTCAAATATTTTAAAAGAAACAGGTTTATCATTAAAACAAATTTGTCTGGCACTTGGATGGTTAGCAAGAGAGAATAAATTAATAGTGAGTGAAGATAATAAATTTTCTGTAAAAAATTAATTTTTTTTTCTTGACTAAAATAGATTAATAATATATAAATTAATTTTGATAATAATTAAGGAAAAATTAGTAAATAAAAAAAGGTAAATGCAGTAGGTAGTTATAATTTAAGAAGGAGGTAGTCCTATATGTTAAATTACGACACAAATTTTAATATTCATCTTGAAGTAGAAAATAAAAACGACACTGTTATCAAAGTATTTGGTTGTGGCGGGGGAGGCTCAAATGCTGTTACTCGAATGATGGAAATGAATGTTCAAGGTGTAGAATTTATTATTGCAAACACAGATACTCAGGCATTAAGAAGAAGTCAGGTTCCTACAAAATTACAAATTGGTGGAAAACTAACAAAAGGATTAGGTGCAGGCGGCAATCCTGAAATTGGTAGAAAAGCCGCAATCGAAGATAGAGACCAAATTGAAGCATTATTAAGAGGCGCTGATATGGTTTTCATCACTGCTGGTATGGGCGGTGGAACAGGAACAGGCTCTGCTCCTATTGTTGCTGAAATAGCAAAAGAACTTGGTATCTTATCTGTTGCTGTTGTTACAAAACCATTTTTATTTGAAGGCAGTAGAAGAATGAAACAAGCAGAAGAAGGAATTGCAGCATTAAAAGAATATGTTGATACATTAATCTGCATACCAAATCAAAAATTATTAAATGTCGCACCAAAAGATTTAAGTATATTTGAAGCTTTCAAATTAGCTGATGATATTTTAAGACAGGGCGTTCAGGGTATCTCTGATTTAATTACTATTGATGGTGAAATAAATGTTGATTTTGCTGATGCTAAAACAATTATGAAAAATGCAGGCGATGCATTAATGGGCATTGGTATTTCACAGGGTGAAAATAAAGCTGTTGAAGCTGCTTATGCTGCTATTAACCATCCTTTATTAGAAGATACTTCTATTGATGGAGCAAAAGGTATTTTAGTTAATGTTGTTGGTGATCCAAAATTAACTTTATCAGAAGTTAATGAAGCTGTTGAAATAATCCGTCAGGCTGCTGATAAAGACGCTAATATTATTTTTGGTGTTGCAAAAGATGAAAGATTAGATAGTACAGTAAAAATTACTGTAATTGCAACTGGTTTTAATTCAGCAGTTAAAAAAGAAGCACAACCAACACAACAAATAAAAAAAGAACCAATTAGAATTCAGTCTTCTGGTGGTCAGGTAAAACAACCAATTATAATTCCAAAATATGAAAACTATTTTGAGAAACCACAAATTTATAAGAATTCAAATGAATTAGAAGATAAACCAGCTATTTTTAGAAAAGCAGCTGAATAAATTAATAAATAAAAAAAAAGAGGGAATTTTTTCAAATTCCCTCTTTTTATTTTTTTTTATTTCTGTAAATATTTCTTAATTATTAAATCTAATTTATTTAATGTTTTCTCAGGTACTATTTTTAAATCTGTTACAATTGAATTTGCAAGTGAATGATGACAATCACAATCATAATTTATATCAAGTGATATAATTGCTTCATAAATAACTTTTTTTGCATTCTCTGCATTTTCTTTCATTACTTGAACTACACTATCTGCTGACACAATCTCATGTGTTTCATGCCAGCAATCATAGTCTGTTATCATTGCCATTAATGCATAGCATATCTCTGCTTCTCTTGCTATCTTTGCTTCTGGTAATGCTGTCATTCCAATTACAGATGCGCCCATACTTCGATGTAGTTCTGATTCTGCTTTTGTGGAAAATTGTGGACCTTCCATACATACATATATTCCTTTTTCATGAACTTTGTTCATTATTTTCTTCGCACTATTTATATATATTTTCCTAACATATTCACAAAAAGGATGTGCAAAACCAACATGCACTACAAGACCATTTCCAAAATATGTATTATTTCTATATTTTGTTTTATCTATTATCTGGTCTGGTATTACAAATTCTTTTACTGCTATTTCTTCTTTTAAACTTCCAACTGCACTTACTGCTAATATAAATTTTACACCTAATTTTTTCATTCCATAAATATTTGCAAGTGAATTTACTTCACTCGGTAATATTCTATGTCCTTTACCATGTCTTGGCAAAAAAACAACTTCTTTTTCTCCTACCTGTGCTATTACATATTTATCTGATGGTTTGCCAAATGGTGTATCAATCTCTTCTTCACCTATTATTTTAATATTATCCATTTCATAAACTCCACTTCCACCAATTATACCTATTCTTGGCTTCATCTTAACCTCCTTGAATTTTTATTCTCTTTCAATTTTTATATCTTTTATATTTAATTGTATTGTCTCATTCCCATTAAATACATTCTTTTCTATCGTATATGCAAGTGAAAAAGGATAATCATACTTTGCATATTTTCCTAATGAAAATCCTATTCCATCGAATTTTAAATTATTATTAAATATTGTTAATTTCAAATGTTCATTATTTGCACCAACACATTTTTTATACATTCTTGTTATATTTCTTGTAATAAAAACAGGCGGTGGATTATCTTTTCCAAATGGTTTTAATTTCTCTATAAATTCTAATAAATTCTTATTTATTTCTTCTAATTTTATTTCACAATCTATTTCAAGTATATCTGTTGGTGGCAATGCTTTAAAAAATTCTTCTGCATATTCATTTATCTTTTTTCTGAAAGCCTTTATATTTTCTTTTAATATTGTTAATCCTGCTGCTATTCTATGACCTCCTGATTTTATTATTAAATCTTTACAATATTCAAATGCATCAAGTATATTAAAATTATCAACTGACCTTGCTGTGCCTTGTGCTAAATCTTCTTTTATTATAAAGATTATTGCTGGTCTATTAAATTCTTCTTTTATTTTGTTCGCTATTAAACCTGTTACACCATGCTCTATTTTATCTGTCGCTATTACTAATATATAATCTTTTTCTATATTTACCTGCTTATATAATTCTTCCCATATTATTTCTTTATATTCATTATATTTTATTTTTCTTTCATTATTTAAATTTATTAATTGATTTATTATTGCTATTATTTCTTCTTTTTTATCTGATATTAACAAATTCATTGAAACTTCATTTAATTTCATTCGCCTTGCTGAATTTAATATTGGTATTATGCTATTTACTAATTCTTCTCGTTCTTTTAAGCCTGAATTTGAATTTTCTTGTATATATGAAATTAAATAATTTAACCCGGTAATTATATTACTTTTTATTTCATTCAAACCATATTTTACTAATATTCTACTTTCATCAATTAATGACATTACATCACCTATTATTGATAATGCTGCAATAAAAATAAATTTCTTATTAAATAATTGAAATTCAATATCTTCATAAAAAATTTTCTGGATGAGTCCTTCTGCTAATCCTTCTAATGAGTTTTTACAAAATGAAGAATACTGTATTATATTACTTTCTATGTCTTTAATTTTTATTAAATATTTTTCAAATTCTAATTTGTATTTATTAAACAATTCTTTTAAAAAATCCAGACTATATGTTTTATTTCGTAAATAAATATTATTTGAATTATTAAATAAATCTAATAATAATGTGATAAATTGTTTTTCACTTACTTTTTTTGCTTCTTCTTCTGCTGCGCCATATATTTTTTCATATTCATCTAAATGTTCCTTTATTATTATCTTAAAATTTACTGGTTGAAAATTTTTGATACTTATATAATTTATTCCAAGTATTTTTCCTAATAAATATGTTTTTGATGATACTAATAATTCTAATATTAAAAATGTCTTATTATATTCTGGATTTTTTGATAATATTAATGATTGACATAATTTAAAACTTACTGCTCCACCAGATAAATATTTACACGGATATTCTGTTTCTTTTAAATTTGGATTTATTATTGCCACTGCTTCTGGTAATGTATCTAATGGAATATGATGGTCTGTTATTATCGTATCAATTCCAAGTTCTCTTAATTTTTTTATGTTTTCTATTTCTGCTATTCCATTATCAACTGTAATAACTAAACTAATATTTTTTTCTCGACATATATCAAATAATTCTGGAACAAATCCATAATCCTGGTCAGGTCCTGGTAAAGTATAATATACATTTAAGCCAAAACCTTTTAATGTTCTGTATAATATTGAAATTGATGTAATACCATCTACATCTCTATCACCTGCTATTAATATATTTTCATTATTTTCAATTGCTTTTTTTATTCGTAAAATTGCTGTTGGCATTTCTTCAAATTTGAATGGATTTTCTAAAAATATAAAATTCCTATTTAAAAAATAATCAATTTTTTCTATACTATTTTGACCACGATTAATTAATAATTTGCATTCTATTTCTGTTAAATTTAATGTTTTTGTTAAAAATTCTATTTCTTCTTTTTTCTGCTCTTTAATAATCCATCTCATTTTATATTCTCTTTATTACTTCACTTATTAGTTTAATAAATTTATTTTTCGTTTGATTTGTCGTTTCTATTACTTCATCGTGTGTTAATGGTTTATCTGTTATACCTGCTGCAAAATTTGTTATACAAGATATTCCTAATACTTTCATTCCACAATGTGCCGCTGCTATTACTTCTGGCACTGTTGACATTCCAACAGCATTTGCTCCCCAACTCTTCATCATTTTTATTTCTGCTGGTGATTCATAAGTAGGTCCTGAATTACCACAATATATTCCTTTCTTTATCTCTATTTTTAGTTCTTTTGCTACTTCTTCGGTTAACTTTATAAATTCTTTATTATACACTGTTGTTAAATCTGGAAAGCGTGGACCAAACTCATCTAAATTATCACCACGCAAGGGATCAACACCAGTATTATTTATATGACCTGTTATTAACATTAAATCGCCTGGAGCATAATCATAAGATGTTCCACCTGCTGCATTTGTTATTATTAATTTTTCTATACCTAACGACCTGATTACATATATTGGAAAGATAACCTTTTTCATATCATAGCCTTCATAATAATGGATTCTTCCTTGCATACATAATACTGTTTTTTCTTTTAATTCACCTATTACTAATCTCCCTTTATGTCCTGTTATTGTTGATACTGGAAAATCTGGTATTTGATTATATGGTATTATTACTGGCTTTTTTACCTTTTCTGCTAATTCGCCTAAACCAGAACCAAGTATTATTGCTAAATCAATTTTTTTATCAAATCGTTCTTTTATAAAATTTGCTGCTGCTTTTATTTTTTCTATCATACACTTTTCTCCTTTCATTTAAAAAAATATTATAGTTTCTTTTTTTTAAAAAACAAGTTTTTTTATTTATATTTATTTATTCAATATGTCAATAAAATTATTTGATTTTTTTATTAATCATTTAAATAATTATAAAAGTATAATGATTTTATTTTTTCATTATTGACAAATATAAAATAATTTCGTATTAATTTAATAATGCCATATAAAATTTGTATTGATTGTAGAGAATTAACTGAAAATTTAACTGGTATAGGTAGATTTACTTATAATCTTATTTCTCTTTTTTGTGAACCAGAATTTAATAATTATGAAATTTTTCTTATTTCTAATAAAAATATTTTTTTCCCTGAAAATCAACGAACATTTAAAATTATTGAAAATTGTAATAACTTTTATTTTGAATTTTTTTTTGTAAATAAATTCATTAAAAAAAATAATATAAATTTTTTTATTTCGCCTTATTATAAATTACCTTTTATTTCTTTTAATAAATGTATTAAAATTATTACTATTCATGATATTGGTTTTATTACTTTTCCTTCTGAATTTTATGCTCGTTCAAATTTTTATAGATTATTTGCTAAAAAAAAATTATTAAATTCTCTTTATAATTCTGATTTTATTTTTGCTGTTTCTAATTTTACTAAAAATGAAATTATTGAAAATTTTAATATTAATGAAAAGAAAATTTTTATTTTGAATAATTATATTAATGATGAATTTCTTAATTTAGCAAATAATATGAATAAAAAAATTGAGTCAGAATTTATTTTATGTGTATGTAATTTTAAACCACATAAAAATATTAAAGCACTAATTTTTGCTTATAATAAATATTATGAAAAAATTAAAATACCATTATATATTATTGGTGGTGCTGGTATATGGTTTGATAAAATTAAAAAAATTATTTTAGAAAATAATTTTAAAAATATTTTTTTGATTAATAATATTGATAATCAACAATTATCAAATTTTTATAAGAATGCTAAATTATTTGTTTATCCTTCGCTTTATGAAGGGTTTGGTTTACCACCTCTTGAAGCTATAGCTTTTAATTGTCCTGTTATCTGTTCTAAAGAAGCTGCTTTATCAGAAATCACTGGAAATTCATTATTTTATTTTAATCCTTTTAATATTGACAGCATTGGAAAAACAATATATCATATTTTAAATAATGATTCTAAATTAAAGGAATTACAAAAAAAAGGAAAGGAAGAGAGTAAAAAATATAATAAAGAAAATACAAAAAAACAATTATTAAACTTTTTTAAAAATTTTTAAAAAGGAAAAAAATATGAATCAAAATATTGATGTTAGTAAAATGAGAATAATTGATGTTAATACATTACAACCTAATATGATATTTGATAAGCCATTATATATGGAAAATGGCTCAAAAATTTGCGCTGAAAATACACCACTAAAAGCAGATGATTTAGAACGTTTAAAAAAATGGGGAATAAATAAAGTTTTAACTGATGGAAATATTATTAGTGGTAATTTATTAAAAGAAGAAGAAAACAAAGAAGAAGAAAAATTAACAATACGAGAGAAGTTGCAAAAAAAGCAAGAAGAAAAAGAAAAATTAGAAGAACAAATAAGAAAAAAATTAGAAGAACATCAAAATATATTTAAAGAACCTACTTCATCTGAAAAAAGAAAATTAATAAATTTATATGATTCATCTATTCCAGAAATTGAAAAAATTCTAACGCAGGTTCATTTAGGTCAAAAAATTTCAAAAGATTTTGTATATTCTTTAGTTGATAAATTTGTTCTTAATGTTCCTAAATATTCAAATTTTTTTCTTAATCTTGTTCAAGGAAAATCAACAGAAGAATATTTGCTTGCTCATTCATTAAATACAATGATATTAAATATTATAATTGGTCATTGTCTAAAATATACATCAACACAATTAAGAACATTAGCATTAGGTGGCTTATTCCACGATGTTGGTATGTTTAAAATTCCAAAACATATACGCGAAAAAGAACGAGCATTAACTGATAGTGATATTAAACTAATCAAAGCGCATACTGTTCATAGTTATAGATTAATTCTTGCTATCAGTGATTTTGACCCTGCTGTTGCTTTATGTGGCTTTCAACATCATGAAAATTGGAATGGCACTGGTTATCCACAAAAATTAGCAGGCGATAAAATTCATATTTTTGCAAGAATTACTGCTGTATCACAAGCATATTCTGCTATGATTAAAAAACGCGCTTATAGAAGTGAAAAAATTTCTCATAATGTGATGAAAGAAATATTAAAAGGAACAGAAAAAAATTTCGACCCTGCTATTGTTAAAATATTTCTTGATACTATGGCTATTTTCCCTATTGGCAGTGTCCTTCAATTATCTAATGGTAAAATAGGAATTGTTGTTGCCGCTAATCCAGGTTCACCTTTACAACCAGTTGTTAAAATTATTTTTGATGAACAACGAAAAAGATTGCAAATACCTGAAATTATTGATTTAAAAAATGAACCTAATATTAAAATTGAAAAAATATTTGATCCAAAACAATTAGGAATTTCTGTTGTTGATGAAATCTAAAAATCAAATAATTGGTTTATTGGCTGAAAAATGTGTGGGTGATTTTTTTCAAAATAATAATTTCATTATTTTACAAAAAAATTTTTCCTGGAAATTTGGAGAAATTGATATTATTGCTCAAAAAAATAATGTTATTCATTTTATTGAAGTTAAAAAAAGAGATTATGTTCCTGATGATTTGAATTTAATTTTACCAAAACATAAAATTAATTCATTAAAAAAAACAGCTCATTATTTTATAGATTTTTATAATTATGATATTAAAACAAATATTTTTCAATTTGATTTAGCCCTTATTGTTAATGATAATCTTTATTTTTATGAAAATATTTTTGAGACTAAATAATTATGACTTTTAAAAAACATTTTTTTTTATCTTCTGTTTTTTCAATTGTTATTTTCTTTATTAAGAAAGATTTACATTTCTCACTCGCCTTTTTAATTGGTGGAACTTTTATTGATATTGACCATTGTCTTGATTATGTCCGAGAAACTAATGATTATTTTATCACTCTAAAAAAAATGGAAAATTTATTTCTTAATTTTAAAGAAAAAAAAGCAACTATCATTTTTCATTCTTATGAATTATTTCTTATTTTATTTTTATTGAATTATTTTTTATGGAATTATAATTTTATTTATGCTCTTTTATCAGGTTTTTTATTCCATATTATTTTAGACCTTATTTTTAATCCTGTAAAATTTCAAAGTTATCTTTTTTTGTATAGATTAAAACATTCTTTTAAAAAGGAAAAAATCCTAACTATTTTTTGATTATGGAAAAAAATATACCTATTTTTATTATTGGTTCTTATCAAATTGTTCCTTTGTTAACTAAATTAATCATTACCTTTTTTAATGAAATAAACTCTAAAAAAATTTTAAATAAAAAATATGAATTACATTTATTCTGTGATAAATTATTTGATACAAAAACTTCTTATCCTGTTTTTATTCATCAAGATTTAAACTGGAATTACCTTGAAGTAAAACTACAAGAACTTAATCCGCCATTCACTTTTTTTTGTGACCCAAAACAATCTACTTTTAACTTTCAACAAATTAAAGATTTTATTAAATTCATTAGTTCTACTTACACTTTTGATTATCAAATTTATTCTATTAATTCTCTTGATGATTTTCATAATTTAAAAGAAAATTTTATTAAAGAATTATTGAATTTTGAAATTTGTTCTATTATTCCAAAGATTGACGATTTAATTTTTCTTCTTTATAAAAACTCTCAATTATATAAATTTAATGTTATTTCAACTAAAACTTATTCTTCTGCTAAAATTTACAAATTAAAAGATTCTAATAATAGCAAGAAATATTTAATTAATAAACTTGATTATATTTTTATTTTTAATTTTTTTTCTTATCGTATTTACTCGAAAATATATAACCATTTAAATTTATTTCTAAATGCTTTAATAACTGATATAAAAGATGGTAAATTATCATTTAATGATACTATTTATCTTGATTTTCTGAAATATAATTTAAGAGATAATGAAATAAAATATTTTTTAATGCTTTTTGAATCTATTCTTACTTTGTGTCAAAAATTATATTTTAAACCAATTATTTTAATTCAAGAAAAATATTATCCAGAATTTGAAAATTATTTTAAAGATGTTCCTTTATTTTCTTTTTCTTATGATATAGAATTAGTTAATCAAGAACAAAATATAAATATTATAAAGTTAAATGGAATTATTGCTGAATCTAATCTTATTTCTGCTAAAACTGGTTTAGAACAGGAAATTATAAATATTTCTCAAAAATCTTCTATTAAACCTATCATCTTTTTAAATTTAGATAATTTATTATTGCTTGACAAAACATTTTTTGTTATAATAAATTCTTTAAGAACAATTTATCAGAAATTACATAAGGTTAATGATGTGCCGATAAAAATTATTTATAGTAATAAATTTGATGAACAGACTCTTAAAAATTTAACTACTTTTAAGATTAATGTTTTATCGCAGAAAAAATTTAATGAAGAAATTTTATTGAATTATGCAAATAAATTAAAGTTATAAATTATCTATGAAATCAAAACTATTTAAAATCTGGGATTATTTTATCATTATTCTTATTTTTGTTTCTATTATTATTTTCTTTTATTCTTATTCTCATATCACTCCAAAACAGGAAGAGGATTTTGAAATTGTTAATCATATCGTATCTTTTATTTTTTTTATTGATTTAATTATTAGATTATATCATTTTAAAAAACCTTATCTTTTTAGTTTGAATTTTATTATTGACTTGCTTGCTTGCAGTGATATTATCTCACCTATTTTAAAAAGTTTGCGTGGTATTAAATATTTAAAAATTAGTAAATTAGTTCGCATTGTTAGAATTTTAAGAATTCTCCGTATTTTCCGTTTTTTAAAAATTCTTGATAAATTTCAATTTAAAAATGAAGATAAAAAATTAATTACTTCTATTTCTGTTATTATTATTATTTTTTTTATTTTCATTAGTATTTTTATTTCTAAATATATTGAAGAAAAATTGTTTAAAATTATTTATGAAAATTATCAAAATTATAATTCATATCTTTTATATAATTCTCTTGATGAAAATGGAAATTTTAATCCTGAAAAATTTAAAAATGAAATTAAAAAAAGAATAACTATAAATTATCATAATAATATAAATATTGATATTGGTTATTATTTGATTTATCAAACTAATTATTCTCGTTATATTTACTCTAAAGATGAAATTGATAAAAATTTTTTCGATGATGATAAATATTTATTTAAAACAAAATTTTATGAAATTTTATTTTTAAACAAACAAAAAAAATTTTATCAAAATATGGTTGAACTTTCTATTATGGCAATCTCAATTCCTTTTTTAATTATTATTTTAGTTTTTTTGAATACTATTATTAATAAAAATATTTTTGAACCAATTAAATATATTGAAAATCATATTTTACGAATCTATGATACAAATCAAGCAGAAAATATTGATATTGAATTTGATGAACCAATATTAAATAATTTTACTCATAAATTAAATCTATTTATAGAAAAATTTATAAAAAAACAAAAGGATAAAGAATGAATAAATATCAATCTTCATCTGGTTTTCCAACAAGATTTGTTCTACTTGGTTTGCTCTTTTTTGGCTTTTTTTTCTTCTTAAAAAATTTTACAAAACATCTTGAAAGTAAAGTTGATAAAATACAAAAAAATCCTACTAATAGAATGTATAAAGAATTATTAGAAGATGATGGTGAATTAAGAGGTAAAGAAAAATTAGAATTATATAAAGAATTATTAAAATAATTTTTTAGAAAAGGAAGAGATTTATGGATTTAATGAACAAAATTGTAAGTTTATGTAAAAAACGAGGTTTTATTTTTCAAAGCAGTGAAATTTATGGCGGTATTAATAGTTGCTGGGATTATGGTCCTGTTGGTATTGAATTAAAATTGAATATAAAAAATTTCTGGTGGCGCACAATGACTTACTCTTACTCAAATATTGTTGGGATTGATGCTTCTATTCTTATGCACCCGCTCGTATGGCATGCTTCTGGCCATGTTAATGCATTCACTGACCCACTTGTTGACTGTAAAAATTGTAAACACAGATTTCGTGCTGATGCTGTTAATGATAATAAATGCCCTGATTGTGGTGGTGAATTAACTCAACCCCGAAATTTTAATCTTATGTTTAAAACTTTTATGGGTCCTGTTGAAGATGAAGCGTCCATCATTTATTTAAGACCCGAAACTGCTCAAGGTATTTATGTTAATTTTTTAAATGTTCTTAATTCTTCACGGCTTAAAATTCCTTGCGGTATTGCTCAAATTGGTAAAGCATTTAGAAATGAAATAACTCCTGGTAATTTTATTTTTCGCACACGCGAATTTGAACAAATGGAAATGCAATTTTTCATTAATCCAAAAGATGATGAAAAATACTTTGAGTTTTGGAAACAAGAAAGATGGAATTGGTATATCAAATTAGGTATAAATCCAGATAAATTAAGATTTTATGAACATCAAAAAAATGAACTTGCTCATTATGCAAAAAAAGCTTTTGATATTCAATATGAATTTCCTTTCGGCTGGCAGGAATTAGAAGGTATTCATAATCGCACTGACTTTGATTTAAAAAATCATTCGCAATTTTCAAAAAAAGATTTACAATATTTTGATGATGAAACAAAAGAAAAATTTATTCCTTATATTATTGAAACATCTGCTGGTTGTGATAGAACATTACTCGTTACTTTAATCGATGCTTATACAGAAGAAAAAGAACGAGTTGTCTTAAAATTTAAACCTTTTATTGCTCCTATTAAGGTTGCTGTTTTTCCTCTTGTTAATCGTGATAATATGCCTGAAATTGCTTTTAATCTTTATAAAAAATTAATGAAAAAATTCAAATGTTTTTATGATGATAAAGGTTCTATTGGTAGAAGATATAGAAGACAGGATGAAATTGGCACTCCTTTCTGTATTACTATTGATTCACAAACTTTACAGGATAATAGTGTTACTTTGCGCGACCGTGATACAATGGAACAAGTAAGATACAATATAAATGAAATTGAAAATATTATATCTTCAAAACTTGAAATTGATTTATGAAAAGAATTAATAATATTTTAATTATTGAAGATGATATTGACCAATCAGAATTAATCAAATGGAATCTGGAAAATCATAACTATAATGTTATTGGTGCAATTGATAGTATTGAAGGTTTATCTAATTTTATAAAATCTAAACCAGACCTTATTTTACTTGATTTGAATTTACCTTTTTTAAATGGTGCTTCTTTTTATGAGGCTTTGATGCGAAATAATCTTCTTAATAATGTGCCTATTATTATTATATCTGGCGAACCAGAAATTAAAATAAAAAATTCTATCGAAAAAATTAAACCATTAAAATTTTTTAAAAAACCATTAAATTTAATTGAACTTATTTCTTTTATAAATTCTCTTAATAATGAATAAAATTATCAAAAACTTTTTTGTTATTTTTATTTTTTTATTTTTTAATTCTATATTTGCTTATAGATTACCAACTGATTTTTCGCCTGATTTTATTTCTTTGTTCGGTCAATTTTCTAATGATTATTTTCAAAAAGGTATTGTTATAAATAATAAACAGGATAAACTTGTTCGTGCAATAAATTCTGGTTATATTACCAGAATTATTATGGATAAAGAAAAAAATGCTGGCTCTGTTTATATTAAACATTTTGATGGTCATATAAGTGCTTATCATAATCTTGCTTCTTTTTCTGAAAAAATAAATTCTGTTCTTAAATTAAAAGGCTGTAATATTTTGCGTGATTATTTTGATTTTACTATTTCTGATAATTCTTTAACTGTTGATAAAAGTGAAGTTATTGGTTTTGCTAAAATATCATCAAATAACCAATATTTAATTTATTTTGATATTTCAAACCAATTCAATGAAAATATAAATCCTTTTCTTTTAATTAATTTTACTGATAATGATTTTCCTGTTATTGAAAATATTTTTCTTGAACCTGCTGATTGTTTCTCTTTTGTTAATTCTAAATCAGAACCATTAAAAATTTCCTGCATTCAATCTGCATATTCTTATAAAAAAGGCGAATTTGTATTTACTAATCCAAAAGATATTTTTATGTTTGGAAAAATAAAAATAAAACTTCAAGCCTATGATATTGTTAATTCTGCAACAAAATTAAATATTTATTCAATAAAATTGTATTTAAATAATGATATTATTTTTTCAATATTATTTGATAAACTGAATTTTAATCAATTTGGTAATCAACAAGGTATTATCTATGATTTAGATAAATCTAATTCAGAAGATAATAATTTTGTATATAATCTTTTTGCAAATTCTCATTCAAAAATAAATTTTAATAATTTTACTTACAATATTGAAAATTACCTTAATTTATTTAATCTTTCTTATGGTAATCATAATTTAAAAATTGAAGTTTCTGATTTTAATAAAAATATTTCTTATGTAAATTTACCTTTTTATTATTTACCTGAAAATGAAATTGGTATTTCAATCAGTGATAAATTATATACTGCAAAAATTCCTATTTCTGTTTTTTCTAAAAATAATGTAAATTTACAAAATGTATCAATATATGTTTCTTCAGATTTTGTTATTGGTAATTTTGAAAAAGTTACTTCTTCTTTTGTTAAAAATAATTCTTTTTTTTATGAATATGATTTAACTCATTATCCTTTTAATAAAATATTATTTATGGTTAATTGTGAAGATATTTATGGTCGTAAATCAAATTCTCCTTCTTCTCAACTTATCTATGTTTTAAAAAATCAAGCTATAGATTATGAATTAAGAGATTTAAGATATGATTTAACAAAATATGAAAATACAAATTTTGTAAAACTTGAAATATCAACAAATAACTTATTAAAAAATCCGCCTGAAATTTCAATATTTCAAAAAGATAATTTAATTAATAAAAATAATTTTATACAGACAAAACCAAAATATTTTTCATATTTTATAAATTATGATAGTTTTAATAATGGTAAATATATTTCTGAAATTTTGTTAGAAGATTTTATTGGTAATAATAAAAAATTTATTTATGATTTTGATATAAAAAAAATTCAAAAAAAATCTGGTGGAACTGTATCTTCTTCTGATAACAAATTATTTCTTACTATTGAACCAAATGAAATTTTTGAAGATACTATTTTTTATAATATAACAATCTTAAATAAAAATAATTTCTTCTTACAGGATGGTTTGAAGTTTGCCAGTGAAATTTATCAAATTAAACCTACAAATATGTTTTATAATAATCCACAATATTTACAAATTCGAACAAATTTATTTGATGGTGAAGATTTAACAAAAGTCGGTCTTTATCAATTTAATAACTTGAAAAAAAAATGGGAATGGCTTGATAATAAAATTGATAATCGTTGGATTTGTGCTTATATTAAATATAATGGTATTTTTGCTTTAATTAAAGATGATATTAAACCAGAAATAATTTCTTTTCATCCTTTTGGTAAAATAAATAATCCATTAGAACCTGTTTATATTATTGTAAATGATTCAGGAAGCGGAATAAATATTGAAGATGTTTATTTTAAAATAGATAATAAAAAGAAATTAGTAAAATATGAAAAAGAATTTAATAAATTTTATTTCATTCCAGAAGCACACTGGAAAAAAGGTGAACATATTGTAGAATTTTTTGTAGTTGATAAAGCAGGTAATCAATCAGCTGTAAAAATTTATACTTTTGAATATTAATGCTATGACCAAAAAAAAAGTTGATTTTTATAATGAATTAAGAAATTTTTTTCCTGAATTTAAATTAAAAGAAATAAAAGAAATGACAGATATTTTCATTGATTCTTTAATCGAACTAATAAAAAATAATAAAAAAATAATAATACCAAAATTTGGCGTTTTTGAAAAAAAGAAATATAAAGCAAAAAAAAATTTTTCACCAAAAAAGAATATTTTTTTTAAAACGCCAGAAAAAGAAATTATTAAATTTTATAATTGTTCTGATTTTTTTAAAAAATGAATAAGTCAATTTTTTTACTACCAGCATTTAAAATTTCAATTTTTCTTATTATATTAATACTAACTTTTCATAATATTGCCCCTTTTTTTCCTGATAAATTTTTCCTGATAAAATCATCTTTATTTATCTCTATTCTTTTATTTATTTTTTCTGTTTTAATTTTACATGTTGTAAATAAAATTGAATTAAAAAAAATATTCTTTTTAATTTCTGTTTTTTTAATATTATCAATAAATTTTTTTAAGCAAAAATTAAATGAGTTTGAATATTTAAATTTATCATTTAAAAAAGATAATTTTATTGAAGGAACAATATCAAAAATTCAAAAAAAATATTTTATTATTGATAGTATTATCATAAATAATCAACCATATAAATTTAAATTAATTGTGTTCAAAAATTTTTCAAATCAATTTGATGTAAATTTATTTGATAGAATAAATTTAAATGGAGAAATTCATAAACATAAATTTTCAAATAATTTTAATTTTTTTAATTTTTCTGATTATTTAATTCAAAATAAAATTTATTTTTCTGTTGATAATATCTCAAATTTTAAAATTGTTAAAAATTATAATTTACCTTTTCTGCTTAAAATAAAAAAAAATATTTTTAAAAATTTTTCAAATAATATTATTGATAATTTTATTCTGGGAATTTTGTTTGGTGATAAATCATTTATTGATAAATCAATAATAGAAAATTTTAAAATAATTGGTATTTCTCATATTCTTGCAATTAGTGGCTTACATATTGGTTTTATTACTACATTTCTTTATTTCATTTTTAAAAAGTTAAAATTAAATAAAATTACATCTTTCATTTTATTATCAATTATTTTACTTTCTTATTTATTTATTCTTGACTGGACTGCTTCTGCTTTTCGTGCTGTTCTTATGTCTCTTCTTATTCTTTTTGCTATTATTATTCAACGAAGAATTATTCCATTAAATATTCTCTCTGTTGCTTTTATTATTATTATTTTTTTCAAATCAGATGAAATTTTTAATCCAGGTTTTCAATTAAGTTTTGCTGCTGTTTTCTCTATCTTTTATCTATTTTTGCCTATTTATAATTTATTTCTAAATAAAAATTTTTTTATCAAATATCTAATTTCTCCTTTCATATTAAGTTTTTTTATTTTAATTATTACTGCTCCTATCACTATTCATCATTTTAACTTCTTATCATTACATTCACTCTGGGCTAATATAATTATTGTTCCTTTAATGGGTTTAATTATTCCTTTATCTCTTATTTATGTATTATCATTTACTTTACCTGATTTTTTTACTATTTTTTTCAGAATATTACTTGAATTCTTAATAAATTTAATTTATAAATTTTCTTATTTTCTTGCAGGCTTTAAAATATTTACATTCTCTATTCCTTCCTTTAATCTCCTTTTTTATTTATTTTATTACTTCTTAATTTTACTTATTTTTAAATTTCAAAAAAAATATATAAAAATTTATGCTGCAATTTTTCTTATTTTTTGCATTATCTTTTTTATTAGCATTTTTATTAAATCTTCAACAATTACAATTAATTTTCCTGATAATAATGATAATGAATTTTTTTTTATTA
The DNA here is from genome assembly GCA_035405645.1 of bacterium. Classification (GTDB taxonomy): domain Bacteria; phylum JAGOBX01; class JAGOBX01; order DAONJL01; family DAONJL01; genus DAONJL01. The sequence goes on along the minus strand of DAONJL010000002.1, from coordinate 123,441 downwards.
AATTTTATACAACTGATTTTCTTATAATAAATAATATTTCTGATATTGAAAATTTCGCTATTTTTATAAATGAACATTTTATGAAAAATAATATAAAAAAAATTTTAATTATTTCAAATGATGAAAAGTCAAATGAAATTTTAAAAAAATTTTTAAAAGAACCAATTTTTATTACCAATGAATTATCATTAACAAATGTAGAAACAAAAATAGAATTTAAAAAAATAAATAATAAATTTTTAAATTATTTAAAAACCGATTTATTTGATTTTTTATCTTTTCCTGATATTCAAATTAATTTACAACAAGAGTATATACAAGCAAAAAAATTTAATGGAATTTATTTTTATAAACTCATAAATAATGGTTCACTTTTATTTAATTCTTTAGAAATCATTTCATTACTAAAACCTAAATATTTAATTGCACAATCATCTATAAATAATAAATATGATTTACCTGCAAAGGAACTATATAAAAATTATAATGAAAATAATTTGTTATTCACTAAAAAAAATGGTGGAATAAAAATTATATATATAAAAATATTTAATATTTCTAAAAAATTTATTCAAACAAAAAAATAATAATTTTATTATAAAAATTTTATTGACAAAAAATTTTTTTGTTGTATTTTTTTAACTTTAAAATTTTTTTAAATAAAGGATAATAAAAGAATGAAAATTATTATTTTAGCTGGTGGCAGTGGCACAAGACTCTGGCCTTTAAGTAGAGAATATTATCCAAAATATCTGCTCTCACTATTTAATAATGAAACACTATTTCAATCAACAATAAAACGATTTTTACCAGTTTCAAATGATTTTATTATTGTGACAAATAAAAATATAAATGAAGATATTTTTATAAATCAACTTTCTGTTTTTAAAAATATAAATTACAAAATTATTCAAGAACCATTAGCAAGAAATACTGCACCTGCTATTGCGCTCGCTATGCTTACTTCTGATAATGATGATTTATTTCTGGTTTCACCGTCTGACCACATTATTTTAAATAATAATGAATTTACTGAAATTATAAAATCAGCAATAAATGCTGCTAAAAATAATTACATCATTACATTTGGTATAAAACCAACTTATCCTGATACAAATTTTGGTTATATTAAATCTTCTTCTGCTGCTTATGAAAAAAATATCTATTTTGTTGAGGGCTTTTTTGAAAAACCAGATTTTGAAACTGCAAAAAAATATTTTAATGATTCAAATTTCTTCTGGAATTGTGGTATTTTTTTGTTTAATAAAAATACTATGATTAATGAATTAAATAAATTTTGTCCTGATGTTTTAAATGGAATAAATAATTATATAAATTCTAATTTTAAAGAAGATGAATATTCAAAATTATTAAATATATCAATTGATTATGCAGTAATGGAAAAAACAAAAAATATATTAATTTCAAAAGCAGAAAATATAGGCTGGTCTGATATAGGAAACTGGAAAGCATATTTTGATATTCAACAAAAAGATAATAATAATAATTATTTTGAAGGTGATATAATTAATTTTAATTCATCAAATAATTTTGTTTTTTCAAAAGAAAAGTTAACAGCAATTGTTGGAATAAATAATTTAGCAATTGTTGATACAAAAGATGCTTTGCTTGTTTGTAATATTGAACAAACACAATATGTAAAAAATATATTTGAAAAATTAAAAGAACAGGATAGAGAAGAATATAAACTTCATGCTTTAGTTCAAAAACCATGGGGTTATTATTATGTTATTGAAAAAGGCGTAAATTATCTAATAAAAAGAATTTGTGTTCATCCAAATCATAAATTAAGTCTGCAATCACATAATTTTCGTGATGAACATTGGGTCGTAATTAAAGGTAATCCTATTGTAATTAAAGATAATAATAAATACACATTGAAAGAGAATGAATATATATTTATTCCAAAAAAAATTAAGCATAGATTAATAAATAATACAAAAAAAAATATTGAAATAATAGAAATACAATTTGGCGAAAAATTAGATGAATATGATATAATACGCTATGAAGATGATTATAAAAGAAAATAGGAGAAATTATTAACAGGTTTTTATTGTTAATAATTTGTTGAAATGTTAATAATTTATTTTTAAAAATTTCGTATCTTATATTTTTTGTGAGTAAATTTAATTATTAGTCTTTTAAAATAAAATGTTAATAATTTGTTAATTTTTAAAAAATTTTTTTCATTTTTTATTTGATTTTTTTTTTATTTTTTTATACTATTTTCGCTTATGAAAAAAGATGATAATCTATTAAATAAATTTATAGAAACACTTAAAAAAAAGATTGGTGAAGAATCATTTTCACTATGGTTTTCTCAATTAAAATTTGCTGTGAATAATAATAATTTCATTATTAAAATTCCAACTCTTTTTTATAAAAAACAAATATTAAATAGATTTGAAAAAGAAGTTTATTCGTGTATAAAAAATGTTTTTAATAAAGAATTAAATTTAGAATTTGAAATTGAACCATTAGATTTATTCAATCAACCAGAAGAAGAAAAACAAATAAAAAAAGAAACAAAACAAACAAAACAATTAAAAATATTTGGTAATTATCAAGAACTAAATCCAAAATTTACATTTGAAACTTTTATTGTAGGAGATAGTAATCAATTTGCGCATGCAGCTGCTCTTGCAGTCGCTAAAGAACCAGCAAAAAAATATAATCCATTATTTATTTATGGTGGTGTTGGTTTAGGAAAAACTCATTTAATGCAAGCAATTGGTCATTATGTAATGAAATATCTTAAAGAATTATCTTTATTTTATATTACCTGCGAAAATTTTACAAATGAATATATTGAATCATTAACAAAAAAAAATACATTATCATTTAGAGAAAAATATAGAAATTTTGATGTTTTATTAATTGACGATATTCAATTTCTTGCTGGTAAAGAACAGTTACAGGAAGAATTTTTTCATACATTTAATACATTATTTACTGCACAAAAACAAATTGTAATAACCTGTGATAAACCACCAAAAGAATTAAAAATGGAAGAACGATTAAAAACAAGATTTGTTTCAGGTTTACTTGCTGATATTCAGCCGCCAAAAATTGAAACAAGAATTGCAATTTTAAAAAAATTAGTTGATAATAATAAAATTCCTATTCCTGATGATGTTATAAATTATATTGCAACAAATATAAAATCAAATATTCGTGATTTAGAAGGTGCTCTTACAAAACTTATTGCTTTTTCTTCTGTTATGAAAGTTGATATTACTTATGAACTTGCACAAAAAGTATTAAAAGATATAATTGAAGAAAATGGTAATAATTCAAATTACACAAAAATTGATATAAATGAAATCCAAAAAGTTGTAAGTAAATTTTTTAATATTTCAATAAGTGATTTAAAATCATCAAAACGGACAAAAAATATTTCATTTGCGAGACATTTAGCAATGTATTTAGCAAGAACTTTAACTGATAATTCATTACAACAAATAGGAGAAGAATTTGGTGGTAGAGACCACTCAACTGTTATAAATGCTTATGCGAAAATAGAAAAGAAAATTGCAAGTAATACAAAAATTTTAGAAATAATAAAAAAGATTAAAGAACAATTAGGTTGTTAATTTAAACAATTGTTGATAAATTTTTTTTATAATTTGTTAATTATTTTTTTTATAAACATTTTATTTTTTTCTTAAATAATTAAATTACAAAAAATAAAAAAATTTATAACAATTTTTTTTATACAAAATATATAAGTTAAATAATTTTTTAACATTTTTTTGTTGACATAATATATATAATAAATTAATATTTATTAAATATATTATTACTTTTTTTGGAGGATAATATGAATTTAAAAATTAAGTCAAAAGAATTAGTTGAAACTTTACAACTTGTAAATAGTATAGCGAGTGAGAAAGCAATAAAAGAAATTTTAAAAAATATTTTACTTGAAATAGAAGATGATAACATAATATTTAGTGCAACTGACCTTGAAGTATTTATTAGAAAAATAATAAAAATAGATGAAAAAATAAGCAGTCCTCCGATTGCATTCAATGGAAAAATATTATTTGATTTAATAAAAGAAATAACAAATGAAATTGAGGAAGTAAATATATCTTTTGAAAATAACAAATTATCATTAAATATCACTGATATAGGTTTAAATAGTTATTTAAATTATATTGATGGTGAAAGTTTCCCGAAAAAATTCGATATTTCAGAAGAAAATTATATTGAATTAGAACTTTCTCAATTACAGGATTATTTTAAAAAATGTTATTTTGCAACTGGTATTGATCCAAGCAGAAAATTTGTTGAAGGTGTTTTATGTGAATTTTTTGGCGATGAAATTCGTTTTGTTGCTACTGATTCTAATCGTTTAATTTTAATTACTGACCATCTTGAAAATATTAAAAGTGAAAATAAAATTTCTTTGTTATTTCCAAAAAGGATTCCAGTTGAAATATTAAAATGCAATGCTTCTGAAAATAATAAGAGAGTAAGAATATATTGGAATTTAGAGGAGAAAAAAGCATTATTAAGAATTGGTTCTAATATTGAAATTTATACTCGTTTAATTGATGCTAATTATCCTGATTATATGCGTGTCATTCCTTCAAGTTATAATTATTCATTAGAAATTGAAAAAACAAAATTGCTTAATATTATTTCTCTTGTTTCAATTTTTTCAGAAGAAAAATCTAATCCACAAATTTATTTAACTTTAAAAGATAATGAAGCAATTTTCGAAGCAAAATCTGAAAATGAAGGTTATATTTCTAAAAAATATAAAACTAATCAAATATATGAAAATGAATTTAAAATTTCTTTTAATGGAAGACATTTTAGAGAATGTATTAAAGAAATAGATGATGAAAATTTAATTCTTACTTTTATAGATAAAAAGAAACCTATAAAAATTAAGCCAATTGATAATGATAATCATATAATTATTATAATGCCAATGATGTTGTAATTACATTGATTATAAAAAAACTTTTTTTAAAAAATTTTAGAATTTATTCGGAAAAAGAATTTTTTTTTGATAAAAAGATAAATGTTATATATGGACCAAATGGAATTGGAAAAACAAATATTATTGAAGCTATTTATTTATGTGCTTTTTCTAAATCATTTAAAAATATTAAAGAAAATGATTTAATTAATTTTTCATCTGATTTTTTTTTAATTAATTTATTTTATGATGATGCTTTTATTGAACATAATATTAAAGTTACTTATACAAAATATTTAGGTAAAAAAATTTTTTATGATAATGAGGTTATTTCCTCATTATCTGATTTGCTCGGTAAAATATATATTATTTTATTTGAACCAGATAATATTAACATAGTAAAAGATGCACCTGAATATAAAAGAAAATTTATTGATACTTATATCTCTCTTTATGATAGAGAGTATTTTTGTTCTTTAAAAAAATATAAAAAAATTTTAAAAACAAGAAATTTTTTTTTAAAAGAAAAAAAAATTAATGATAAATTATTTAATATTTATACAAAAAAATTTATTAATCTTGCAAAAGAAATTATTTTAAAAAGAATAGAATTTATAAATAGATTTAATTCTATTCTTCATAAAATTTTTTCTGAAAATTTATTAATAACTTTTAATTATGTAAATTATAAGAATATAACAGAAAAAGAAGAAGTAGAATATGTATTAAATGAATTAAGTAGTAATTATATGAATGAGGAAATTAAATTAGGTTATACCTGTTTTGGTCCACATATTGATGATTTAAAAATCCAGATAAATAAAAGAGATGCAAGATTTTTTGCTTCTTATGGTGAACAAAAATTTGCTGCAATTATTTTAAAATTAGCATTATTTTATTTTTATAAAAATTATTTCAACCTTTTACCTATTCTTTTACTTGATGATGTATTCTCTGAACTTGATAAAAAGAAAAAAGAATATATTATAAATATTTTAAATAATTGTTCACAGGTTATTCTTACTTCTACTGATGAATTTAATTTTGATGCTAATTATATTAATTTATAGGTGTGATATTTATGGCTGAAGAAATTATAAAAAACCAAAATGTTGATTATGATTCTGATGATATTAAAGTACTTGATGGTTTAGAAGCAGTTCGCAAAAGACCTGCTATGTATATTGGTAGCACTGGTTCGCATGGTCTTCATCACCTTGTTAATGAAGTGGTTGATAATAGTATTGATGAAGCACTTGCTGGTTATTGTGATGAAATTACTGTTCAAATATCAGAAGATGATGAAGTAACTGTGATTGATAATGGTCGTGGTATTCCTGTTGATATTCATCCACAATATGGAATTTCTGGGGTTGAATTAGTTGTTACTAAATTACACGCAGGCGGTAAATTTGATAAAGCAACTTATAAAATATCAGGTGGTTTACACGGTGTTGGTTTATCCTGTGTTAATGCTCTTTCTGAATGGCTTGAAATTGAAGTTTATAGAAATAATAAAATTTATTTTATTCGTTGTGAGCGTGGAAAACCTGTAACAAAATTATTGGAAAAAGGTAAAACTGATAAAAGAGGTACAAAAGTTACATTTTATCCTGATTATGAAATCTTCCCTGAAATTGATTTTAAATTTGATATTATTTCATCAAGATTAAAAGAACTTGCTTATCTTAATAAAGGTATTAAAATTCATTTCATTGATAAAAAAGTAAATAGGCAAGAAACATATATTTTTAAAAATGGTATTATTGAATTTGTTAAAGAAATAAATCAAAATAAACAGCCACTTCATAAAGAAATTATTTATTTTACTGATGAAAAAGATGAAGTTATTGTTGAAGTCGCAATTCAATATAATGATTCGTATCAGGAAAATATTTTTTCTTTTGTAAATAATATAAATACACATGAAGGTGGAACTCATTTAACTGGTTTTAAAAAAGCATTAACAAGAGTAATAAATGATTATGCAACAAAGAATAATATTTTTAAAAAAGATGATGAATTATTAACAGGTGATGATGTTCGTGAAGGAATTACTGCTATAATTTCTGTAAAAGTTCCTAATCCACAATTTGAAGGACAAACAAAAACAAAATTAGGTAATAATGAAGTTCAAGGAATTGTTGAAAGTATTACATGTGAAAAGTTATCAATCTTTTTTGAGGAAAATCCAAAAGTAGCAAGAACAATTATTGAAAAAGGATTATTAGCTGCTCGTGCAAGAGATGCAGCACGCAAAGCAAAAGAATTAACAAGAAGAAAAAGTGCACTTGAATCTGGTTCTTTACCTGGAAAATTAGCTGATTGTTCTATCAGAGATCCTAATCTTACAGAACTCTTTATTGTCGAGGGTGATAGTGCAGGTGGCTCTGCTAAACAGGGGAGAGATAGACAATTTCAAGCAATACTTCCTTTAAAAGGTAAAATACTGAATGTAGAGAAGACAAGAATAGATAAAGCATTATCAAATGAAGAAATAAGAACATTAATAACAGCAATTGGAACTGGTATTGGAGAAGAAGAGTTTGATATTTCAAAAATCAGATACAATAAAATAATTATTATGACTGATGCTGATGTTGATGGTTCGCATATCAGAACTCTTATTCTTACTTTTTTTTATAGGTATATGCCAGAGTTAATTGAAAGAGGTTATGTTTATATTGCTCAACCACCTTTATATTTAGTTAAAAAAGGAAAAGAAAAAATTTATTTGCATTCTGAAAAAGAATTACAGGATACTATTTTAAATGCTTCTTTAAAAACATTGCTTATTAAAAATAATAATAATGATGAATTTAAAAATGATAAATTATTTAATCTTACTAAAAAAATTATTAGATATACAATGTTAATAGATAAAATAAATAAGTATGGTTTTGTTGAATCTGATTTATCTTTATTTTTTGAAAATTATAAAGAAATTATTTCTGCTCTTTCTTCTGAAAATTTTGATTCTATTATTTCTTTATTAGAAAAAAATAATTATTCTAATATTTACTTTACTAAATCTCATGATATTTTATTACTTCATTATACATTGGATAATAGTGAACGAATAGTTGAAATATCTTATCTTAAATCAAATGATTTTAAAGAATTAAATAAATTATTTCCATATATAAATAATTTTAATAAACCACCTTTTAGTATTTTTGATTTACAAAATAATAATTTGTTAGTAACTAAAAATACATTAAATGAACTTGTTGAATTCATTTTAGAAAATGGAAAAAAAGGTATGACTATTCAAAGATATAAAGGTTTAGGTGAAATGAATCCAGAACAATTATGGGAAACTACAATGGATGTTAAAAATCGTATCTTATTAAAAGTAACTATTGCTGATGGTATTGAAGCTGATAAAATATTTTCAATCCTAATGGGAAATGATGTTGAACTACGAAGAAAATTTATTGAAGAGTATGCAACAGAAGTAAAAAATCTTGATATTTGATTATTTGAAAGGAGTAAAAAAAATTGATTGAAAATGGTAATATTATAAATGCTTACATCGAAGATGAAATGAAAAATTCTTATATTGATTATTCAATGAGTGTTATTATTGGTCGTGCTTTACCTGATGTCCGTGATGGTTTAAAGCCTGTTCATCGTAGAATTCTTTATGCAATGAATGAATTAAGTTTAACTTACAATAAACCATATAAAAAATCAGCAAGAATTGTAGGTGAAGTATTAGGTAAATATCATCCACATGGTGATATTGCTGTTTATGATGCACTTGTTCGAATGACACAGGATTTCTCACTTCGTTATCCTTTGATTGATGGCCAGGGAAATTTTGGTTCTATTGATGGCGATAGTCCTGCTGCTATGCGTTATACTGAAGCACGAATGGCTAAAATTGCTTCTGAATTATTAAAAGATATAGAAAAAGAAACTGTTGATTTCAGACCTAATTTTGATGAGACTTTACAGGAACCAGAAGTTTTACCATCAGTTTTACCTAATTTAATTTTAAATGGTTCAAGTGGTATTGCTGTTGGTATGGCTACAAATATTCCACCTCATAATTTAAATGAAGTTTGTGATGCTATTATTTTTTTACTTGATAATCCTGATTGTTCTGTTAAAGATTTAATGAATTTTATTAAAGGACCAGATTTTCCAACTGGTGCAATTATTACTGGTAGAGAAGGTATTATCAATGCTTATGAAACTGGAAAAGGAACAATAAATATTCAATCTCGGGCTTTTATTGAAGTTGGAAAACAAGGTGGAAAAGAAAATATTATTATTTCTGAAATTCCTTATCAGGTTAATAAAGCAAATTTAATTGAAAAAATTGCTGAATTAGTTAGAGAAGATAAAATTGATGGTATTAGTGATATTCGTGATGAATCTGATAGAGAAGGAATTAGAATTGTTATTGAAATCAAAAAAGGTGCTATTGCTAAAGTTGTTTTAAATCAATTATATAAACATACTCAATTACAATCTTCATTTGGTATTATTTTACTTGCGATTGTTAATGGTAAACCTCGTGTTCTTAATTTAAAAGAAATTCTTACTTATTTTGTTGAATTTAGAAAAGAAGTAATAATTAAAAGAACAAAATATGATTTAAAAAAAGCAGAACTTCGTGCTCATATTTTAGAAGGTTTAAAAATTGCAATTGCTAATATTGATGAAGTTATTGAATTAATTAAAAAAGCAGCTGATTTTAATGATGCTAAAAATAAATTAATGAATAGATTTGAATTAACTGAAACACAAGCACAGGCAATTCTTGAAATGCGATTGCAAAGATTAACTGGTCTTGAAGTTACTAAACTTGAAACTGAATATCTTGAATTAATTCAAACTATTGAATATTTGAAAAGTATTCTTGAAAATCCTTATATGGTTATTAATTTAATTAAAGAAGAAATGGAAAATTTAAAGAAAGAATATGGAGATAAAAGAAAGACTGAAATTATTGCTGATTCAAAAGAATTATCAGTTGAAGATTTAATTGCTGATGAAAATGTTGTTATTACTATTTCTCATTCTGGTTATATTAAAAGAATGAATATAAATATTTATAAAAGTCAAGCGCGCGGTGGTAAAGGTAAATACGGAATGGAAACTAAAGAAGATGATTTTGTTGAATATATGTTTGTTGCTTCAACTCATAATTATATTCTTTTCTTTACTAATAAAGGTAAATGTTATTGGTTAAAAGTATATGATATTCCAGAAGGTGGTAGATTATCACGCGGCAAAGCAATAGTAAATTTATTGCCACTTGAACAAGATGAAAAAATAAAAGCATTTGTAAATATTAAAAAATTTTCTGATTCTGAATATTTATTTTTTACAACAGAAAAAGGTATTGTAAAAAAATGTAATCTTATGCTTTTTAGTAATCCGCGCTCATCTGGTATAATTGCTATGACTATTCCACCTGATGATAATCTTATTGAAGTTAAAGTGACTGATGGAAAAACTGATATTTTACTTGGAACTAAATCAGGTAAAGCAATTCGCTTTTCTGAAACTGAAGTTAGACCTATGGGTCGTACAGCTTATGGTGTTCGTGGTATTAAATTATCAAAAGGTGATAAAGTCGTTGGTATGATTCCTCTTGTTTCTGGTATGTCTATTCTCGCTGTTACTGATGTTGGATTTGGCAAACGAACAGATGAAAGTGAATATAGAAAACAATCGCGAGGTGGTAAAGGAATTATAAATATTAAACGCACAGAAAAAAATGGTAATACTATCGCAATATTAGGTGTTAATAATACTGATGAACTTATGCTCATAACTCAAAATGGCATTATTATTCGTTTGTATGTTAAAGATATTTCTAATATTGGTAGAAATACACAAGGTGTTCGTGTTATTAGATTAAATGAAAATGATAAAGTTATGGATGTCTGTCGTGTTATTCCTGATGAAGAAAACGGTAATGGTAATAATGTAAATGAAAATAATAATAATAAAAATAAGGAAGATAATTAAACGATGGAAAAAATTTACTATAATGAAATAGCAAAATTATTTAATAATCAAACAATCGAAAATGATTTTTTTATTAGTAATATTTCAACTGATACTCGAAAGGATTGTTCAAATTCTCTTTTTTTTGCGTTAATCGGTGAAAATTTTGATGGACATAATTTTGTTATAAATGCAATAAATCAAGGTGCTAAAATTTGTGTAGTTAATCATTCTTTTAAAAATATTATTAATCAAAATTCGTCTCTCTCTTCTTTTAAATATTTTTTGTTTGTTGATGATACAATTAAAGCACTTGGTAAATTAGCAAATTATTATAAAAAGAAATTTAATATTTTAACAATTGGTATAACTGGTTCAAATGGAAAAACAACAACAAGAAATCTATTATTCTCAATTTTTTCTTTAGTTAAAAAAACAATTACTTCAATAAAAAATTTTAATAATGCTATTGGTCTTCCTCTTTCTATTTTTAATATAAATTCTGAAACAGAAGTTGGTATATTTGAATTAGGAATGAATCATTTAGGAGAAATTTTTTATCTTGCTGATATAATAGAACTTGATTCTGCTATTATTACATCAGTTTTTCCATCACATTTAGAAGGGCTTGGTTCACTTGAAAATGTAATTAAAGCAAAATCAGAAATATTGCAAAATTTAAAAGAAAAGATAGCATTTTTAAATGGTGATAATGAAAATGTATTAAAGACTTTAAATTATGCACCATCTGATTTAAAGATAATAAAATATGGAATAACAGATTCATATTATCCAGTAGAAATATTAACAAATAAAAATGGGTATTATGAATTTAAATTTTGTGATACTATTATAAAATTAAATATAATTGGTGAACATAATTTATTAAATTCAATTGGTGCTGCTACTATTGCTAAATATTATGGTATTTCTGATGATGTAATTAAAACTGCACTCGAAAATTATAAAAGTGCTGATAAAAGGTCTGAAATTTTTGAAAGAAATGGAATTATTTTTTATGTTGATTGTTATAATTCTAATCCTGGTTCTGCTCAATTTGCTTTGAAAACTTTAAATAGTTTTGATGTAAAAGGAAATATTTTTATTGTGTTTGGTGATATGCTTGAATTAGGTGAGTTTTCAACACAATTACATTTAAATATGACTACCTATTTAGAACAAGTAAAAAAACTAAAATTTTTATTTTTAGTTGGAAATGAAATTAAAGTGATTTATGATAATTTTAAATCAACAAATGTAAATCTATTTTTATACGATAAATCAGATGATTCAATTAAAAAAATTTGCGAAAAACTAAATAATGAATTAAAAGAAAATGATTTATTATTTATAAAAGGTTCGCGTGGAATTAAGTTAGAAAGAATTTTTGATTATTTAAAATTTTAAAAAGAGGAATATAAAATGTTTTATTTTTTATATTTAACATTTTTTAAAGAAGGAACTATTTTTTCTGTTTTACGAATTTTTAGATTTATTACTGTTCGTGCTTTTATTTCTTTATTTATTGCTTTTATTATTTCACTAATCATTGGTCCATATATAATAGATTATTTAAGAAAATATAAAATATCACAAATGATTAGAAAAGATTATGGTTATCCAGAATCACATCAATTAAAACTTGGCACACCAACAATGGGTGGTTTAATTATTTTAATTTCTACTATTATTTCAATATTATTATGTGCAAATCTTAAAAATCTATTTATTTTATGGGGTCTTATTGTTTTAGTTGGTTTTGGTATTATTGGTTTTATTGATGATTATTTAAAATTAACAAAAAAGAATCCTGAAGGTTTAAAAGCAAGATATAAATTATTATTACAAATTTATGTTTCTTTATTAATTGGAATTATTATTTATGTTTATAAAGTTTATGTTGCAAAATTATGGGATATAGGTTTTAATCCTTCTGAACTTGATTATAAAAATTTTGTTTCAACTATTTATACAACTTATATTTCTATTCCTTTTTTTAAGAACCTTTTAATAAATCTTAATTATTTTTATATTGTCTTTGTTGTGTTTGTTATTACTGGTTCTTCAAATGCTGTAAATTTAACTGATGGTTTAGATGGTCTTGCAGCTGGAACTGTTGCACTTACTGCTGTTTCATTTGCTGTTCTTTCTTATCTCGCTGGTAACTGGAAAATAGCTTCTTATCTAAATATTTTATTTATACAGGGTGCTGCTGAAATGACTGTTTATTGCGCTGCTATTATTGGTGCAATGCTAGGTTTTCTCTGGTTTAATTCTTATCCTGCCTCTGTTTTTATGGGTGATACTGGTTCGCTTGCTATTGGTGCTGCTATTGGTTATACTGCTATTGTTATAAAAAAAGAATTATTACTTATTTTTGCAGGTGGTATTTTTGTTATTGAAGCTTTGTCTGTGATGTTACAGGTGTTTTCTTTTAAACTTTATAAAAAGCGAATTTTTCTTATGGCACCAATTCACCATCATTATGAAAAAATGGGATTAAAAGAACCAAAAATAATTTTGAGATTCTGGATTGTTAGTATTATTCTAACTTTAATAACTCTTGCAACTGTTAAATTTCAATAATTTTTTTATGTTTGAGAATGTTAAAAATATTTCTATTATTGGTATTGCACGCTCAGGCGTTTCATCTGCTATTTTTTTAAAACAAAAAAATTTTAATGTTTTTATTAGTGATTATTCTTTTATTAGTGAAGATTCTGAATTTATTCAATTGTTAAAAAAAAATCAAATTGAATATGAAACTGGTAAACATACTTTAAATAAAATTTTAAATTCTGATTTAATTGTTTTAAGTCCTGGTGTGCCTTTAAATTCAAATATTGTAATTGAAATTCAAAAAGCAAAGAAAAAATATATTGGTGAAATAGAGTTGGCTTATCAGTTTTGTAATAAAGAAGCAAAGATTATTGCTATTACTGGTTCAAATGGTAAATCAACAACAACAACATTAACTGGTGAAATATTTAAAAATGCTGGTTTTCATACAATTGTTGCTGGAAATATTGGTTTTCCTTTTATTAATTTTGTTAATGAAATAAAATCAAATTCTATTGTTGTATTAGAATTAAGTAGTTTTCAAATTGATACTCTTTTTTCTTTTCATCCTTACATTAGTATAATTCTTAATGTTTATCCAAATCATTTAGATAGATATAGTTCATTTGAAGATTATAGAAATTCTAAATTAGGACTTATAAAAAATCAAAGTATAAATGATTATCTTGTAATAAATTCAAACTTAAAAAATTTCATTCAAAAACCAATAAATAAAATTTTTATAAATTATTCTGAAAATAATTTTGTAAATATGAATATAAAAGATTATTTAGAATATTCAATAAATCAACGAACAGGAAAAATAAATTTTAATAATTTAAATTTATTAGGAAAACATAATTATGAAAATATCTGTGCTGCTGTTGCTGCTGCTCTTATTTTTAATATAAATGAAAATGTTATAAAGAAAACAGTAGAAAATTTTAAAGGATTAGAACATAGATTGGAGTTTGTAAGAAAAATAAAAAATGTTTCTTTTTATAATGATTCAAAATCAACTACGCCAATGGCAACTTTAACTGCATTAAATGCTTTTAATAATAATATTATTCTTATTTTAGGTGGAAGAAATAAAGGTCTTGATTTTAGTATTTTAGCAAATATTATAAAAGAAAAAGTAAAATATGTAATTTTATTTGGAGAAGCAAAAGAGATAATTTTAAAAGAATTAAACTTAAAAGAAAATTATTTTATTTGTGATACCTTGTTTGAAGTAGTAAATAAAGCATATAATTTAGCAAAAGAAAATGATATTGTATTATTTTCACCAGCATGCGCAAGTTTTGATATGTTTGAAAATTTCGAAGATAGAGGAAAAAAATTTAAAGAATTAGTTATTGCATTATGAGAAAATTATTAAAAATGTTTATAAATTCAGAATATGATTTTTTCCTTATGCTTGCTATCATTCTGATTATCTTTATTGGTTTAATTTTTATATATAGTGCAAGTTCAATTGAAGCTTATAAAAAAGTTCATGATGAAAATTATTTTTTAAAAAGACAATTAGTTAATATTTTAATTGGTTTAATTCTTTTTATTTATTCTTCATCTTTTTTGAATTTGTATAAATTTAAAAAATATTCTGGTCTATTATTTTTTGTTTCTATTATTTTACTTTTTTTAGTGTTTATACCTAAAATAGGAGTTAAAAGTGGTGGTGCTTTTCGCTGGATAAATCTTAAATTTTTTAAATTACAACCTTCTGAAATTGTAAAAATTACATTAATATTTTTTTATGCTTATTTTTTTGAAAAAAAACATTATATGTTTTATAATAATGATTTTCAAAAAAAATATTTTTTGATTTTTTTTATTATAACATTATTTGTTTCTTTATTAATCGTGAAAGAACCTGATTTTAGTACAACTATTCTTTTTTTTACTTTATCAATTTCATTACTATATATAATGGGTTTTAGATTATCTTATATTATTTTTTCTTTAATACTAATGTTTATTTTAGGCGGAATTTTTTTATATTTATCACCTTATCGTATGCGAAGAATTATTGCTTTTTTAAATCCTTGGGCTGACCCTCTTGATAAAGGTTATCATATTATTCAATCTTATTTTGCAATCAGTCGTGGAGGCATTCTTGGTCAGGGAATTGGTAATAGTATTTTAAAAAGTGGTTATTTGCCTGAAGCACATACTGATTTTATTTTTTCAATTATTTGTGAAGAAGTAGGTTTAATTGGTGCTTTGTTTATTATTTTTATTTATTTGTTTATTATTTATAGAGGTTTTAAAATTGCATATAATAATATAAATAATCCATTTAATTTTATATTCGCTATTGGTTTTACTTTTATTCTTACTTTTCATTTTATTATTAATATTGCTGTTGTTACTGGTGTATTTCCAACTACTGGTATTACTCTGCCTTTTATTAGTTATGGGGGTTCTTCACTTATTGTTTTTTTATTTAGTGCAGGAATTTTAATAAATATTTCAAGAGAGATGTAAATTATGTTTAATAGAATAAATATAAATAAAGTTCATTTCGTTGGTATTGGTGGCGTTGGAATGAGTGGAATTGCAGAAGTTTTACATAATCTTGGCTGGAAAATTTCAGGCTCTGATTTATATGAAAATGATTATGTAACTCATTTAAAAAAAATTGGTATTGAAATATATATTGGACATTCAGCTCAAAATTTAAAAAATGTGGATGTTGTTGTTTTATCTTCTGCTATTAAAGAAGATAATCCAGAATTAATATATGCAAAAAAAAATCGAATACCTGTTATTTCTCGAGCTGAAATGTTAGCTGAACTTATGAGATTAAAATATAGTATTGCAATTGCAGGTTGTCATGGAAAAACAACAACAACTTCTCTTATTTCTTTAATTTTATCAGCTGCTGGTTTTGATCCTACTTTTGTTGTTGGTGGAAAAATAAATAGTATTGGTTCTAATGCAAAATTAGGAAAAAGCGATATTCTTGTTACTGAAGCAGATGAAAGTGATGGCTCTTTTTTAAAATTATTTCCTATTGTTTCTGTTATTACTAATATTGATAATGATCATCTTGATTATTATAAAACTTTTGATAATATTAAAAATAGTTTTATTGAATTTGCTAATAAAGTTCCTTTTTATGGTTGTGTTGTAATTTGTATTGAAGATAAAAATGCTACAAGTATTATAAAAGATATTAATAAAAAAGTTTTTACTTATGGTTTTTCTGAAAATGCAAATATATATGCAAAAAATATTGTATTTAATGAATCTTCTTCTTCTTTTGATGTTTATTATTTTGGTAAATTATTAGGAAGAATAAAACTTAATTTACCAGGGAAATATAATATTCTTAATGTGCTCGGTGCTATTACTGTTTCTCAAATTTTTTCTGTTAATTTTGATTTGATTAAAGAAACATTATTAACTTATAAAGGCGTTCAAAGAAGATTTCAAATTAAGTGTAATGTAAATAATATTTTAATTATTGATGATTATGGACATCATCCAACAGAAATTTATAATACTGTTGAAGCAGCAAGATTATCATATCCAGATAAAAAAATTATATGTATTTTTCAGCCGCATAGATATACTCGAACATTATTATTAGCAAAAGATTTTGGTAGAGCTTTTAAATATGCTGATGAGATTATCATTACTGATATTTATGCTGCTTCTGAAAAACCAATAGAAAATGTTGATTCAAATTTGATTATAAAATATATAAAAAAATCTGGCTTTAAAAATATTGAATATATTTCTGAACATTCTGAAATTGTAAATTATGTATTAAATAATATTAAACCTAATTCTGTGATTTTAACTATTGGTGCAGGTAATATCTGGAAAGTTGGTGAAATAATTGCAACTGAATTAATGAAAAAATACAAATAATTTTTATGAAAATTTATTATGATTATTCTTTAAAAAAATTAACAACAATTTCAATTGGCGGAATTGTAAAAAAATATATTGAAATTTTTTCAATAGATGAATTATATGAGTATTTAAAAATAAGTAAAAATTTTTTTATTATTGGTAATGGTTCAAATTTAATTTTTAAAGATAAATACTATGATTTAGAAATTATAAAATTAACAGGTGAATTTGAAAAAATATATATTTTTAACCATTATATTAAAATTT
Source organism: bacterium (assembly GCA_035405645.1). Lineage (GTDB taxonomy): Bacteria > JAGOBX01 > JAGOBX01 > DAONJL01 > DAONJL01 > DAONJL01. The sequence goes on along the minus strand of DAONJL010000002.1, from coordinate 105,824 downwards.
TTGCTGGATGTCAAGTGAATAAAATGATAAATTTTTTTATTAAAAATAATATTTCAAATTTTGAATGGTTAATTGGTATTCCTGCTACTTTTGCTGGACTTATTTGTAATAATGCAGGTGCTTTTGGTTTTTCTATTTCTGATTTTATTTTTTCTGTTGAATGTCTGGATTTAAGTGATGATAAAATAATTGAATTTTCTAAAAATGATTTGTTTTTTAATTATAGAGATTCTTATTTTAAACATAATAAAAAGTATATTATTTTAAGTGGTATGCTTAATTATAAAAAATATGCTAAAGAAAATATTGTTTCTGAATTAAAAAAAAATATGAAACATAGATTAAAAACACAACCAATAAAATTTAAAAATGCTGGTTCTGTTTTTAAAAATTTTTCTGATTGCCCTGCTGCTCTTTTATTAGAAAAAACTGGTTTAAAAGGATTTAGAATTAATGATGTTGGTTTTTCTGAAATACATTCTAATTTTATTGTAAATTATGGTGCTGGTAAATTTGATGATTTTATTGAATTAGTTTCTATTGCTAAAAAAAAAGTTAAAGATATGTTTAATAGAGAATTAGAATTAGAAATTGAAATTATATAAAGGAGTGAATATTTATGAATTTTGAAGAAAAATTAAAATTAGTTTCAAAAGAAAATATTGCTGTTATTTATGGTGGTTTATCATCTGAGCGAGAAATATCATTAAAAACAGGTAAAGGAATTAGTAATGCATTAAACAATTTAAAAATAAAACATAAATTATATGATTTTAATTTTAATACGATCAATGAATTATTAAATGATAAAGTTACTCTTGCTTTTATTGCTTTGCATGGGAAATATGGTGAAGATGGGACAATTCAATCAATGCTTGAATTTCATAAAATTAAATATACTGGTTGCGGACCATTATGTAGTGCTATTACAATGAGTAAAAAATTTACTAAATATGTTTTTAAAGCAAATAATATTACAACACCTGATTTTGTCGTCATAAATAAAAATGAAAATATTTATTTACCATTTGATTTGCCACTGGTAATTAAACCAGATACTGAAGGTTCAAGTATAGGATTAACAATTGCATTCAATGAAAAAGAGTATTATGACGGTATAGAAAAAGGCTTTCAGTATTGTGATGAATTGGTGATTGAGAAATATATTTCAGGTCGTGAATTAACTGCTGGTATAATTGGAACAAAAAATAAAATAATAAATCTACCAATAATTGAAATAAAACCAAAAAATAAATATTTTGATTATGAGGCAAAATATACAAAAGGTTTGACTGATTTTATTGTTCCAGCAGAAATTCCAGAATTTATAAAAGAGAAGATTTTTATTGATTGTTCTAAAATATTTAAAATATTCGATTGTTCCGGAATGAGTAGAATTGATATAATTTATGATGAAAAAAATCAAAATTTATTTTATTTAGAAATAAATACAATACCAGGATTTACTGAAACAAGTTTGTTACCAAAAGCTGCAAAAGCAATTGATATATCTTATGAAAATTTAGTTTTAAATATTTTATATTACGCTATATAATTATGAATAATTTTAATGATTTAAATTATTTAAATAAAAATAAAAAATCATTATTTAATTTTTCATTTTTATTTTCTGCTAATTTATTAGATTTATTATTTTTAATTTTTATTATTTTTTTATTATTTTTTTCTGGTAAAAAATTATATTATTATGCTATTAAATCAGATTATTTTTCTGTTAAGGATATTCGTATTGATAATTTGTATTATATTCCAAAAGATTATTTTTATTTGCTTATTTCTGATTATTTTAAAAATAAATATATTTCCAATAAACCAAATTTATTATTATTAGATTTGAATGATTTAAAAAAATATATTTTTTCAAAATCTGATAGATTTTTACAAATTGATATTTCAAAAGTTTATCCTTCAATTTTGCATTTTAAAGTTATAGAAAGAAAACCTATTGGGTGCATAAAAATATATAATGATATTAAACTTATTGATTGTAGCGGTATAATTTTTGATAAAGTAAATAATGAATTTATTGATTTACCAATTATTTCAAATATTGAAAAATTAATATATAATAATGTTTTAGATGAAAAATTATCTTATATTTTGTTATTTTTAGATTTTCTTTCTAATAAAAATGATTTTTCTGTTTCAGAAATTTATTATATTTCTGATAATGAAATTATTATTTATGTAAATTATTATCAATTATTTGTAAAATTGAATAAATTTAATTTAATTATTAAGTTTAATTTATTTAAAGATATAATAGATAAAGTTGATTATACTAAAATAAATTATATTGATTTGCGTTTTAATGAACCAGTTATTTCATTTAAATAAAAGTTGGAGGAATATTTATGTATGATAATATTATTTGTGGAATTGATGTTGGTAGTAATACATTAAAAATGGCAATTGGCGAAATTAAAGATGATAATCAAATTGAATTAGTTGGTTTATTAGAAGAAAATTCAGAAGGCTTTTCTGTTGGAACTGTTGTTAATGTTGAGAAAGCTGTTGAATCTATAATAAAAATAAATGAAAAAGCTGAAAAAATGATTGGAAAACATATTCCAGATGTTTTTGTTGGTATATCTGGTGGCCATATTAGAAATATAAATAGTTCAGGAACAATTGCTATACCAAATGATAGACCAATCAATCAAGATGATGTTGATTTAGTTTTAAGACATGCTACAACTATAAATATTCCACCTGATTTAGAAATTTTACAAATTATCCCATTATCTTATAAAGTAAATAATAATGATGGAATTAAAAATCCTATTGGTTTATCTGCTGAAAAATTAAGCGTTGAAGTTCATATTATAACTGGCTTAATTAATTCTGTTCAAAATATTTTAAATTGTTTTAAAAAAGCTGGATTAAATGTTATAAATTTTATTATTAATCCTTTTGCTGCATCAATTTCTTTATTAACGGAAGATGAAAAAAATCGAGGTGTTATTATTATTGATATTGGTGATAAAACTTCAAATATTGTTATTTATACTCATGGTGGGCTTAAACATATTCAACTTCTAGCATTAGGTGGTTATCATATTACCAAAGATATTTCAAATGTTTTAAAAATCCATTTTACACAGGCTGAACATTTGAAACTTAAATATGGAAATGCTTTTGTTGATGAAATTTCAGATAAAGATACAATTGAAGTTCCACTTTTGAATGAAAATGAAACAAGATTATTTTATTATAAGGATTTTTGTAATATTATAAATGCAAGAGTTATAGAAATTTTTGAATTATTAAAAAAAATTGTTGATGACACTAAATTAATAAATTTAATATATGGTGGTATTGTTTTAACTGGTGGTGCTTCTCAAATGAAAGGTATGATTCCTGTTTGTGAAAGTGTATTTGGTTTACCAGCAAGATTAGGAGTTCCTAAAATTAAAAATAATTCTTCTTTTTCAGTAACTCCTAAGTTTTCTTCTGCTATTGGTTTAATTTTATATGGTTATGAATTAATTTTAAAAGAAAATGATGATATTTCTTTCTTTGATAAAATTATTGAAAAAATGAAATCATTTATTAGTAATTTTTATTAATTGTTTCACATGAAACTTTTTTTATGAGTAATTTAGATTATGATATAATAGTTATTGGTGCTGGTCATGCAGGTTGTGAAGCGGCTAATATTTCTGCAAAATTAGGCTGCAAAGTATTACTTATTACTCATCATTTAGATACTATTGCACAAATGTCTTGTAATCCTTGTATAGGGGGTATTTCAAAAGGTAATCTTGTTAAAGAGATTGATGCACTTGGAGGATTAATGGCAAAAGTAATTGATGAAACTGGTATTCAATTTAGATTATTAAATAAGAAAAAAGGTCCGGCTGTTCAATCAATTAGAGCACAAGCTGATAGAATGTTATATTCTTCTCTTATGAAAGAATTATTAGAAAAAAATATAAATTTAACATTAAAGCAAGATAATGTAATTGATTTAATAGTTGAAAATAATAAAATTAAAGGTGTAATAACTGAATACGGTCATAAGATATATTGTAAAGTTGTTATTATTACAGCTGGAACTTTTTTAAATGGAATTATTCATATTGGTGATAAAACAATTAAAGGAGGAAGAATTTCAGAAATAAGTTGTGAATATTTATCTAATTCATTAAAAAAATATGGAATTATGGTTTCAAGATTAAAAACTGGAACTCCACCAAGAATAGATGGAAAAACAATAAATTTTGAAATATTAGAGAAACAAGAAGGAGATGAACCTCCGCCATTATTTTCATTTTGGTCAAAACAAAAAAAAATTGAACAAGTTTCATGCTATTTAACATATACAAATGAAGAAACTCATAAAATAATAAGAGATAATTTATTAAAATCTGCATTATATGGCGGAAAAATAAAATCAATTGGACCACGATATTGTCCTTCAATTGAAGATAAAATCGTAAAATTTCCTGGTCACTATCATCAAGTTTTTTTAGAACCTCTTGGTAGAAATACAACTGAATATTATCCAAATGGTTTGTCAACAAGTTTACCACTTGAAATACAATATAAGTATTTAAAAACTATTAAAGGTTTAGAAAATATTGAAATATTAAGGCCAGGGTATGCTATTGAATATGATTTTTTTCCTCCTACTCAATTATTTCATTCTTTAGAATCAAAAATTATTGAAAATTTATTTTTTGCAGGACAGGTAAATGGAACAAGTGGTTATGAGGAAGCTGGTGCACAGGGAATAATAGTTGGAATAAATGCTGTTCAAAAAATATTAAATAATGAACCTTTAATATTAAAAAGAAATGAAGCTTATACAGGTGTTATGATAGATGATTTAGTTTTAAAAGGAACAAATGAACCCTATAGAATGTTTACTTCAAGAGCTGAATTTAGGTTATTATTGCGACATACAAATACTCATATAAGATTATTAAAATATTCGAAAAAATTAAATTTATTAAATGAAATTGAAATAAAAGAGATAGAGAAATTTGAAAAAGATATTGAAAGATTTATTATTGAAATAAAAAATTACAAATTATCACTAAATAATGAAAAAGTAAATAATTTATTAATCTCATTTAATGAAAATAAATTAGAAACAGGTACATCACTTTATGAAATTTTAAAAAGACCAAATATAACAAAAGAATTTATTTTTGAGTTAGATAATAATTTTAAAGATAAATATAAATATGAAGTAATAGATGAAGCAGAAATATCCATAAAATATCAAGGATATATAAATAAACAACTTAAAGAAATAGAAAAAATTAAAAAATATGAAAATTATATAATTCCAAAAAATATTGATTATTTTAAAATAAATTCATTAAAAAAAGAAGCAAAAGAAAAATTAGATAAAATTCAACCTAAAACAATTAGTGAAGCATTGAAAATTCCAGGAATCACTCCTTCAGATATAAATAATTTAATTTTTTACATAAAAAAACAAAATGAATTATAATGAAATAATTAAAGAAATAAATGATAAATTCAAATTATTTAAATTATATAATGAGAAAAATATAATATATATATTCGAAAAATATTATGAAATAATAATAAATCATAAAAAAATATTTGTGGTCATAAAAAAATTGAAGATATATATTTAAAAGATTTCATTGATTCATTATTATATTCTTTTTTTATTTCAGATGAAAAGATTAAAGTATTAGATATAGGAACTGGTGCTGGTTTTCCAGGAATACCAATTAAAATAATTAAACCAAATATATTTCTTTATTTATTAGATTCTAAAAAAAATATATGTAACTTTTTGGAAAGTTTAATAAAAAAATTAGAATTATCAAATGTTGAAATTATTAATATTGATATAAATAAATATTTAAAAATCAATACTATTGATTTTGATATTGTTATATTTAGAGCTTTTAAAAAGTTTCCTATTTCAATTATATACTCAACATACTTAATAAAAAAAAATAGTTTAATAATAACCTCTTTAACTGAAAAAATGATTGTTGAATATATAAATAATCATAAATTCAATGAATTATTATTTAATACTGGTTTAAAATTAGAGCAAATTAAAGAATTTAATTTTGATAATTTTAAAAGATATATTATTAAATTTAAAAAAATTGAAAATAAAAATTTTAACATAAAAAAATTAATAAAAAATTTTTCTTGACAAAATAAAAAAATGTAATAAAATAATTAAAAAATATAGATAAAAAATGTTTCACATGAAACAATTATTTTTATTATTATGAAAAAAATTATTACAATAGCAAATCAAAAAGGTGGAGTAGGAAAAACTACAACAGCAGTAAATTTATCAGCAGCTTTATCTATTTTAAACCGAAAAATATTATTAATTGATATTGATCCACAAGGAAATGCTACAAGTGGATTAGGAATAGATAAAAATTCTATATCTAAATCAATTTATGAATTATTATTAGGAAAAATAAAAATAGAGGAAGTAATTTTAAAGACATCTTTAGAAAATTTAGATATAATACCCTCAAATAATGAATTAAATGGAGCTCAAATAGAATTATTAGAATTTGAAGATAAGAATTATATTTTAAAAGACAATATTTCAGCAATTATAGAAAAATATGATTTTATAATTATTGATTGTCCACCATCATTAGGAATATTAACATTAAATGCATTAACAGCATCAAATAGTGTTATTATTGCTTTACAAACAGAATATTATGCTCTTGAAGGTTTAACTGAATTAATGAAAACAATAGAATTAGTAAAAAAAAATTTAAATAAAGAGATAAATATAGAAGGAATACTTTTAACAATGTTCGATGTTAGAACAAATATATCTTATGAAGTAGAAGAAGAAGTTAGAAATTTTTATAAAGATTTAGTTTTTAAAACAGTTATACCTAGAAATGTTAAATTAAGTGAAGCGCCTTCGTATGGAAAATCAATAATAGAATATGATATAACATCAAAAGGTGCATTAGCGTATATATCATTAGCAAAAGAGGTGATTAAAGAATGAATAAAAAAGCATTAGGAAAAGGTTTAGAGGCATTATTTGTTTCTAAAAGTCAAAATAATCAAACAGAAATAGAAAAAATTGAAGAAATACCACTTGAATTAATTAATCCAAATCCATATCAACCCAGAGATACAATAAAAGAAGAACATGTAGAAGAATTAAGTAATTCAATTGCAGAATGTGGAATAATACATCCAATTAGTGTTAGAAAAATAGGTGACAGATATGAAATAATAGAAGGTGAACGGAGATTTAGAGCATTTAAAAAAATAGGTAGAAAAACAATACCAGCAATTATTCGAAATATTGATGATATAAAAATGTTGTTAATGGCATTAGTAGAAAATTTACAAAGAGAAAATTTAAATCCAATAGAAGAAGCAAAAGGTTATCAGCGTTTGATTACTGAATTTAAATTAACACATCAAGAAATAGCAGAAAAAGTTGGAAAAAGTCGAGTAGCGATTACAAACACATTACGATTATTAAATTTGCCTCATTTAGTAAAAGAAGGAATTGAGACAAAAAAAATAACATCTGGTCATGCAAGGGCTCTATTAGGTTTAGATAATCCAAATATTCAAAGAAAAGCATATAATTTAATAATTGAAAAAAATTTAAGTGTTCATGATACTGAAAAATTAGTTAAGAAATGGCAAAACAAAACATTGGAAGAAATAGATGCCCTGGAAAAAAGCCAAAAAATAAATGATATAAATCCTGATATAAAATTATTAGAAGAACAATTAAGTGAAAAATTAAAAACGAAAGTAAAAATAAAGGATAAAAATAATAAAGGGTTAATAATGATTGAATATTATTCAATTGATGATTTTCAAAAATTATTTGATACATTAATAAATATAAAAAATTAAGGAGAATAATATGAAAGCAAAAAAAGGTATATTTATAACATTTGAAGGTCCAGAAGGGAGTGGTAAAACTACACAAGCAAATTTATTAATAAAATATTTTAAGAAAAAGGGTAGAGAAGTAATATATACAAGAGAGCCTGGTGGAACAAAGATTTCAGAACAAATCAGAAATATTTTATTGGATAAAAAAAATAAAGAAATGGACAAATACACAGAATTATTATTATACATAGCAAGTAGAAGACAATTAGTAGCAGAAAAAATAGAAAAAGAATTAAAATCAGGAAAAGTAATTATATGTGATAGATTTACAGATGCTTCATTAGCCTATCAAGGATATGGAAGAGGAATTGATTTAAATTTTATTATTGAATTAAATAATATTGCAACAAATAATAGAAAACCAGATATAACATTTTTAATGGATATAGAAATAGAAGAAGGATTAAATAAGACAAAAAATATTGATAAAAAACATTCAAAAAAAGGAGAGATGGATAGGATAGAAGCTGAAAGTTTAAAATTTCATCAAAAAGTAAGAAATGGCTATAGAAAAATAATGAAAAAGGAACCAGAAAGAATTTGTTTAATAAAAGTAAATAAAAGCATAGAAGAAATACACAAAAAAATAGTTGAATTAATAGAACAAAAAATTAAAAATATATAATAAATTAATTTTAAAAATAAATAATGAATTTTTTTTATATTATATGTTTAATAATTTCATTATCATCTATTAATTGCACAAAATTCACATCAAGATTTGCATATTTAATTAGAGAAGGTTTAAAAGTAGAAGAAAAATTTAATCCAGAAGATGATGAAATAAAAAGTGAATTTTTTCAAGATTATATTAATAAAATAACAAATGTAAAACTAAAAAAAAATAATTATGTTGAAATATTAGATAATGGAGAGCAAGTATTAAAAAAAATGGAAGAATTAATAAAAAATGCCAGAGAATACATTTTATTAGAAGAATATATATTTAGAAATGATGAAGTTGGTAAAAAATTTATTGAATTATTAAAAACAAAATCAAAAGATGGGATAAAAATATATGTAGTAATTGATGCAATAGGCACTAGAAATACTGATAGTAAAGTATATTGCAGTTTATTAGCAGAAGGAATAAATGTAAGAGTTTATAATCCTGTATTTAATTGGACAATACTACGAATTGATTATAGAAATCATAGGAAAGTATTAGTGGTTGATGGAAATTATGGAGTAGTAAGTGGCATAGGTTTAGGTAAAGAATATAAATATTGGCGCGATTTGGGTGTTTATATAGTAGGAGATTCAATAAAAGATTTAGAAGATTCATTCTGGTTAAGTTGGAAAGATGCAGGTTGGGGAATAGTATATAAAAATATTCATATACCTCTATTAAATGAAATAAAGGAAAAAGTAGAAAATTTTATCAAACCATATAAAAAACCAATAGAAAGAAAAAATGAGATAAAAGTAAAAAACAGGACAAAAGTTCGAATTGTTTCAACATATCCATTTTTTGGACATTATGAACTATTAGATAATTATATAGAAATAATAAATAATGCAAAAGAATATATTTATATAACGAATGCTTATTTTGTTCCAAATATTTATATACGAAATGCATTAAAAAGTGCAGTTGAAAGAGGAGTTAATGTAAAAATAATATTACCTGGTGAAACAGATTTACCAGTAATTCGCCGTGCTTCAAGGATTTTTTTTAGTAATTTATTAAAAAATGGAATTGAGTTATATGAATTAAAAGGACAGGTATTACATGCTAAATATATTATTGCAGATGATATATATGTATCAATTGGTTCAACAAATTTTTTAGATAGAGCATTTTTTATGAATTATGAATGCAATGTTGATATAATAGATAAAGACATAGCATTACAAATGAAAGAAATATTTTTAGAAGATTTAAAAAAATCAAAAGAGATAAAATATTCAGAATGGAAGAAAAGAAATATTTTTTCAAAATTAAAAGATATAATAAATATTACAACATTAACATTATTTTAATATGTTTGAAAAAATAAAAGTAATAAAATTTTTTTTAATTTTTATTTATTTATTATTAGCTTATAGTTTATTGAATATTCAAATTTATTCAAGAGATTATTTTAAAAAATTATCATTTCGAAATTTTATTAAATTTGAGATTATTCCATATTTACGAGGCAGAATTTATTCATCAGAAAATGTTTTATTAGCAAGTAATGTTTCAGATTATAAAATATATTTAAAACCAGAATTTGAAATAAATACAAAAATTAAAATGATATTTGAAAATATTTTAAAAATTGATTTTAACAGAAAAAATTATTATGAAATAAAGAGTCAAATTATAAATAAAATTTTAAAAATAGAAGATATAGAACGATTAAGTAAATATATAAATGAATTACAGGAAATAGAAATAAAGCCAGTTTATCATAGATATTACAATGAAAAAAATATTTTATCAAATGTAATTGGTTATACTCAATTTATTGCAAGATTGGATAAAAACATAAAACAATATGAATTTAATGAAGTTGGAATAACAGGTATAGAAAAAGAGTATGATGAATTATTAATAGGAGAAAATGGTTTAGATTGTTTTATAGTAGATGCATTAGGTAGGCAGCATGAGAAAACAATCACAGAATGGACAAAAAAACCAATATCAGGAAATGATATAATTTTGACTATCAAATTTGACTTACAAAAATTTATACATGAAATATTTCCGAAAGATAAAAATGGAGCAATAATAATATTAAATCCACAAAATGGTGAAATTTACGCAATGAGCAGTTTTCCTGATTTTGATATAAATGAATTTTTATTTAACGAAGAAACAAAAAAAAATATATTAACAAGCACAAGAAATATATTATTAAATAGATGTATTCAAGGTATTTATCCACCTGGTTCAACAATAAAACCATTTATTGCACTAAAATATTTAGAAAATGGTGGTGATATAAATAGAGTTTATTATTGTTCTGGTTCATTTTATTATGGAAACAAAGAATTTAAATGTTGGAAAAGAGAAGGACATAATTCACTAAATTTGATAAATGCAATTATTAATTCCTGCAATATATATTTTTATAATTTAGGCTTATTTTTAGGATATGAAAACATCTCAGAAATTTTTGAAAGATTTTATTTAACACGAATAACAGATATAGATTTACCTTATGAAATTAATTCTTTTTATTACTCAAAAAATTATTTAGAAAAAACTAATAAAAAAATTACAAAAGGTGAAATAATAAATATGAGTATTGGTCAAGGTTCAGTTTCTATTACACCAATAAAACTTGCAATAATGTATTCAGCAATAGCAAATAATGGGTTTTTAATAAAACCAAGAATATTAAAAGAAATAAGATGGAAGAACGAACAAAGAATAAATAAGAAATATAATTATGTAAAAGAAGAAATAATATTTAACAAAGAAAATATAAGAAAAATAAAATTAGCATTAGAGGGAGTAATAGAATATGGCACAGGATATAGTGCCAAACATAAAGATGGAAATAGAATAGTAAATTTTAAAATAGGAGGAAAAACAGGGACAGCACAGATTATTGGCCGAGCAGATAAAAAAGAAGAAATTAAACCACATTCCTGGTTTGTTTGTTTTTTTCCTCTTGAACAACCAGAATATTTAATAGTTACATTAGTTGAAAATGCTGGTTCAAGTAGTGAAGTAGCAGTTCCACTAACACAAAAGATAATTGAATTTATTTCAAAAAATTATATGAATTAAATTAATTTTTTATTTAACAAATAAGTTTTAAGAGCCTGGACGCATTCTTTATCAAATTGTTTTCCAATATTTTTTTCTAATTCTAAAAAAGCAGTTTTATAATCAACTTTATTTCTATAAGAACGATAAGAAGTCATAGCATCAAATGAATCAGCAACAGTAATAATTTTAGATAATAATGGTATATTTTCAGATGTAGTATGATAATAACCATCACCATCAATTCTTTCGTGATGATAAAAAATAACTTCAATAATTTTTTTAAAATTTAAAATTGAGTTTAGAATGATTTTTCCATATCGTGGATGATTTTTCATTTTTTTAAATTCAACTTTATTTAATTTTCCCGGTTTTTTTAAAATATTATCATCAATACCAAGTTTTCCAATATCGTGAAGCAATGTTGCTTGTTTTAATAAATCAAATTCTTCTTTTGATAAGTTTAAATTTTTTGCAATTTCTATTGCATATTTAGTAACGCGCATACAATGTTCAGTTGTATTTGCATCTTTTAATTCAAGTGCTGATAAAAGTGCATTGATAATACCTATTCTTGTTAGTCTTAATTTTTTATTTATTTTTTTTAATTCATTTAATTGTTCTAAAATTCTATCTTCATATTTTTTTATTTTTACAGCCACACCAACACGAGCAACGAGTTCATCATTATGAAATGGTTTTGTAATATAATCATAAGCACCAATATTTAAGCCTTTTACTATTTCATTTAGTTTTAGATATTTTGCTGTAATAAAAATAATTGGAGTATTTTTTAGTTTTTTATTTTCATGAAATTTTTGAAAAGTTTTATAACCATCCATTTCAGGCATATGAATATCGAGTAATATTACATCAGGTAGAATTTTATCAGCAATTTTTAATGCTTCAATACCAGATTTAACTTTTAAAACATCATAATTTGCATTTACTAAAATTGTTTCAATTAAATCAAGTGTTTCAATATCATCATCAATAACTAAAATTTTTGCTATTTTTTTTTCCATATTATTTTTTTATCCATATAGTTTTATCGCGTCTATCGCGCATTTCTATTCCTAATTCTAATAATTTATTTCGTATTTTATCAGCAAGTGTAAATTGTTTTTCTTTTCTTAAATCATTTCTTATTTCTATAAATAAATTAATTAATTCTTCTTCTATTTTATTTGATGATTCAATAATTTCAATACCTAAAATATTACATAATTTTTTAAGAATATCAAGAAATTTATTAACAACATTATTTGAAATTTCAGATTTTTCTGAATAATTATAAAAAATAGAAATTAAATTATGAATAGTTCCAATTGCACCTGCTGTATTAAAATCATCATTCATATAATTAAAAAAATTATTTTCTTCATTTTGTATTTCTTCTAAAAATACTTTATCATTTTTTGAAGAAAGAGAAGAATAATTTTTTATATTAAAGAAAGCATTAACAATTTTTTCATAACCTTTTTTTGCGTATTCTATATTTTCAAGTGAATAATCAATTGGCGAGCGATAATGAGAAGTGAGAAAAAAATATCTTAAAATTGGACCTGAATATTTTTTTATTATATCTTTGATAATAAAAAAATTTCCAAGAGATTTTGACATTTTTTCTTTATTAATTGTTACAAAACCATTATGTAGCCAATATTTAACAAATTGTTTTCCTGAATATGCTTCTGATTGTGCAATTTCATTTTCGTGATGAGGAAAAATTAAATCCATCCCACCACAATGAATATCAATTTCTTCACCTAAATGTTTCATTGCCATAACAGAGCATTCTATATGCCATCCTGGTCTTCCTTTGCCCCACGGTGATTCCCAACCAGGTTCTTTTTCTTTTGATGGTTTCCATAATACAAAATCAAGTGGATTTTCTTTTGCTTCTGAAATTTCAATTCTTGCACCAGCTTTTTGTTCTTCTAATTTTCTGCCTGATAATTTACCATATTCAGGAAATTTATTAACAGAAAAAATTATTTCATTATTTTTATTTTTATAAGCAAAACCTTTATTTATTAAAACCTGAATAAATTCTATTATATCATTTATATGTTCAGTAACTTTTGGATAATAATCTGCTTTGAGAATATTAAAATATTGCATATCATTAAAGTATTCATTTATCATTTCTTCAGTTAATTTATTTATTGGAATATTTCGTTCATTAGCACGATTAATAATTTTATCATCAACATCAGTGAAATTTTGAATATGTTTCACATTATAACCTAAATATTTTAAATATCTTTTGATTACATCAAAAACAATATAAGAGCGTGCATGTCCTAAATGACAATAATCATATACTGTCACACCACAAACATACATTTTTACTTCATCATTATTTATAGGTATGAAAATTTCTTTTTCTTTAGTTAAGGTATTATATATTTTTAATGTCATAGAAAATTACAAATTTTTTGAGCGATTAAGTAATTCTTCTTGTAATTTAATTATCTCTTCTCTTTTCTTTTTTTCAGCATCTGGATTCAATTTAAAAGTAATATCAATTACATTACCTTCTTTTACTTTTTTAGGTAAATATTTTTTGTTAATTTCAAATTGGTCAAGGTCGGGTAATTCAATAACTGCAATATTATTATCTTCAATTCTATCAACAACAACCTGAATAGTGCTTTCCATTTCATTTGTTTTACTATAAATATCAGACATAAAAGCCACCCTCCTTTTATAAAAATTATTTTTCAGAAATTTTTATTAAATTATATTTAGATGAACCAATACCTAATTCTTCAGCTTTTTTTATTTGAAACATCCAATTACAATTTGGATGTAAAGCAAGAAATTTATCTTCACCTGATTTAAAATTACTTTTTAATGAAGTATTTTTATTGCCTTCCTGTAAATTTACAAGGTCAGCAGAAGCTTTATCAATTGCCACAGGGTCAATAGAAGCGAGCACACCAACATCAGGAACGATAGGAATATCAGAATGACCATAACAATCACATTCAGGTGAAACTTTTTCGATAAAATTTATAAAAAACATTTTATTTATTTTATTTGATAAAATTCCTTTGACATAAGTTATCATTAAATCCATCATTTTAATTGGTTCAATATTCCAATTAATAGTAATTGCTTTTTGAGCACAGGATAAAATACATTGACCACAACCAACACATTTATTTGAATTGATAAATGCTTTTTTATTTTTTTCTGATATAGCATTTGCTGGACAGGCAGAAAAACATACCTTACAAAAAATACAATATTTTTCTTTTACAAAAGGTGAAACAGTTGTATGCATCTTTAATTTTCCTTTTTTTGAGGCTAAACCCATTCCGATATTTTTTAATGCACCACCAATTCCAGCAAGTTCGTGTGCTTTAAAATGAGTTAAGCAAATTAATGCATCAGCATTATATACTTCTGCACCAACTTCAACTATTTCTCCATTTACATTTATTTTGACACAATTTGTTCCTTTTAAACCATCAGCAATAATAATAGGTGCTTCACAGGTGGCATAATTAAAACCATTTTTAATTGCTGTTTCAATATGTGAAACAGCATCAGTTCTTGTACCTTTATATATAGTTGAACCATCAGTTAAAAAAGGTTTTGCACCAATTTCTTTTACTTTTCGAACAATGTGTGCAGCATATAAAGGATTTAAATAACCAGTATTGCCTTTTTCACCAAAATGAATTTTAATTGCTACTAATTCATTTTTTTTGATTATATTTTTATAATTTATTTTTTCTAAAAGAATATCTAATTTATTAAATACATTGAAATGAAAATGTTCACGCTTATCAGCGAAAAATACATCAGACATATAAAAAACCTCTTAAAAACCTAAATATTCATTTATTAAAAAAAGTGTAATTCTATCTTTTTCAGGCGAACCATTTATTATTGTTGTAACATAACAAATTTTTTGTTCAGAAGAACAATTCATACAATAACCAGTAACAGTACAAGGTGTAGATAGATTAAATCTAATTGAATTTAACGGAGCAGATAATTTTTTAATTCTTTCAAATGCTTCATTTAAATCTTTTACAATTTTATTTATACCAGCAAAAATAAAAATTTTTTTAGGACCAAATATCATTGCAGCAACACGATTACCCCATTTATCTGTATTAACAAATTGTCCATCAATTGTAATTGCATTTGTTCCTGTTAGATAAATATCAGATAAGAACATTTTTCGTTCTATTTCTCTTTTTTGTTCTGGAGTTAATGATTTATCAGACCTATCAAGAAGATTTTTATAATTATTTTTTTTAAGATAATCAATTAAGCCAAGTGCTTCAATTGTTTTTGAACCACCAAACCCAATAACAGCATTTTTATCAATTTTAGAAATAGCACTTTCTAATGCTGATTGTAAATTTTCAAAAAATAATAATTTTATATTTTTTTTCTCTAAATTTTTTTTTAATTCATCTGATTTTATTTTTCCTAATTTTTTCATTTCATCTAAATAATTTATCATTATCCGATAATCCCCCTTTTTAATAATAATGAACTTACTTTATTTCTTAATTCAACTAAATCATAAACAATATTATTTTTACGATGTGAAAGATAATTTCTGTTTATTAAAGTATTAAATACAGCTTTTAGATGAAACAATTCTTCATTAGTAATTTTTGATTCAAATTTTTGAAAAATTTTTTCAGTCTCTTCTAAAGTAATATCAGCAAGTAATTTACAAATTACATTTTGATTTGATACTGTATCTATTTTCTGTGCAAATTGATTTGAAACATCATTTATAACTTTCAATTTTTTTTCAGAACTAATTTCACCATCTGGTGAAATATTTTGTGATAATGAATCATTTATATTTTTTTTAACTTCAAAATAAAAATCATCCATTTGATTTGTTTCTTGATATTTTTTTGCTTTTCCATAAATATTTTTTAAAATAATTTTTTGCCCACCAGAGAGTTTGTTATCTATAATTATATTTTCTTTTTGTAGATTATAGTTATCTTTTAAAAAATCAAATGCTTCATTTTCATTTGAAAAAGTTTTTAAAGAATTATTTGATAAATCTTTTAAATAAAATTTTTTATTTTCGATAGACAAAATTTTTGACATATAAAAACCTCAAATATATTTTTTTTTAAATAATATTTTTTTATTTAGAGAAAATCAAGTATTTTTTAATAAAATGATTTTAGAAAAATTGAATTGTTGTTTTTTATCATTTTTTATTGTAACAGAAATAATTTTTAAATCATTTAAATCAGATATAAATTTTTTATATTGTTCAATATAAGATGAATCTAAAAAATTTATTTTGAATAATTGAACTAATTCAAAATCTTTAACTAAAAAAGTGATAAAATAATTTTTATCATTTATTCTATAATTATCAGTTACTTCTTTATTTAATGCTAATTCGTCATAATTAAATTTTTCAAGATAATGGTGAACTAAATAATTTATATTTTTATAATCTTCAAATCGTTCAAAAGTATCAAAATAATTAAATGATATTTGATAGGAAACAATAAGGGCAGGTATAAGTATTCCAATAGAAATAACTAATTCAATTAAAGAGAAAGAATTAGTATTTTTCAAAAAATTCAGTTTCATAAAATAAAAAATAAAATATTATAAAAAATAAATCAAATAAAAATATTTTGTGAACTATTTATATTTAACCCATAAGAATTTACATTAAAAAAAGATATGTGATTATTTTTTCTTATCAAATTTTCAAATTCTTTTTTATAAGTCAATAATGTTTTTGAAGTATATAGATTATTAACAGATAAATATTCAAAATTAAGAAAAGAAGTAAAATTAATAGTTTCAATTGAATTAAATTTATTTAAAGAAATAATAGCATTAAGATAAAAAGCAGAATATTTAGAATATAAATAAAAAAAAGGGAAAGAAAAATCTTGTCCAAAAAAATAAATAGATTTGCAATTCAATTTAATTAAAAGTTCTAAAAGGTAAGTAGAAACAGCACCACCACCATCTAAAAAATTATCAGATTCATAATAATCATTAAATTTAGAAATAACAAAATGTTGTGAAGGAACAAAATAATATTTTTTTTGAAAAGAAAAAGAGTGAATATCAGGGGAAGATAATAAAGAGAAAATCAAATTAAAATTATATTCTTTTTGATAATTATAAAAATCAAATATATAATGTTGTGGGTCGATTGATAAAACAAAATCTGGAATAATACTATTTTCAAGTAAAGGAATTAAAGCAGCATCAACAGAAGCAATAATTGAATTTTTAGATTTTAATTTTTTTATTGCAGCATAACAAAAATCAAGAGAAGGTCCAGCAGAAATTAAAAATCCAAATTCAAATTTATTTTTATTTTGTTTTATAAAATCTGAAATAGGAAAAGAAGAAGAAATAAATTTTTTATTTGATAGATAATTATTTTCCATTAAAGAACCAAATTTATTTTCAAAATTTTTATTTTCAATTATTTGTTCAATTATTGATTTGATTTTATTAAATTTATTTGATAATAAAGAGAAAGTTGGTTTATGAATAATAAAATTAACTGTATTTAATTCATTTAAAGAAATAATAGAAAATAATTTTTTTAAAATTTTTTCTTCTGAATCTGAAATAATAAAAGTTATATTTTTTATAATTTGTTCTTCATTAGAAAAATCAGTAATATTTAAAGCAGTAAAAAATATTTCAGGAAAAGGTTCAATAATAATTATTTTATTTGAAAGAAGATTAAGAGAAGAATTAATAAATTTTAATATAAAGCCAAAACCAAAACCGAAAAAAATAATTGGTTTATTTTTAAAAATATAATCTTTTTCAAATTGGCGTTCAATTTCTTTTATTGGATTATATTTACTATTTAATATTATTTGTTGATTATTAAAAAAAATTTTAAAAGGTAAATTATTAAAAGTTTCCAAATTTAAAGAAGTAAAATTAAGAGGAAGAGAAATATCACAATGATATTTCTTAAAAAGAATAAGATTTTTATTTAAAATATCATTCATTTTTAAAATGATAAAAACCTAATGAAATAACTAATTTAATTGCTTCTTCTGTTGATATATTTAATTCAGTAATTTCATTTTCATTAAAAATTAATAAATAACCTGAAGTTGGATTAGGCGTAGTAGGTACATAGATAAAATAATAATTCAGATTATCATTTTGAAGATTCTTAAAAATTTTTTTATCAACAATAGAAGTAATAAACCCAATCGTAAATGTTCCTTTTTTAGGGAATTCCACAAGCACAACTTTTTTTAATAAATCTTTATTAGTTAAAGAAAATGAAAGAATAAGTTGTTTAAGCCAGTTATAGATTTTATTTATTATAGGAACTTTAAATAAAAATTTTTCTAAAAACAAAAAAATTTTTTTTCCAATAAAATTTGAAATAAAGAAACCAAATAAAGTTAAAAATAAAATAGAAAAAACAGTTGCTAATATTAGAGTGAAAATAGGGAAAATAATTGGATAATTAATAATTGGATGAATTTTTGATAATACTTCAATTGGAAAATTATTTTTAATAAAAAGAAAAATAATTTTAATTATATAAATAGTAGCAAGAAAAGGAAAAATGGAAATAAAACCAGTTAAAAAATAAGATTGAAATTTTTTTTTAAAATTAGAACTATTTTTTTTAATTGTTTTCATAATTTTTATTCACCTAAAAAAAGAATAACATTATTAACTTTATTCAAATTTATTCCTGGCGCTGGAATTTGTTTTTTTACATAACCATGACCATTTACAGTAAATTTTTTATTAATTAAAGTAAGGTATTTTACTGCTTCACGAAAAGAATAACCAGTTAAATCAATTAGTGTTGAATAATTTATTTCATCTGATTTTATTAATTTCTTTTTATTTATTTTATTAAATTTTATTTTTTCAACAATATATTTATTTTCAATATTTTGTTGATATTCAAGAATTTTTAATGCGATATTTTTAAAAGCAGGTGCAGCGATATCACCACCATAAATTCCATATTTTGGTGAAGGTTCATCAACGATAATAAGCATAGAATATTCAGGATTATCAGCAGGAAAAAAGCCAAAAAAAGAGGCATAATATTTTCCTTTTTCGTAGCGACCAGCAACTGCTTTTTGTGCTGTTCCTGTTTTTCCTGCTACTTTAACATTTTCTATGTATGCTTTTTTCCCTGTCCCGGATTTAACAACTTCAATCATAAAATCTTTTAAAATATCAGCAGTAGCTTTTGAAATTACCTGTCTTATAGAAGTAATATTTTTCTTTAAAATAATATTGTCATTATTATCACGGATTTCCTTGATAATATGAGGTTGAAGTAAAATGCCATTATTTGGAATTACAGATAAAGCCATAATTAATTGAATTGGAGTAACGGCAATTTCCTGACCAATAGCAATTGAATATTTAGAAAGACCCGACCATTTATTAGGTTTTAAAAGTTTCCCTTTTTCTTCGCCTGGTAATTCAATACCAGTTTGAATACCAAGACCAAAATCTCTTAAAAAGTTATAAAAAGTTTTAGAAGACAAATTTTTTGAAAATTCAATGATTCCAACATTACTTGATTTTACAAATGCTTCTTTTATATCAATCCAACCGTGTTCGATTTCTTCACTATTATGATAAGTATGATTAAAAATAGTAATATAAGATTTATCATATATTTTTTTTGATAAATCAATATTTTTTGATTCAATTAAAGAAGCAACAGTAATAATTTTAAGAGTTGAACCAGGTTCATACATATCAGTAATAAGCCAATTTTTTTTATCCTCATAAAATTGAAAATTATTATTATCAAAAGAAGGAAAACGAACCATAGCAAGAATATCACCATTTTTAGGATTTAAAACTAATCCCATAGCCCGTTTAGCATCAAATTTTTTACAAACAGCAGATAATTCATCATAAACAAAAGTTTGTATATTTTTATCAATAGTTAAAATTATTTTTGGTAAATTAAAAGAATCAATAATTTTTTCTTTATCAGTAAGAACACCAATAGGAGTTTTAAAAATTTTATATTCATCAGTATTATAGAGATATTTATTAAAAGCGAGTTCAATACCTTCTAAACCATTATTATCAATTCCAGTAAAACCAATAATATTTGAAAAATATTCACCTGATGGATAAATTCTTTTATATTCTTCAATTTTAGATACACCTTTATTAAAAAATTTTGTGATTGAATTTTCAATATTTTTAAACTCATCCTGAGAAATTCTTCTTTTTAACCAGATAAATTTTTTACCTGAAAAAATTTTTTCAATTAATGCTTTTTTTTCTTGTTGAGAATAATTTAGAATAGTAGCAATAGAATCAGCAATAATTTCTCTATGTTCTAAAGGCATAAAATCAGGTCTTAATGAAAGAGATATAGTTTTAATACTATTAGCTAATGGAGATAAATTTTTATCAAGAATAAGACCTCGTTCAATTTCAATTGGTTCCTGTATTTTAAAATTAGAAGAATATTTAACAATTTTTTTTATATTTTCAGCATCAAATTTATCAGCCCAGAAATTAGCAAGAGAAATAGTAAATAATCGAATAATAATAATTATTACAAATAAAGCACAAATAGAAATTGCAAAAAAAAATCTTTTATTTATGTCGATGTCTTTTTTTAATCTCATTTTATCAGTTTTATTCTATTTACTGGCCAGTAATTAAATAAAGCAGTTCCTTTTAAAAAATTTTCAGGTAATACTCCCCAGAATCTGCTATCTTTACTATTATCGCGATTATCACCAAGAACAAAATAACAATCTTCAGAAAATTTTACTTCTTCAATTTTTTTATCATCAAGAAAAAAATTAAAAAATTTTATATGTATATCAATATTAAATAATTTACAGGCTTGATAATAATACATTAGATTAAATAATTTTTGTTCTTTAAAAGATAAATTATAACCATTTGGCAGAGTAATATAATCGACTAATTCATTATTTAAATAAACATTGTAATCAAACTTAAAATTTTTATTGTAAAAGGAGAAATATTGTGAAATAAAAAATAATTCATAAATATTACAATCAGATAATTTAAAAACAGAATTTTTAGCAGGGACACGAACCGGACCAAAATAATCTCTAATTGGTTCAAATTGATTTGATATATGTTGAAACCCATCAAATTTTTCTTTTTCTGAATTTATTAAAACTATTTTTTGATTATTTTTAACAGTCACTTCAACTACATCACCAGGTAAACCAATACAGCGTTTAATAAAATCTTTTGGCATATAATAATGAAATTTTTTAAAAAAATTTTTTTCAGTTTTATTCCAGAAAATAGCACCAGCAAGTTTTATATAATTATATTCTGGTTCTGGAAATTCCTTATCTTCTGGATATTGAAAAATAACAATATCATATCTTTCTGGTTTAAATAATTTAAAAATAACTTTATTAGCAATTAAATGGTCACCAATTAAAAGAGTAGATTCCATTGAAGAAGAAGGAATATAAAAAGCCTGTAAAACATAAGCGCGTAGAACCATAGCCATAAAAAAAGCAACAAACAGAGTTTCAAAACCATCTCTTACTTTTGCTCTGGAATTTTTTGGAACGAGTAACCATTCTAAAATAATTAAGATAGGATAAAATAAATAATAAAGAAAATTCTTTTTTTTCATTTTTAAAAGCTACTTATTACATAATTAAAACTATTTTTTCTCTGATTTATTTTTTACTTTTTCCATATTTTTTGCAAAATTAGAAAGCATTTCATCTGTCTCATCGCTTTGTTGTTTTTTGGTTTCTTTTTTGGCTTTTGGTTTCTTTAATTCTTTTTCTAAATTTATTATACTTACTCGTAATTTATTTATACTTTTTTTAATAATAAAAAGAGCAACAATAGCAAGAACAATAAAGACTAAAAGAATAATTGTAATAACATTATCATTTATCAAAGTATTCATTATAAACTCCTTATTGTTTAAAAATCACTAAATTTAAAAGGATTAAAGAAAACTTTTTTTTCTGTAATAATAGCATTAATATTTTCAGCAGGAGTAATATCAAAAGCAGGATTTTCAACATTAACATCAGCAGGAGCGATTTTATTGCCATTAAAATTAATTACTTCATCTTTACTTCGTTCTTCAATTGGTATTTGTTCGCCATTAGCTAAAGATAAATCAAAAGTTGAATATGGAGCAGCAATATAAAATGGAATACTATGATATTTAGCAAGGATACTTAAAGAGTAAGTGCCAATTTTATTTGCAGTATCACCATTAGCAGCAATTCTATCAGCACCAACAATAACACAATCAATTTGTCTTTTTTTCATAATCCAGCCAGCCATATTATCAGATATTAAATAAGTATTAATTCCTGCTTTTGTTAATTCCCAAGCAGTTAAACGAGCACCCTGTAATAAAGGACGAGTTTCATCAATATAAACAGTAATATTTTTTCCACTTTCAAAAGCTTTATAAATAATAGCAAGTGCAGTTCCATAACCACCAGTTGCTAAAGCACCAGCATTACAATGAGTAAGAATTTTCATACCATTTTTAATTAAAGCATTACCATTTTCACCAATTTTTTGACAGAGCATTAAATCTTCATTATGAATTTCAAGAGCTTCTTTTGATAATAATTCTTTTAATTTTTCTATTGATTTATTTTTGGTAATTATTTTTAGCATTCTACTAACAGCCCATTTTAAATTTATTGCTGTTGGTCGTGCTTTAATAATTTCATTTGCAATTTTATTTGCTTCTGAAATAAATTCATTTATATCATTAGTTTTAATATTATTAACACCGAGTAAAAAAGCATAAGCACCAGCAATACCTAATGCAGGTGCACCACGCACTTTTAATTGTTTTATTGCTTCAATAAATTCTTTATAATCAGTATATGATTCGAAAATTAAAGTATTTGGTAGTTTTGTTTGGTCAATAATAGTAATTTTATTATCTTCCCATTTTATAGGTTTAATAATATCAATTTTTCTTTGTTCCATAATTAAATATTTATTTCAGGTAATTCTTTTAATGCTTTTAAAATTTCTTCTTTAGGATATTCATAATCTTCTAATTTATTTTCTAAATATTTATCATAAGAGGTTAAATCAAAATGACCATGACCACTAAAACAAAATACAATATTTTTCACAATACCTTTTTTATCATATTCTTTTGCAGTTTCAATAGCACAATGGATAGCATGAGAAGTTTCTGGAGCAGGTAAAATACCTTCTGTTTGTGAAAATAATACAGCAGATTTAAAGATTTCATTTTGATGATAAGCAATAGATTCAACAATATTATTTTTATGTAGATTGCTAATAATAGGTGCAACACCATGATAACGAAGTCCACCTGCATGAATTTCAGGTGGAATAAAATTATGTCCTAATGTGAACATTAATAATAATGGAGTAAGCCCAACAGTATCACCAAAATCATATCTATATTCACCTTTTGTTAATGAAGGACAGGAAAAAGGTTCAACAGCAATCAAACGAATATCTTTACCATCTAATTTATTTCTTACAAAAGGAAGAGCGATACCACCAAAATTTGAGCCACCACCACAGCAACCAATTACAACATCAGGTAAAAAACCAAATTTTTCAAATTGTTTTTTTGTTTCTAAACCAATTATAGTTTGATGTAATAAAACATGATTTAAAACACTTCCTAATGAATAATTTGTTTTTTTATCAGAGACAGCAATTTCAATTGCTTCACTAATCGCAATACCAAGTGATCCGGGAGAATGTGGATTTTCTTGTAAAATTTTACGGCCTGCATTTGTTCTATTTGATGGACTTGGAAAAATATCAGCACCCCAAACATGCATAAGTGATTTTCTAAATGGTTTTTGTTCATAACTTACTCTTACCATATAAACTTCACATTTAAGATTTAAGAATTTACAGGCAAGAGATAAAGCAGAACCCCATTGACCAGCACCAGTTTCAGTTACAATTTTTTCAATCCCCTGTTTTTTGTTGTAGTATGCTTGTGCAATTGCGGTATTTAATTTATGACTACCTGGTGCTGAAACGCTTTCATTCTTATAAAATATTTTACATTTTGTATTTATTGCTTTTTCTAATTTTAAAGCACGAACAAGTGGTGTAGGTCGATATAAAGAATAAATATCAAGGACATCATCAGGTATTGGAATTTCACTATCAGTTGACATTTCTTGTTTTAATAATTCATCAGGAAAAATAACTGCTAAATCATTTGGAGAGATAGGTTGAAGTGTTTTAGGATTTAATGGTGGTTTTAAAGGTTCTGGTAAATCAGGTAAAACATTATACCATTTTAAAGGCATTTCACTTTCACTTAAAATAAATTTAACTTTAGACATTTACACACCGCCTATTATCTTTTATTTTGTGCTAATTTTATTTCATTATTCAAATATTCTAATGCTTCATATTTTAATTGTATTTCTTCTAATTTATCTGAATTTTTAATTTGTTCTAATTCTTGAATTAAATTCTTTAATTCCTTTTCTAATGTTTCATCTAATTCTAATTCTTTTAAAAATGTTTTTGCTATTCGTATTTCCTGTTCTACTTTTAATCTTAATTTTTGTAAATTTACTGCTCTTGTATCTTGCTCTAATAATTCTTCTGCTTTTTTAATCATTTCTTTTATTTGTTCATCAGTTAATCTGTTCTTTGTTTGTATTTTAATTTCTTGTTTTACATTAGTATCAATATCTCTTGCAGAAACATTTAATATTCCATTAACATCAACTTCAAATTTTACTTCTATTCTGGGTTCACCTGCTCGTCCTGGTCTAATTCCTTCTAATTGAAATTTACCTAAACTAACATTTTCACTTGCAATTTTTCGTTCGCCCTGTAAAATATGTATTTCAACAACTGATTGATTATCAGACACAGTTGTAAAAAGGTTTGTTTCACAAACAGGAATAGGTGTATTTCTTTTAATAATAGGGACAAAAATATCAGGTTCATTTTTTACACCAAGAGTAAGAGGAATAACATCAACTAAAACAATACCTTTATCAGTTCCAGATAAAATTGAAGCCTGAATAGCAGCACCAACCGCAACACATTCATCAGGATTTAATACTTTTGATGGTTTTTTATTTAATACTTTTTCTAATGTTTCCTGAATAATTGGCATGCGTGTTGACCCGCCGACGAGCAATATTTTATCAATATCATCAGGATGTTTATGTGCATCTTCAAGTGCTTTAAATATTGGTTCTAAAGTTGCCTCAACTAAATCTTTTGTTATTTCATTAAACATATCACGAGAGATTGTTGTTTGTAAATGTTTAGGTCCTGATTCATCAGCAGTTATAAAAGGAATATTTATTGACGCAATTTCAGCATCAGATAGAATCTTTTTTGCATTTTCAGCTTCTTCTTTTAATTTTTGTAATGCCATTCTATCTTTTGTTAAATCAATTTTTGTTTCATCATAAAATTTATTAACTAAAAATTCCATAATTTTATTATCAAAATCATCGCCGCCTAAAAAATTATTACCATTAGTTGCAATGACTTCATAAACGCCACTGCCAATTTCAAGTATAGAAACATCAAAAGTGCCACCACCTAAATCATAAACTAAAACAGTTTGTGCATCTTTATTTGTAATACCATAAGCAAGAGCAGCAGCAGTTGGTTCATTAATAATTCGTAATACATCAAGACCAGCAATTTTACCAGCATCTTTTGTTGCCTGTCTTTGATTATCATTAAAATAAGCAGGAACAGTAATAACTGCTTTTGTTATTTCTGTTTCTAAAAATTTTTCTGCACTGGCTTTAAGTTCACGGATAATCATTGCTGCAATTTCTTGAGGAGTAAATTCTTTTTCCTGTATTTTTACTTTATAATCTTTACCCATATATCTTTTAATTGAAAGAACAGTATTTTCAGGATTTAAAACCGCTTGATTTTTTGCTACTTCACCTATTAATAATTCATTATTTTTAGAAATAGCAAATGCAGATGGAGTTAATCTATTTCCGCGTTTATTAGGTATAACGATAATTTCTCCACTTTCTTTAATAGCAACTACAGAATTTGTTGTCCCAAAATCAATACCAATAATTTTTTCATTTGGCATAATTTTACCACCTGATTATAAAAAAATTCATATTATTTTAATATTTATTTTTTGAATAAGTCAAGAATAAATTTTTAATAAAAATATGTAAATATTCTTGATAATTTAATTTTCAATAATTTAATTAAAAATATATATCTTTAATAGATTTGTTTCATTTTATTAAATTCTTGAAAATTTTTTTCTTGTATTATATAAAAAAATAGAAATGAAAAAAAATAAATTAATTATTTTTTTTTTATTAATAATAGAAATAATTTTATATAGCAAAGAAATACCACCAGAAATTGGTTTAATATTGCTTTATGAAAATTCAATTGAAGAAGTTTACAGAAAAAATAATTTTATAGAAGCAAATTTTTTAGTAAATACATATCTTAAAAAAGAAGTAAATAATTTAATAAAAAACATTAATAAAAAAGATTCAGAAAAGATAGAATATTATTTCCAAAAATATATTGAAAGTTTTAAAACAAAAAATATTGAGAAAATAGAAAAAACATATCTTGAATTTAAAAAAAGTCTATATTTATTATATAATAATTTTGATATAAAAGGGACAGCTCCTGAATTAAATTTTTTATTACTGGATTTAAAACATCTTTATAATTATATAGAAAATAGTAATTATAAAGATATTATTCTTGAATCAGACCAGATTATTTATTTTATTCATTTAGTGCAAAATAAATTTATTGAAAAAAATATTTTTTTTCCAGAGGTAAAATTTTTATATAATTATTTCTTACGATTATTAGCAGATGTAAAAGCCGCAGCATTAGATAAAGATAAGAAAACACTTAATGAAAAAATAAATTTATTAGAGAAATTATATACAGCATTAAAAGAGGCTTATGAAACGAAAAAATTTAATTGGAACTTTGACAGGTAAATTAATTATTTTACTTTTTTTTACATCTTTTATTCCTGTCTTTATTAGTTTAACTTATATTTTTATTCAATCAAAAGAAATTTTATTTTCTAATTTTGAGACAAGTCTTAATTATCAATCTCTTTATTTTAAAAATTTTTTTGTTAATAATCCTAATTTTATAACATTAGCAAAATTACTTGCTTCTGATGATGAGTTAAAAATAAAAATTTTTTTAAGACTAAAATATCAAATAAATAATCGTATTAAATATTTTTTTACAGAAAATAATTTTGATATAATTCGTATTTTTGATGATAAAAAAAATTTAATTACTTTTTTTTCAAAAAAGAATTTCACTTTTTCAAATTTTTCTTTTGATAATCTATTAAAAAATAAGATAATTATTAAAATTGAAAAAATTGATAATGATTATTTTTACTCTGTTGCAGTTCCAATAAAAGATATTAAATCAGAACTAATATTAGGAACATTAATTATTTCATATAAAATTGATGATTTATTTTTAAAAAATTTTGATATTTACAAAAGAGATATTGTTTTTTTAAGTAATAAAAAAGATATTATTGCAAAACAAAAAACAATAATTCAAAACATAGAATTAACAAAAGAAAATTTTGGATTATATAATTATTATTTTAAAATCTATTCATTATCAGAACATTTATTAAATTCAGAAGAAGAATTATATATGTATTATGGAATGAATAATCTTGAATTAAGAAATGCATTAAATAATTTAATTATTAAATATTTTATTATTCTTTTTATATTAATGACAATCCTTTATTTTTTAGCATATTTTCTTGGGAAGAAATTTACTGCGCCATTAAATACTTTATTAAAAATGACTCAAAAAATTTCAGAAGGAAATATGAATATACGATTTAATGAAGATAGAAAAGATGAAATCGGAGAATTATACAGGAGTTTTAATTTTATGCTTAATAGTATTCAGAATTATCAGCAGAGTTTAGTTAATACTGCAAGGCTTGCATCTATTGGTCAAATTGCTGCTGGTATTTCACATGAAATAAATAATCCATTAGTAACTATTTTAGGTTATACACAATTAATACTTGAACAAATAAAACAAAATAAATTAGATAAAGAAAAGTTAGTTAACTATTTACAAATAATTGAAAGTGATGCAAAAAGAAGTAAAAATATCATTTCAAATTTATTAAATTTTTCAAGGCAGAAATCATCAGTTAAAATAAAAATAAATATAAATAAAATAATTATTGATACACTTTTGTTGATAAAACACAGAATAAAAAATACAAATATAAAAATAATTTTAAGATTATCAGAAAAAATAAAATTAATAGAATCCGATCCAGAACAGATAAAACAAATTATATTAAATTTAATATTTAATAGTATTGATGCATTGAAAAATAAGAAGAATAATTCATTTATTGAAATTAAAACATATAATCATAATGATGAAATAATTTTTGAAGTAATGGATAATGGTGAAGGAATAAAACCAGAATATTTAGATAAAATATTTGAACCTTTTTTTACAACAAAAGAAACAGGAAAAGGCACAGGTTTAGGTTTATCAATTGTAAAAAATATAATTGATTGGTATAACTGGAAAATAGATGTTGAAAGCATTGAAAATAGATTCACAAAATTTACAATTCATATAAAATAAAAACTTTTCAAATGAAAAAAGTTTCAGTAATAATAACAACATATAATCGTAGTAATTTTGTAATTGAAGCAATAAATTCAGTATTAAATCAATCATTCACTGATTTTGAACTATTTGTAGTTGATGATGGTTCGACTGATAATACAAAAGAAAAAGTAAGAGAATTATATGGAAATAAAGTGAATTATATATATCAAAAAAATCAAGGTATTAGTAAAGCAAGAAATAGAGGCATTGAAGCTGCTAATACTGAATTTATTGCCTTTTTAGATGCTGATGATTTATGGTGTAAAGATAAATTAAAAATTCAATATAATGATATAATTCAGAATAAAGATATTGCTTTAAATTATACAAATGAAATCTGGATATTAAATGGTAAACGAATAAATCAAAAATTAAAACATAAAAAATATGGTGGTTATATATTTGATAAAACATTGCCACTTTGTATTATTAGCCCATCATCTGCATTAATAAGAAAATCTGTTTTTTATGATATTGGCAAATTCGATGAAAATTTAGAGGTTTGTGAAGATTATGATTTATGGTTAAGAATTTGTTTAAAATATCCAGTAAATTTTATAGATAAATTTTTAATAATAAAACGCGGTGGCCACGCTGACCAATTATCTAAAAAATATTGGGGTATGGATATATTTAGAATTTATGCATTATTAAAATTATTAAAAAATCAGGAAATTACAAAAGAAAAAAAAATATTAATAGTAAATGAAATAAGGAAAAAATATGAAATTTTAAAAAAGGGATGTTTAAAAAGAAATAAAAATGTAAAAGATTTATTATTACCTTTTCTTAAAATTTTAAATGATAAAAAATAGAAATAGAAAAAAATTATTTAATATCAGAAAATAAAACTATTTTTTTCTTATATATATTTTCAAATAAATCTGCTTTTTTTTGTGCTTTTTGAAATTCTATTTCAGGTGGATATTTTGTTTTACAAAAAAATTCAACTTCATTTTTTTTTATTTTTATTTTTATATCTTCTATAACATTTCTATGCGTGAAATCAAGTCCATCTGCTATTCGTATTATTGCTGCAAGTTTATTTATTATATCTTTTTCTTTTTTTTCTAAATCACAATAATATTTATGTTTATTTGATGGTAGTGCTTTTCTATGATAGCGTGCAATTAAACCAATTATTATTCTCTCTTTTTTTGTAAATGTTAATTGATTATTAGTTAGAATTATTTTTAATGAATTTTTATGATGTTTGGAAAAACTAATAGAATATCCAACATCATGTAATAAAGCAGCATAATATAATTTTTCTTTTTCATCTACATTCAAATTATGTAAATCTTTTGTTTGTTCAAATATAATCACTGATAATTTTGCTACCTGTTTTAAATGCTCTATATCTTCTGGTATTATTTTTTGTATAAATTTTAAAATTTCTATTTCATTCATTTTTGAAATATTACATAAATTAATTATTATTAAGTATCTTTTGAAATAATTGTGTTTTTAATATTTTCAAAAAAATTTTCTTTCTTTAACTTTTGCCATTCTTTTTTAAATTCATTATATAATTCTTTTCTTTTATTTACACGATTATTAAATAAAAATTCAGCACCTTTTTGAATTTTATAAAAATTATTCAAATTACCGAAATATTCTTTTATTAGTTTTTTTTCATTTTTTAAAAAATTATAAATAAAATCTTGCCATACATCACAATCGTGCATCCCACCCAAAATATCCTGCATATTTTTTAATTTTTTTATATATATGTTTAGTTTATTATTATAGACTTCATTGAATATTTCTAATGAATATCTTAAATGTTTTATTGCAATTCGCATATTATGGTGTTCATTAATTTTCTCTTCTTTATTTACATATTTTTCATATTTCAAAACTTCTTTAATCTCATCTTCAATTACATCAAAAATATCATTTGAATAATTTTCAAGAAAATTATCAGAAATTATATAATCAGAAGATTCATTTGTTTTTAAAAAATTTTTTATAAATTTATTATTTTTAAAATCACGAATTTCATTTATAATTTCCTTTTGTGCTTCTTTTCTGTGTTGTTCAATTCTAAATAAAATTCTTTTTACTCCTTTTAAATATTCACTCTGTTTATCTAAATTTTTAATAAAATCATTTAAGAATAAAATTTGAACATCTAAATCTCTTGCAAAACCTGCTGTTTTTGCTAATCTTTTAACACTTTTTCTTATATTTTTTATTTGTGATTTATCAATGCAATTTTGGAAAATTTTTATTGTTTCTCTTAATCGTCTGCTTGTAACACGCAATTTATGAATGTATTCAATATCCTTATTTTTTATTGCACCAGATAAAAGAAAAAAAATTTCTTTTAAAAAAAATACTATTTTGTTTTTACCAAATAAGAAAAATTCTGAATTTTGAATAATTGGATTAATTAAATTTCTCATAAATAATTATTTGCTGCTAATGCAGCACCAATAATACCTGCTTTATTTTGTAATTGTGCTATTTTTATTTCTGTATTTATTGTAAAATAATTTAAATATTTATCTGCTTTTTTACTAATTCCACCACCTAATATAAATAAATCAGGCCAGAATAAAAATTCAAGTCTTTTTAAATATTTATTAAATCTTTTTGCCCATTTTTTCCAGCTCAAATCTTCTTTTTTTCGAATAAAGTCAGAAGCATATTTTTCAGCTATTTTTCCTTTCATTCTTAAATGACCAAATTCTGTATTTGGTAGTAATATGTTATTTGTAAAAATAGCACTACCAATACCAGTGCCGATTGTTAAAAGAATAACAACACCATTTTGCTCTCTGCCAGCACCAAAATGCATTTCTGCAATACCAGCAGCATCAGCATCATTTATTACTTTTACTTTACATCCACTTTTTTCTGAAAATAAATTTTCTGCATTAACACCAATCCATTTTTTATCAATATTTGCAGCAGTAAAAACAATACCATTCCGAACAACAGCAGGAAAACCAATACCAATTTTACTTGACCAATTAAAATGTTTAATGATTTCATTTACTGTATTTGCAATATTTTCTGGTGTAGAAATTTCAGGTGTAACTAATCTAAATACATCAGTTTCTAATTCACCATTTTCAATATTAACAATTGCACCTTTTATTCCAGAACCTCCAATATCAATACCAAGTATTTTACTTGATGTTAAAATTTTTTTCATAAAATTATCCTCCCAGTTTCTTTTTTAATACCATTACTTTTTCCATAAAATCATTAAAAACCATTTCATCCTGTTTCCAGAATACTTTTGATTGATTATAAATAAAATCATAATTTCCAGTAACAGTTGCATGGCGATGTAATAAAATAGCATCAGCACAATAAGCATAACGATTTATTATTTGTGCTCGCACAGTTATTTCAGTATCACAAAAATAATGAACATATTGTGGATTATATAAATAACCATTACAAGCACGATTTATAAATGTTTTTGTTGTTAAACCAGCAGGTGCTAATTTCCCATTTTGTATGCCATCACAAAAAGAAACTAAACCAATATTATCAGGAAATAATTTATTAAAATAATCTAATGCAATTATTAACCATTCATTATTTCCTGGTTCCATATCATCATCCATATATACAAATTTTTCAGTTTCAACTTTTTTATATAACCAGTTTCTTAATGAAACATTTTCCATTTGATAAGGGGAATTATAAATTTTAACAAATTCAAAATGACCGAATTTTTCTTTTAATTTTTCAAAAGAAGTTTTATCATCATCACATGCAATAAGAATAGGATTTGAACCTGTTGTTGAAATTATTTTTTCAAGATATTTAGAAAAAGAATCAAATCTATTCTTTGTTGTAATTATTATTGAAACAGGTTCTTTATAAATTAATTTATTATCAGCCATAATTAAAGCCATTCTTTGATTTTTTCAAGAATTCTATACTCATTA
Organism: bacterium; assembly: GCA_035405645.1. GTDB lineage: Bacteria > JAGOBX01 > JAGOBX01 > DAONJL01 > DAONJL01 > DAONJL01. Next base: position 72,611 of record DAONJL010000002.1, on the reverse strand, counting down.
TTAAAATTTATATTTTTAAATTTAGCAATTTTATTTTGTAATAAATCTGATTTATCTTCTTTCATTAAAGTTAAAATTATTCCTAAATCACCTAATTTTGATTTATGATTATCAACAATATCAAAATATCTAAAATTATATCTTGCGTCCTGTATTTTTCCATTTATTAAATATTGAAATGCTTTTGCAAAAATAGAATAATGAGAATTAACATAATAATCAGATAATTCATTTATATACATATTGAATCTTTCAATATTATTTGTAAGATATAAATAAATATTATCAACAAGAGAAAATAAAATAATTTGATTTAGATTATCAAGATAATTTATATTTTTAACATCAGAATTTTTATTATAATCAGCAATGAAATATTTTGGAAAATCTTTTTTTCTGAAATAAATAAAATCATTAATATAATTATCATCATTAATTGCTTTTAAATCTTCATCGCCAAATCTTAAATAATATCTTTTACTTAAACCATCACAGATAAATTGATAAGAACACTTTTTACATTCTTTAAATTCATTTGAACTAAAAGCGCAGGCAAATTTGACGCCTAATCGTGCAGTATAAGTAATTTTATTTATTTCATCCATAGAAAAATAATTTTCATTATAAATATGTTTTGGTAGCCATTCATCAGGGTCAAAAAAAACCTGTTTAAATCCAACAATATGTTCAGCATATTTTTTATCAACAACACAAAATGGTATATATCTTAAATTTATTTTTCTATTCCCAGATTTTAATATTTCAATTGCTTCTTCTAAAAAAGGTCTAACAAATTTATATTGAATTTGAAAATGTGGGTCAGCAAATTCATCTTTATCTTTTGCCCAGGTTGCAAAATAATTAAAGTTTATGAAGTTATGTGTATTAATATTAAAATTAAGAAAAAATTTTGCTAAATGAGGTAATGTGCCATAATTATATTTATTTATTACTGTATTCGTTCGCAATGGTATTCCAATTTCATTTATATTACAGAGAGCATTATTTATTCTTTGCCAGCCATTACTAACACCAGTTTGAATATTATGAATAAAATCAAAGCCGTGAACAGAAATTAAAATTTCATCAAGACCAGCAGATTTTAAATCTTTTAATTTATCTTTTGTTAAATTTAAACCATGAGTAATAATAGTATTATGAAAACCTTTATTTTTTGCATATTCTAATGCTTCAAGCAAATGTTTATAAATTGTTGGTTCGCCACCCTGCCAATCAATACTTTTTAAATCAAAAGTATTTTTCATTTTATCGATTAATTCTTTAACTTCCTGAAGTTGCATAAATGGTTTAGTGCCAAATTTATAATAACAGAATTGACAATTTATATCACAGACATAACCTAAATTAATATCACTCTTTTTTGTTATTGGGTCCGGGACAATCATTTTTGTCTAATAGGAATATTATTATTTATTAGATATTCTTTAACTTGTTGAATAGAAAGAATATTGTAATGAAAAACAGAAGCAGCAAGTGCTGCTGAAACATTTGTTTTTTTAAATACTTCTAAAAAATCTTCTAATTTACCTGCGCCACCAGAAGCAATAACTGGTATTTTAACAATTGCAGAAATAATTTTATTTAAAGAAATATCATAACCATCAGTTGTGCCATCAGCATCCATAGATGTTAATAAAATTTCTCCTGCACCACGGTCTTCACATTCTTTTGCCCAATTTATTGCATTTTTTCCAGTTTCTGTTCTTCCACCATTTATCATTACTTCCCATTCATAATTTTGTTTTATAAATTCTATATCATCATCAGCATTTTGAATATATTTTCTATTTTGTAATTTTGCATCAATCGCAACAACAATACATTGTGAACCAAATTTTTTGGCTGCTTCATTAATTAATTCTGGATTTTCAACAGCAGCAGTATTTATTGAAACTTTATCACAACCAGCATTTAATAAATTATCAATATCATAAATATTGCGTATACCACCACCAACTGTAAAAGGAATATAAATTGATTCAGCAACATTTTTTACAATATCAATCATAATATTTCTTTTTTCATAAGAAGCAGTAATATCTAAAAAAACAAGTTCATCTGCATTTTGTTTATCATAAGCAATAGCACATTCAATAGGGTCGCCTGCATCTTTTAAATTAACAAAATTTACGCCTTTAACAACTCTTCCTTCTTTTACATCAAGACATGGAATAATTCTTTTTGCTAACATAATTTTTATTCTTCTGAATCTTCAATAATTTTTTCATTAAATTTTCCTGGGTTATATTTCTTTTTATAACCTGATAATGGACTTCGTTTAATTCGAATTCCAACAGAGCCTGCTTCAATAGCGTCCTGAATATCATTATCAGAATCACCATAAAAATAATCTAATTTCAGTTCTTTAATTCTCTGCACTTTACTTTCTGGTTCAAAGAAAATATTTTCTTTTGGAATATTTAATGCTTTATTTAAAAAATTAACAAGTCCTTCTTTTCCATAAGATGGTCTTGCAGTAATTACAAAAACTTCATCACCATTCTCTAAATGTTTTTTTATTATTTCAACTGTCTTCTTTTTTATTTTACTATATTTTTCATCTGAACTATTAACCATTTCCCAATATTCTTTTGAAAATTTTTCTATATCAGTATTATTAGCAACATCAAAATTAGGTGAAGAAAATAAAATAGTATCATCAACATCAAATCCAACTTTTAATTTTTTAGTTGATTGACAGGCTAAAATAGCAACAATTAAAATAATAAATAAATAGCGTAAATTAGAGTTCATAAAATAGTTTAATCTCATCATTTCACCCCTTATAATTATTTTTTTCATTATTAAAATTATAATACAAACATAAAAAAGTCAAATTTAAAAAAATTTTTTTAAATTGCAAAAAAATAAAATAAATATAATAGAAAATATTTACAAGGTGAAGTACACGAATAAAGAAAAAATAACTAACTTTTTTCATATCATAAATATTATTCCAATAATTTAATTTCCTATCTCTATTTTTCCAGAAAATATTAAAGTCGTTATTTAGAACAGAGCAGCCTAATAAATATAAATTATTAGCAATAATATCTGCTTTACCTAAACTTAAAAGAACTTTATGTTTAGGTTATCCATTTTACTGATATGATTCGAGAATCTGAATATATTCAGCATTTTTAACTTTTATAATTTTAAAAAAAATATCTATATAATAGTTTTGATAAGTAATATTTAAATTATTTTTAATAAAGTTGCCAATACATTTAAATATTCTATTTTTTAAAACTATCATTTTTTCAGGGATTTTTGCACTTTTGTTGGTAAGTTAAGAATTAACTGATGAACTCAGGAATATTTAGATAATTATTGTTTTTTGATTTCAAAAAAATTTTACAAGACAAAAGTTAAATAAAATCCTCAAAATTTTTTAATTCAATATTATTATTTTTTATAATATTAAATATTTCACTATTCAACAAAGCATTTTTTTCAATCGTCCAATTAAATTTTTCTTTTTTAAAAATAAAATTTTTTTCATCAATATCATAACCAGGATGGCATATTATTTCATTTATTCCATAAGGTAAGTTCTCTAAAATATTTTTTAATAAAATAAAATCAAGAAAACCACTATCACTCAAACCAAAGATATTATCAGGTGATAATAATGATTTATCTTTTTTAGAATACCAACTTAAAATATTTATAGCTAATCTATGAAAAAATTTTGAATTATTATTTCTACATTTGAAAATATTAAAATAAGGTCTTCGAATATATTTTATATTATATTTATTAGCAAGAATAGAAATAATACGCCAGATACCGGGTAAAATATGTATATGTTGATGACCATCTAATTTTGAAATTTTTATATTATAATTTTGTAGTGCTTTAATTTGATTTTCTATCTCAATATATATTTCATTTAATTTTATTTTTCCTGTAAAAAAAGGGAATAAAAATTTTTTAAAAGAAATATAAAATGAATTATTTTCTGAAATTAAAGATTGGACTTGTTCTAATTTTGTAATTGGTCTAAACTGCGTTAGGCAAATATGCAAACCAAAACTTACTCCTTTTATTTTTTTTAATTCATTTATTTCATTATCATTAAAAGCATAACCATTTGTTAAAATTGATATATGTCTTACAATCCCATTTTTTGCTGCTTCACGAATCCCTTCATTTATTTTTGTATGTGCACCATAATCATCAGCATTTACAATTAAATATTTTGCTTTCATTTAAAAAAAGAAAATAAAAATAAAATAAAATTTTTAATTCTGGTAATAGCACCTTGATTTTCATAAATGTAAGAAACAAAATATCTATAATAAAAAGTAAAAAATATAAAAATAGCCCAACCAATAAAAATAATTTCAATTAATCGTTTTTTCATTTTTTATAAGGTTTTTCAAATGTTTTTTAAAAGCAGAGAATAATTTATTTTCAGGCACTTTTTCAATAATTTTACCTTTTAAAAAAATAATACCCTGTTTTTTTCCACCACCAATACCAATATCAGCTTCTTTTCCTTCGCCAATTGCATTAACAATACATCCCATAACAGCAATTTTAATATGCTTTTTTATATTAAGGGATTTTACATAATTTTCAACTTTATAAGCAAGTGCTTTTAAATTTATCTCACATCTACCACAGGTGGGACAGGAAATAATTTCAGGATAATCATTTCTCAGCCCTAAATTATTTAATATTAAATATGCAGTTTCGACTTCTTTTACAACATCATCAGTTAAAGAAACACGAATAGTATCTCCATAACCATTTGCTAATAGTAATGAAATACCAGCAGCAGATTTAATTGAACCTGAAAATAAAGTTCCTGCTTCTGTTATGCCAATATGAAAAGGATAAGGTAAATGTCTTTTTTTTTGTAATAAAAAATCAAGATATTTATAGGCATTAATAGTTTCAATTATATTTGAACCTTTTAAGGAAATTACAGTATCAGTAAAATCATATTTCTCTAAAATTTGAATATGTTTTAATGCTGAAAAAGCCATTGCTTTATAATTATTTCCGTATTTTTCTAATAAATCTTTTTCTATTGACCCAGAATTAACACCAATACGAATTGGTATTTTTCGTTCTCTTGCTTTTTTAATTACTTCTTTAATTCTTTCTTCATTACCAATATTTCCTGGATTTATTCGTAATTTATCAATACCATTATCAATAGCAATTAAAGCAATACGATAATCAAAATGAATATCAGCAACAAGTGGAATTTTTATTTTTGATTTTATTTTTCCAAGAATTTTTGCAGTTTCAATATCCGGCACAGCAACACGAACAATTTCACAATTTGCTTTTTCTAATTTTTTTATTTGCTCAATTGTTTTTTGTAGTTCATTAGTTTTTGTAGAACACATTGATTGCACTGCTATTTTATTATTACCACCAATTAAAACATTTCCAATTTTAACAACTATTGATTTTCTTCTCTTTATAGTGAATTTTGAGAATTCAGTATTCATTAATATTCAATTTGAAAAGTAATGGTATGAGTATTACCTAATTCATTGTAAGATTGAAAAGCATAATTTATAATACCAAATTTTTGTTTTACACCAAAGCCAAAATTAAAATTAGAAAATTCTGAATAATCATCATTTATATTTATACCAGTTCTTATAATAATAAAAGGTTTGAAGTAATATTCAAAACCAATAATTTTACTTAAATCAGTATTTCTTTCTGCCTGTAATTCAAATGCCATTATTAAATCTTTGTTGAAAAGTAAAGTATTGTATGAACAGGCAACTTTAAGTTTTGAAGGAGCGGAAAAAGAATAAGCACCATATTTTTTATCAGTGCCAACATTAACAATAGCAGCACCAAATCTGATAAATTTATTTTCATTATCAGTAATTAAATCAAATAAAATACCAGCATCATATAAAAGTGAGGTAAATGATTTATTATAAATTTTTTCAGATAAATATTTTAAATTAAAGCCAAAATAAAATGTTTTATATTTTTTACTTGAATTAAGATTTATTAAAATATTTTTATTAGTAAAATCACCAATTTTAATTCCAGATAAATTTCGTTCAACATCATTTATTGAAAAGAGTCTAATTGAAGAGCCATAATTTATATTATATTTTGTTTTGCCTTTATAAGCAATATATTCAAAATTAGCTCCACCTAAATATTCAGTATGAGAAAAAGCAAATTCATTTTTATTTGATAATGCAGTGCCAGCAGGATTATATTCCATTGCAAAAATATCATCTGCAACTCCAGTGAAACAGCCTGCTAATGCAATTTGTCGAGCACCAACATTTATATTTAAAAAGTCACCATAATTAGAAGATGCACATAAAAAATTTTCATACATAAAAAATAATATTAAAAAAAGAAAGTAAAAAATTTTTTTCATTTTCTTACCAACTAATTAAAGTTAATTTACCCCAGTCAATACCATTATCAACAGTTGAAATAAAAAAATAAATTCCTGGCGAACAAACCTTTCCATCATTATCAAGACCATTCCATTGAATTTCAACAGAACCATCATTATCATAATCACCAACAGCTGGGTCGTTTGCTTTTATTTCTTTTATTAATTTTCCTGAAATTGAAAAAATTTTAATTGACATTGATGTTGTTTTACTCAATGCTTTAAAAGTTATAAAATTATTTTTCACATAACTAAAAGGATTAGGATAATTTATTACCTTTTTATTTTGCATTTGCGAAGCACCACGACCAAACTCAGAATATTGTCTGAAAGAATTAACTAAATTTATAATACCAGCTCCATAATTAGAATCAACTGGTTGACAGCCAGATTTTAAAATTTCACGAATTTCCCAGGGTTTTAAAGAAGAGTCATAAGTGAGTAAAAGAGCAGCCGCACCACAAACAATAGGCGCGGCAAATGAAGTGCCATCCATATATTCATATAAATCAGCACCTGTTTTTACAATAGTGCAAGCATATATATCTTTACCAGGTGCCATAAAATCAACATCATTTTTATAATTTGTAAAAGTTGTTTTTATACCATCTCTAGCAATTGCACCAACACTAATAACATTCCCATATTTTGCTGGATAAGAAGCATAATCATTACCTTCATTACCAGCAGCAGCAATTAGTAAAACACCTCTATTATATGCTTCATTTATTATTTGTTCTTCTATTCTATCATAAGAATTAGAACCAAAACTCATATTTATAATTTTTGCGCCCATTCTTGTTGCATAAGCAATACCTTTATAAATTGCTTCTGTCGAAAGATAAGGTGTTATTCCACATCTGACATTTAATATTTTTCCACCCCAAAAAATTCCACTCATTCCAATTCCATTATTTGTTGCTGCACCAATAATTGATGCACAGGCAGTGCCGTGTCCAACGAAATCAATTGGCGGAAAATTATTTTTTATAATATCATCAAAATAATTGTCAGAGGTTCCATTATCAGAAACCAATGTAGCATAATAAGCATCTAATCCATATTTATCATCAATATAACCATTATTATCATCATCAACATCAGGTAAACCATTTATTTCTTTTGTATTTTCATATATTCTACCCTGTAAGTCTGGATGAGATGTATCAATTCCACTATCAAGCACAGCAATGAGAATATCAGAAGTTGCACCAGTAATAAGTTGCCACACTTCAGGAATACCAATATATTCTAAATACCATTGAGTATCACCAAAATCAGGGTCATTTACTAATGATGATGAATATAATTTATAAGCATAATTTGGTTGAGCCCATTCTATATTTGGTTCTTTTAATAAATCATTTATTATTTCAAAAATTTTTGAAGGGTCATTTATTTTATATTTATAAATATTTCCGCTGATTTGTGCTGTTTTTTTTGAACTTTTTAAAATTGAAGGTGCAAAATTATTTTGAATTCCTTTGAATTTAATTAGTATTTCACCATCAACAATATCAGAATAAATTTTTTGTTCGGGATTCCAGACTTTTACCACTTTTAATTCTTCACTAAATAAAATATTAACACATAAAAAAATAATAAATAAGAAAAAAAGTATTTTACTCATAATTAAAATTTTAAATTTGCTTTTATATAAAATAACTTTATATTTTTTAAAATATTTTCTGCATTTAAAATATTTTCAATAGTGTTACCAACTAAACTTGATTTATTATCCCAGAATAATTGGTCTAATTTATAAGGCATAAAAAGTTCGCGTTCTTCATCAGGTTCAAATGAGTAACCATAACCAAAAGCAAAAGAAATATTCTTATTTACCTGATAAGTTAAATCAGAAGCAAAATTAAAATAATCTTCATTTCCCCCAGAAAAATCATAGTATTTAAATCGTGTCATAAAGTTAAAATAAAAATTTTCATAAAAATTATAAGAGAGCGAATATTTATTTGAAAATGTATTTATATCAGTTAAATAATTATTATTTGTTAGACCATAATCAGAGTAATAATTTTTCATTTTAAAAACAAGTGCTTTTTTAAATAGCCGCAAATTTGCGCCTGTTGATAACTGTAATCTAAATAATTTGTTTATTCCAATCATTTTTAATTGATAAAAATCATAATCATCAAAATAACCATTTATAAGACCAGAACCAATATTATTTATTTTAGAAAAATTAGTTAAAAAGTGTAAATAAAATTTTTTTAAATTAAGTTTGAAACCAACTTTTATGTCATGTTTTAAAGGAGAAATATTTACTAAATAATGTGTGTCAGTATTATCAATTGTAGTAATAGAAAAATCTTCAATATTATAAGCAAAATCAAAATTTAATTTATTATTAAGAAAATTTAATGTAGAACCAAAAGTAAATTTATCAGAAGAAAATTTTTCACCTTCTAAATTATATCTATAAACAGTTGCACCATTTGGACCAAATTCATTAACTCCATCTGCATAAAAAATTCCTGTAGAATTTTTATCATTTCTTGAATAAATAAAATAAAGCAGATAATTTTTTGTAATCCCAAAATTAAAATCAAATATTAATCTTCTAAAATTATTTTTTGAATTTGTTCCATCAATATTTCTATATACATCATAAGTTTGCCAATATCCACTATTTCTTGGATATTCAAGCCATCCACCATCAATATCATCTGTAGAAACATCAGTGTTGCCAGAACCTGGATTATAATTTATACCATTATCATAAATTGCATTAAAATAAGTTATTCCAAATAACAAATTTTTTAATGAATAATTTATTCGAAAAGTGTTTATATCATTTTTACCAACATTATTATCAGCAAAAATAAAGTTCAAATCAAACCCATAATTTTTTAATTTTTTAAAATTATTTGCAACGAATAAATTATAGTTTTTTCCAAATATTTTTGCAAAGCCCGGTGTTTCATTAAAAAAGTAAATATTATCATCACGATGTCTCGTAAAATCTTCAAATAAATCAGGCAAATTTTTAAAATAAACAATGCGTTCATTCTTATAAAAACCAGCATCAAAATAATCAGTTTGTAAAGTTAAATGTGCTTTATCAAGAGTTGTATGGTAATCATAATCACTATTATTTATATTTAATTGTGCATAAGCTTCAATTTCTGATTTAACAGTAATCCAGAAATTTAAATCAATATCGTGCTGGGGTTTTGACCATCTATAATTATTATATTGATTTCTATAGTTTTCCATTATTACAAAATAATTACCATCAATATAAATTTTATCTGAATATGGTATATTTGATGGCGGCTTAATTTCAGGTATTTTTAAAGAACCATCAGCGTCCTGAACAACTTTTAAAATTAAATTTGCACCATCCATCCAATTACCATTTATTAAAAATTTGTATTCATAATTACCAGGTTGAAGATAAATTTTTGTTACCCAGATTCCATCTTCATTTTGTGTTAATGGATTTGCATCAGCATTCCAATTATTAAAAGAACCTGCAACAGAAACTTTATTAGCACTTTCATCTTCATATTTGAATAACACGCCACCCTGATAAATTTCAGGCGATAGTGGTCCACCAAAACAAATAACACAGAATAAAGTTAACAAAAGAAAAATATAAACAATATATTTAAACATAAATAAAATTTCCTCCTGATAGGTGAATAATACTAACTAAAAATTTATACTTAATTTAAATTTAATTACATCAGTTGTTTTTCTATGTTCATAATCATAAGAATTCGAACCAATAAAATCACCATCATTTGTTAAATCACCATCATTATACCAACTTTCACCATATTCTAAATAACATTCAGCATCCCAGCCTAAATCATATCGTAAATTAGCAAAAATATTTTCTTTTCTGAAATTTAATGTTTTATCTTTTAAAAAAACAAGACGCCAATATAAAGTCAGAACTTCTTTGTATAATTTGAATTTATTTTCAAGACCAAATAAATCATTATTTGTTTTTGTTACCCAATTTTTTAAGCGTCGATATTGAACTTTATATTGAACTTCTTTTATATTTTTTTCAATTTGAAATAATAATTTTGGATAATTATCACCCCATTTATTTTCTGATGTTTCATAAGCAAATTTGAATTTATAGCCTTCTATAAATTCTATATAATTTTCAAAATAAAACCAGCGTTCAATAAAATTATGCCCTACATCTTCTTTATAATTATTTTTTAAAACAAAAGTAATTGATTTCATTGGAAAATTATAATACATTTCATTATAATAATTTATATAATTATAATTATTACTTCCTAAATAACAGCGATAATTTTTACCATAATTTTCATAAGTAAAACCATAACCAAGTTCACCAAAATTTTCATTTTCATATTTTAACCATCTTGCTTCAAATTTTGTAGCCAGATCATTACCAGATGGTGTTTGTGATGGATCATAAGATTTACTTATTTCAAGAGTTAAAAAGAAATCTTTTAATAATTTATATTGAATATATTGAGAATAATAACTATTGTATTTATCATCTTCATCGCCCCAAATTTTTTTTGCACCATTGAAACTTAATTTTAATCTATCATCTTTTAAAAAATTTCTACGCAACTGAAATATCTGTATATCTGCATTATCATTTTTATTATTTGCAAGAACAAATTCGAAATCAAACCACCCATCTAATGCATTAAGCCAGATTTTACTTCTTATTCCTTCATAATCACTGCTTCCATTAACAAAATTTAATGTATGATGTCCCATCCATAATCTATCCTGCATTGTGAATAAATAAGCTTCAAAGCCTGTTTTTTCTTTTCCATAAAAAAATTTTAAATGACCATTTTCTAATCGTGCACCCTCTTTATTATTCATTCCACCTGAACCTAACTGTGCGAATACTTCTGCTTTATCTGATGGATTTGAATAAAATTTTAATTGAAAATAATTATCAGGTGAATTCATATCCCATTTATGATTACTATTTCTATAAGTCGATGTATAAAACTGATAATAACCATTAAGATATGTTTTTGCTTCAATAAAATTTATAAATAGAAATAATAAAAAAATAAAAATAAAAATTTTATTTTTCATTTAATAATGTTTTATTCGTTCAAAGCCTGAAACACAAACAAAATCTAATTTTTCTTTTTTTTCTATTTCATCAAATAATAAATTTAATCCTAAATTATCACTTGCAATATGGCCTGCAATTACAACATTCAAATTTGCTTTTTTTACTGCTTCTATATGGTCTTCTGGTATGTGCATACCAACTATTGTGCTTATTCCTTTATCAGCTAATTTTTCATAAATATCTTTTGAACCATTTGTTCCGCCTGTCATATCAACAAATATTTTACCACATAAATTATTATCAGAACCAACAAAAATTTTTGGTGATATATTTTTTTTTATCGAATTTTTATATTCTGGAATTTCTTTTAATATTTCAATTAATTCTTTTAATCTATATGGTTTCTTATTTTCAAATAACATATTTAAAAATTTCGTAACACAATTATCAGCAATTGTATGAATACACATAAATGGTATATTTAATAATTTTGCTGCATCAATTGCTCTTTCGCTATTTACAGAATGTAATCTATGCTCAACTTCTGATATTCTTTTTGAAAAAATATTTTCTGCAACACTGCTCGCTAAACCTGCTTGAATAATTAAATCAATCTGAATTTTAAGCATTTCATAAAGTTTTGGATAAGCATAACCTTCTGGATGATGTGATATAATTAAATCAATATTTGCATTATTATCACGATTTAAGATATAGGTCAGTAAAACTTCTTGAACTTCCATATCAATTCCAACAATTACTTTTTTTATGTCTTTTTCTAAATCACCATATAAGACTCTTGAATCTGTATATGGATTAAATAGTCTGTCTTTATCAAAAATAAGTTTTTCATCTTCTTTTAATTTTTCAAATTCTTTTTTTTCTTCTTCTAAAATTCGATTTATTTCTTTTTCTCCCCGTAAATCATTTTGAATACCAATTTTTACTGCTTCTTCATAAAGTGTTTTTAATTTCATTCTTATTAAAAATTCTCCTTTTTTAATTACCTGCCGGGAGCGGGATTTGAACCCGCATGAGCGCTAAGGCTCGGTAGATTTTGAGTCTACTGCGTCTACCATCTCCGCCATCCCGGCGAATTAATAATAATTTTAAAAATTTTAAAATTTTTATTATAATTAGTCAATAAGATTTTTTTTATTTAATATAATATAATTACAGATTTTTTCAGCTGATTTTTTTGCTCCAAATGGTGATAAATGACAATAATCAAGATAAATATTTTCTTTATATTTTGAATCAATTAATTTTGATAAATCTAAAAAAGGTAAAGAAGGAAAATATTTATCAAATACTTTAAAAATAAATGAACGAATTTGAAATAAATCATTTAAGTCATTTTTTAAATTTTTAATTGTAATTTGATAATTATTTAAATCATATTCATTTAATTGTTTTGGGTCTTCAAATATTATTTGAGGTTGAAGGCAAACTATCATTTTGAATTTATAGATATTTGCTAATGTTTCAATTTGTTTGTATGCTTTAATATAGGTATTTATTGCTGTTTTTTCATAATTAGAATAAAAATCTGGTTCTTTAATTATTTGTGTTTTATCTATAAATTGTTGTGATTGTTCCCATATTTTTTGTGAAATTTTAGATAATAATGTGAAAAAGAATGAATATTTTGAGAGAGAATTTGTTAATGAATAAAAACTAAATGTTAAATCTTTATTATTAAAAGAAGAAATTAATTTTATTGAAGAATATTGGTAATCTAAAAAGTGATTAAATTCAGGATTACAAAAATAAAAATCATTATTCCCATCAAAAAAAATTACTAAATCTGGTGAGTATTTATATAGTATTTCATTTATATATATTAAATGTTGAAATGTTTGATATGCTGTAACAGCAGCATTTAATACTTTTATTTTTTTATTTATTACTGGTGCTAAATCTTTATTTAATAGTTGTTCAATATAAAAACTTATTGTTTCATTATTTTTTAAAGAAGTATGAAAAGGATATGGTGAACCACTACCTATACCATAAGCAGCTGAACCACCCATAAAAATAATTCTGTATTCATCAATAGGTTTTTCATAAGGAATATCTTCAAATTGTCTGAATCCTTTTGAAGTATGAATTTTTTCATTATTAGTATCATCTTTTCTTTTATAATCTGGATTTAGTTGATGACCTCGATAGGGATGATATAAATGTCTTTGGGTATTTTTATTTTTTTTTTCAATTCCTAAAAATTTACAACAAATAAATGAAATAATTTCTAATGATAATATTAATAAAAAAAATAATACTATTAAAAATAAAAAATTTTTTTTAAATATTTTTTTCATTTTAACTTATATGATTTTAAATCAGCTTTAATTGAACCAATTACAATTTTACTTTTCATTTTTACTGGTATCTTATATTCATCCGCTGTTAGCCATACATCCATATCGCCTTTATGTAAAAAAATTCCTTCTTTTAGTAAAACAGGTCGCACCATAAAACAATCAAATTCACCAGCAGGAACTTTTACTTTTTCGCGTTTAAGCACGCGAACCTGTAAATCATAAATATCTTCAGATGAACTGACAGGTATTGTAATAACTTTATTGACTTCTAATTGTTTTGTTCTTAAATAATATAATGCTGTAAATGGATCAAAAACATATTTATCTATTTTTACTTCTTCTTCGCGATGTTTACTTTCATTGTCACTATATTTTGTATAAAATATTTTTACTTTATTATTAGGATAATCGTAAATAACAACTTCATTTATTTTTTTGTTTCCTTCTCTTTGTATTTTTATATGTTTATATGAAATAAGAGATTTAGCGTCAACATAAGAAAATATTTTATCGCGAACTTTATAAAATGAATCATAAAATGGTAATGTAAAAGCATCAGAAGTAATTAAAATTGTTTCTCTATTATTTATTTTTTCATTCTTTGATATTCTGAAAATTCCTGTTGCTAATTTTATAAATTCATATTTAACAGAAAATACTAATTCCTCACCAGGTGAAAATGGTATATTTGTTATTTCTTCACTTTTATCAAATTCTTTTGTTAATGGATATACTTCATTAATTAGTTGGGATATTTTATTTTTTGCTTCTTCGCCATCAAAATCAAGTAATTGAATAAATTTTTCATTATATTCATTTTTTTGTTCTTGAAGAAAAACTGAATTTGAAATAAATAATAAAATTAAGAAAACAAAAAATTTTTTTTTAACCATTTTTATTTTTTGCTGATAAAAAGGCATTTTTAAAGCCATTATAAGATTTTTCAATTATTTTTTCATCCACACAATAAGCAATACGAAAATAACCTTTTCTACCAAATCCACTGCCAGGGACACAAAGCACATTTTCTTTTAGTAAAATATTTATAAATTCAATATCATCTTCAATTGGTGATTTAGGAAATAAATAGAATGCTCCTGCTGGTTTTGTAAGTTCATAACCAATTTCTTTTAGCATATCACAAATTTTATTTCTTCGCACTTCATATAATTTTATATTTACAGCTTCATAATCTTCAATTAGTTTTTCTAAAACACGCTGTATTGTTGCGGGTGCATTAACAAAGCCACAAATACGATTACATAAAACCAAAGCATCAAATAATATATCTTTACCTGCACAATCAGGATTTATTAATGCATAACCTATTCGTTCACCAGGTATTGATAATTCTTTTGAATATGAATTTGCTATTATTGTATTTGGATGTAATTCTAATAATGATGGAATTTCAATTTTATCATATACAATATTTCTATATGGTTCATCAGAAATAATATATATTGGATGATTATATTTTTTTTCATATTTTTCTAATAATTTTGATAAGTCAGATAATTTATTTTTTGAATATACTTTACCAGTTGGATTATTTGGCGAATTTATTATTATTCCTTTTGTTTTTTGTGTTATTTTTTTTTCTATATTTTCAATATTCAAATCAAAGTTTTCATCTGAGTCAACTATAATAGGTTGACCATTATGATTATCAATATAAAATATATATTCAGGAAAAAAAGGAGAAATAATAATAATTTCATCTTCTGGATTTAATATACTCTTTAATGCTATATTTATTGCTCCTGCTGCACCACTTGTTAAAATTAAATTATTTGCACTTATTTTTTTATTATATATTTTTGATAAATAATTTGCTAATTTTTCGCGGGTTGAGATATATCCTGCATTTGGCATATATGAATGGTCTGATGTTTTTGTATTTTGTGTTATTTTAGAATATATATCAAAAAATTTTTTTGGTGGCGCTACATCTGGATTTCCTAAACTAAAATCAAATACATTTTCTTCACCATATTTTAATTTTAATTCTCGACCATTTTCAAACATCTTCCTTATCCAGGATGATTTTGAAATATAATTTTTGATTTTTAATGATATATAGTTTTCCATAACTTTAAATATTTTTCCTAATTTTTGTAAAATTTATTTTTTATTTAAATGAAACATTTAATAAATGTGTTGAACAAGAAATGCATGGATCATAAGCGCGAACAAGCATTTCAAGTAATAAAGTTATTTCTTCTTTTGATTTATCAAGTATTTTAGGAACTAATGCTTTCATATCAAGGTCGATATTTTCAAGATTTTGATTAGTTGGAATTATACAATTTGCTTTTACTAATTTTCCCTTTTCATCAAAAATATAGTTATGATATAAAATACCACGTGGCACTTCAACAGCACCCACACCTTCTCCTGCTTTTGGTGTTATATCATAAGAAGGCGTTGATAAATCACAATCAAGTAATAAATCAATTAAACGAATAGAATCATAATGAGCATGCACAATTTCAATTAGTTGTGCAATATTATTCATAAAAGGATTATAACAAATTGGTTTGAAATTTAACTCTGTTGCTGCTGCTTTTGCTTCTTTATTTAATAAATTAAAATTATTATTTACTCTTGCAAGTGCACCAACCATAATAGAATCTAATTTTGCTTTACAATGTTTTGCTGTTGAATGTTTTACAATAAATTCATTTGTTACTTTTCTGTATTCTTTTTTTGAAACACTATAACCTTCAGATGAAAGTAAATCACCATCATAAAATGGATATTCATTTACACTTTTTAATGAAATAAATTCTGTTTTTCTTTCAAATTCAGGCATTTTTAAAGTCTTGAATAATTTTACTGTTTCATTTAAATCTTCAATTCCTTTTGTTAATTTTTCTTTTAAATCTAATAATGATTCTTTTGTTGGATATTTTGTAAAGCCACCTGGTCTTGTTGAAATTGGATGAACTGTTCTGCCACCTATTTTATCACAAATATAATTTGCAAGCCATTTCATTCTTAATGCTCGTTTTACTACATCAGGATGTGTATTTAATAAAGGAAAAACACTTGGTGCTTTTAAGAAATCAGGTGCAGCTAAAAAATAAATATGCAAAGTATGACTTTGTAATGTTTCGCCGTGCAATAATAATTTTCGTAATAACATTGTTGTCTCATCAGGTTTAAAATCAAATGCATCTTCAACTGCCTGAATAGATGCAAAAGTATGACCAATCGAACAGATTCCACAAATTCTTGAAGTAATATGAGGCACTTCAAAATAACTTTTGCCTCTAACCATTGCTTCAAAGAAACGAGGTGCTTCAACTATATCTAATTGACATTTTAGAATTTCACCATTTTTTATATCAACTTCAATATTACCATGTCCTTCGACTCTTGTTAAATGTTTTACTGAAATATTTAAATCTTTCATCATAAATTACCTCGCATTGTAAATATTTTCAAATTTTTTTCTATAATAAGAATAGTAAATTTCAAATTT
This sequence comes from bacterium, assembly GCA_035405645.1. Lineage (GTDB taxonomy): Bacteria > JAGOBX01 > JAGOBX01 > DAONJL01 > DAONJL01 > DAONJL01. The sequence goes on along the minus strand of DAONJL010000002.1, from coordinate 55,329 downwards.
ATTTTTTATATCATCAATTGAAAGATTATATTTTTTCAAAATATCAAAGTGCGCATTTACTTCTGGTTCATCAACCATCCCACGACAACCAACACAATAATTTCCTTCTGATGGACATCGTGCACCGCACCCAGCACGCGTTAGTGGACCAAGACAGGTCATACCTTTATCAAAAACACAGAAATTATCTTTTAGTTTGCATTCAACACAGACTGGATGATTTGGTATATATGGCTGCTGACCAGCAAGTAATGATGTAATAATACGGACAAATTCTTCACGATGAATAGGGCAACCATAAATTTTATAATCAACCTTGACAACAGCATCAATTGGTCTTGCAAGTGTTGTTTCAAAATAATCTTTTTGATTTCCATAAACTTCATTTCGAACATCTTCTAAATCAAAATTATTTTTTATTGCATTAACTCCACCAATAGAAGAACAACTTCCAAGTGTAATTAATATTTTTGCATTTTCTCTTATTTTTTTTAAGCGAGGTATATCACACTCGCGTGTTATACTTCCTTCTATAAAAGCAATATCATAATTATCTGATGCCTCTGACATTGCTTCACGAAAATTTACTATTTCTATGTTATTTAATATATCAAGTAATTTATCTTCACAATTAAGGACATTTAATTGACAACCTTCACAGCAAGCAAAATCAAAAAAAGCAACTCTTACTTTTGACATTTATATCGCCTCCTCGAGGTTTTTGATTTCTGAATAAGAGAAAACAGGACCTTCCTGACATACATATACACCATTTATTTGACAGTGCCCACATTTTCCAACTCCGCATTTCATCCGTCTTTCTAATGACATATAAATATTATCGTGTAAAATATTTTTTGCAAATAGTTCCATCATAACAAATTTATACATAATTGGCGGACCAACTATAACAGCAACTGTATTTAATGGATTTATTTTTATTTTACTAAATAATGTTGTAATCACGCCTTTATTGCCTTTCCAATTTTCATCTGCTTTATCTACTGTTATATGAAATTCTACATCATCTCTTGATTCCCACATTTTTATTTCATTACGATATAGTATTTCTTCTGGTGTTTTACAACCATATAAAATTATCATTTTTCCAAATTGATTTCTATTATCCAGTATGTAGTTTATAAGTGAACGAGCAGGTATTAATCCCAAACCACCACAAACAAATAATATATCTTTATGATACATTTTATTATATGGGAAACCACGACCAAATGGTCCACGAATACCAACTTTATCACCAACTTTTAACTGATGTAATTTTTCTGTTACATTACCAATTTTTCTTAAACATAATTCAAATGACCCTTTTTTTGTTGGTGATGATGTGATTGATATTGGTGCTTCGCCAACACCAAAAACTGATACTGATACGAATTGCCCTGGCATATGGCCTAAATCAGAACCATCTTCAAAAACAAATTCAAACCATTTTTCTTTTTCAGTAAATTGTTCCATTTTTACTATCTTTGCTAATTTTGGTTCATAGATTGATTCGCCTTTCACAACAAAAGGAACTGGTTTAATTGTCTTTGTTTCTTTATATTCTTTATATAAATCATTTATTATATTAACAATATTAATTTCAGCGAGACAAGCACGATTGCATCTACCACAACCAATACAATAAAAATTATCATATCTATCAAATAAATATTTGAACTTTCTAAAAATACGATGACGATTTCTTCCTTCGCGTGTTTTTCTAAATACTTCATTCCCTGCTACTCTTGTAAAATCTTTTAATTGACAAGCATCCCAATATCTTTTGCGTTCGCCTGATGTTATTGTTAAATCATTTTCATCACGCACATCAAAACAAAAACAGGTTGGGCAAACAATATTACACGAACCACAGGATAAACATTTTTGTCCTATATCTTTCCATAATAAAGAATTATAAGATTTTTCGAGCAATGTAGGTATTTCATTTTTTGTTAATGTAAATTCACTTTCTGTGAATAATTTATTTCGCTCTTCTATTACTTTTTGTTCTTTACTTATTATTTTATTATTTATTAGTTCACTCTGTGCATTTTTAAATAATTTTTCTCCTTTTTCTGTTTTTATTTCAATCAATAAAATATCATTTTCAATAAATCGAATATAAGCATCATAACCTTCTGATATTTTATAAGTGCCCATTGATACACAAAAAGATTTATCACATTTTGTTTTGCAATCCATACCAATAATTGTTGTGGCATTTCTTTTTTCAAAATAATTTCTATCAATATTACCTTCACCTTTAAAAGAAACTTCGAGTAAATTTATTGAGTGAATATCACAGGGATGTAAACCAATTAAAATTTGTGGTGAATTGTCGAATGTCAATTGAATCTGATTCTCTTTGTATTTTAATAATGTTTGTTGATGTGGATAAACATATTCTTTTGGTGGTCTTATTGTTGTTATATAATTCCATTCAATATCTTCTGGATTTTTTACTTCATCAAAATAATATTTTTTATGCTCTATTGTTTCGTATTTTTTTAATGGTGCTATTACTTTATTTTCTTTTGACCAATTTTTTATAAGTTCATTTAATGTTCTGATTGTTAATAATATTTTTGTCATTATTTCCCTCCATTAAAAATTTATATTGCAAAATTTTAAAATTACTTTTAAATTTATGTCAATAAAAAATTAGTAAAAAATAAAAAAAAGAAATAAATTTTTTAACTAATATTTAAATTTTAAATTGTAGATGCTTAAATTTATTATTTATTTTGCCTTTAATTGAAATTTTATTAATCACCTTTTTATAATCTATTTTAATCATTCAAGTTTATATAAATCCAGTATAACTTCACCATCTCGTTTTTCAAACTCTTTTTCAAGTATATATTTTTTATTTATCTCTTCCAGCCGTTTTAAATACCTATTTTTTTCATTATTGTTCCAGCATAAAAAATATATTTTTTTATTTTTAAATTTTTCTATAAAATTATTTAAACCAATTGTTGCATATTCATAAGGTAAAAAATTATTATCAGTAATCCAGATTTCTGGAATTCTTTTTTCTGGCCAGAAAAATAAATTATTAAATTCCTCTTTTGTTAGATATTTTATTGGTTGATATAACCAAAAAGATGGAACAATTAAAACAAAATTATTAAAATCATTATACCAATTATTTCTTAAATACTTTGCTGCTTCATATATCACAGGTCTTTTATTTATTGAATAAATATAATGGTCTAAACGTTCTAAATTTTTTGCACCACCAGATTTTAAGAATATTTTTACATAATAAAATCTATAAAAAATAATTTGAATAAGAATAAAAAAAACAAAAATAGAAATTCGCAAAAAAGTTTTATTTTTTAAAATTAAAAGATAAGTTCTATAAAGTGCAATAAATAAAAATGGATAAAAAATAATTAAATATCTTTCTTCACCAAGATGTGGCAAATGCATATTTTTGTTAAAAAATTCTAAAAACAAAGGAACAGCCAACAAATGAAAAATAATATAAAACCATAATAATTTATCAAATTTATTTTTTGATTTTATTAAATAAAAAACTGGAAATAAAAAAATGATATGTAAAAAAAGAATGAAATTAAAAAAAATAGGTTGAACACCGCAGAAATAATTTAAAGAACGCAAACCTGCAAATGTTAAAACAAATACATTAAAATATTCAATAAACCTAAAAATAAATATTTTTAAAATAAATAAAATTTTATAATTTTTTATATATGAAATATTTAGTGCAAAAATTCTGATAACTTCTTTTGATGTATAAATAAAAATAGAAGAAGTTGCAATAATAAAAAAAATAACGAAAAAAATAATAAGTTTAAAAGAAATTATTTTTTTGAATTTTTTAAAATCAGATAATAAACAAAAAAAAGCAAAAAGCAAAAATAAAATAGTAATTGGTAAAAGTTGAATTGAAAAACCAATAAAAATAACAAGGCCAATCAAATAATAAATTTTCTTTTTTTTAATAAATTCAAATAAAAGAAAAGAAGCAATAATTAAAAAAAAAGGAACCCAGATGTGTTGCGTAGCAATTCTACTATAAGCAATTAAAAAAAAAGAGAATGAAGAATATAAAGTAGAAAATAAAGCAGTGGTAAAATCAAAATATTTAATTGCAAACAAAAAAGTTAATGCAACTAAAAATGTTCCAAAGAAAACAGAAGCCAAACGGCAGGCAATATAATTAAATCCAAATATTTTATTAAAAAAATAAATGATACCTGGCACTAATGCACCAGTGTAATTTTTCATTCCAAAAAAAATTTTTAATAGTGATGTTTTTTCTATATAATATGCTTTATTTGCATACCAGAATTCATCGCCATTAAAGCCAGGAAAAATTGCTATTTTATATACTCTTACATAAAATGCAATTACACATAAAAAAAGAAATAAGAAAGAAAGAAGAATAAATTTTTTAAAATTTATTGACATAGATAATTACAATAAGAAATCAGATGGCTTTAAATCAGGATGTCTATATCTTTTTCTATTTACAGTTTTTTTACCAAATTCGATTGCTTCAACTGGACACCATTGTATACAAGCCATACATTGTTCACATTTGTGGAACCATACTATTTTATCATCTTTTAATTCAATATTATTTACAGGGCATATATTTATACATAGTTTACATTTATTACATTTTTCATTTGTCCAAAAATTTTTATCTTTTTCTGACATCTTTTTTATGCCTAAATTATAAATTATATTTGTAAATAAAAAATTTAATAACCAAAAACTTTTTTCTATTTTGTATTTTCTTTTTTCTAAAATTATTTTTGTTATTTCTTCTATTTTTAATTTTGCTTTTTCAAAAGTTGTTTTTTGTTTTTGTATAGAATCAGCACCATATAGTGGAATATAATTACCTGGCATCCTTATTCCAAAACCTGCTGATAATTCTATTTCTTTTTCTTTTAATCTTTTATTTAATTGTTCGAGTGTAGCAGCGCCAAAACCACCATAATTCATTAATCCAAAAATATATGGTTTATCTTCAAATTCTATTTTGCTAATAAATCTATCTACTATCCTCGGCATACCCCAAACATAAACAGGAAAAACTATTCCTACTCGTTCAATATCTTTTCCAATTTTTATTGGTTCATTTTTTTTAATTCCTTTGAAATAGATATTAAACCAGCATCATTTAATTTTAATGATATTTCACGCGCTATAAAATATGAATTTCCTGTTCCTGAAAAATAATATATTATATTTTTCATTCTTTTCACCTCCTATTTTTTTTATATTTTATTTTTTTATTCTTCGTTTGACAAGTTTTTATTTATTTAATTTTTAATCTTATTGCAAATGAATCATTAATATCATTTAAATTAATTAATGGATAAAAAGTATCATCAGTATAAATTAATTTTATCTTTTCAATATTTTCACTAATAGGCGTATCATACCAGTTTGAATCAGATAAAAAAGAGAATTGAATACTATCTGCTAAATTTAAAAATACTGTATCAAATAAACAATTAGATGGCAAATTAAAATATAACACTGGATTTGTTATTCGTGAAAATCCTGTATTTTTTATATTTATATTTATATCAAAAGTATCACCTGGCAATTTTGTGCTTACATTATTTGTATCAATTATCACTATGATATTTTTGGCAAATACACTATCAGAATAATTTGATTCATTTGTAAAACTATCAACACTTGTTAATAAATATATATATTCAGAACCAGCTTGAATATCAGTATCATAATAATAGTTTGTATCAATAATTAATGAATTATTTATTTTTGAATATTTAAAATCAAAATCAGTATCACGATAAATATTGTAGCCTGCTAAATCATTTACTGTTACATTAGTCCAATTTATAATTATCATTGTTTCTGATGTAGTGCGAATTGAGGAAATAGTTATATTTGTTGGCGGAGATGGTGCAATTGTATCATAATAAATTTTTTTGCTTGTTGAAATTGTATCATAGCCAGCAAATGTTATTATTCGCACATAATAATTTATTTCTGTATCATATAATTGAACATTATTAAAAATAAAATATGTATCACCAGTTTGTATAATTGTTGTATTTGTTAAAATAGAATTTTGATATAAATAAACACTATCACCTGTTCTTGCATTTGATGCTGTTCCTGTTATTATTATATTTGTATTTGTATAAATTTCTGTTGCTGGTGTTAGTATTGTTATCTGGCATCTTGAATCATAAACAAAATTTATTGTTATTGTATTTGCAGTTATTCCAACCGGTGTATCAATACTTATTATTGCATTATTTGAATCATTTGATAATATATAGATATATGTAATTCCACTTGTATCAGTTATTGATGGTTCTATAATAATTGTATCATTTGCTCTATTTGATGAAACACCTAATTGTAATCCTTTTGTATAAATATTATTATTAACATCTTTTACTACAATTTTTATCACATTTGAATCAATACCATTTGCAATTCCATTATTTTTTACAAGTGTTAATGTTGTATTTCGATATTTTGTTGTATTTAATGATGCTGGAGTGCCGTAAATAATTGAACTTGCTTGCCAATTTATTGAATTATTTGTTTCAATTGTCGATGATATTCGTTCTAATGATTTTCCAGTGCCAGCTGCATTTACATCCCAACTTGCTGAATATTGTAAATAATCAACTAAATTTTGTTGTGTATCATATAATAATAATGATTCAGAAGAATTTGCTAAAATTAAATTTGGCGCACTATTACCATAAATAGCATTTGCTGCTTTTATTGTCGCTGCTTCACTATACTCTAATAAAAAATAAGAATCTGGTACAATGTATGAACCAGCAGGAAAAATAAATGAATCTGCATTATCTTTTATATACCAGCCTGATAAATTTATTGTTTCTGATGAAATATTATATAATTCAATCCATTCACTTTCTGCATTATCACCTGACGCTGGATAATACATTATTTCATTTATAATTATTTTCTTTTCTATAAAATTTATATATGTTGAATCAGATAACATAATTGAATCAGATGTATCTGCTGCTGTAATATATGAAATTCCTACATTTGGACTATATACATATCCAATTGCAATTCCACTATCATTTGTTGGATTGGTTGGCTGAATTATTGTGTCATTTGAATTTGATGAAAAAAGTTTTATCCATTTATTTGATATTGGATTATTAAAGTAATCAAGCAATTGCACTGTAATTTCTACTTCTTCTAAATTTATTATTCCAGAATGTTGACTACTTATAGTTGATGTTATTAAAGAAACAGTGCCAGCAGAAACAGTTAACGAAACTGTTGCAGCAAAATCTGCTGGTTCTATTACAGAAATAACTGATGTTCCTATTTTATTTGATTGCACATATATTATTGCAGTGCCATAAGAATTTGTTAGTGTATAATTATTTAGTATTGTATCATACATTGTTCTATCTGATGATAAAACAACTGTTTCACCAACTATAGGTTGTCCTAAATTATTTTTAAAATAAACAGTTATTACAGCAGAATCAAATGTATCGGCTGTTGTATGTTTTGTTACATACATTGTCGAACCTGAAAAATTATTTTTTACTAATAATTGTAGTGATGTATTTGTGCCAGCAGGTGTTTCTATTGTAATTGTAGCATAACCTGCTGTATCTGATAAAAATATTGCAGTGCAAAAACCATTATTATCAGTAAATGAAACAGGTTGAATAATTGTATCATTATTTCGTGATGATTTTAATTTTACATTTACATTTGGTACTGGATTATTATGAGAATCTTTTATATATATATTTATTATTGTGCTATCATTGTTTACATTATAGATAATGGTATCGCTACAAAGTAGAATAGAATTTTTTACTCTAACTGTATTTATTTGACCTGGTGTGCCACTATCTATTTCTGATTTATCAAAATTATCAGAACTTGTCGAACTACCTTCTGGTTCGATTTTTTCCAGTGTTCTGCCTTGATTATCATCTAATCTTGGTGGATTGCTATATAAATTTGTATAATATAATTCATCAATTAATATAAATTGTGAATCATAGATTGTTATTGTCTCACCTGTATTACTTAATTGAAAATTTGGCGCTATTGTTCCATAAACAGTATCAACTGAAATTTTTTCACCACCATCATTTGCTGAATACGCTAATACATAATAACTATTTGAATCTAATAAAAAATTTTTGAATATTATTGTGTCTTCTCCATCAGTTATATAAAATGTATCATAAAAAATTAAATGATTCGTTGCATTATATAATTCAAACCATTCATCATTTGGGTCTGTTCCTTTTGGGTTATACATTAACTCATTTATTACTAATTGTGGTTCTATAAAATTTATTATTGCTGTATCAAATAATGTTTGACTATCTGATGTATTTATTGCTGTAATTATTGATTGTCCTGTATCATTAGAAATAACATACGCATAAACATAGCCCATACTATCTGATGGTGATGAAGATTGTATTATTGTATCATTTGCATCATTAGAAGAAATTTGAACATATTTATCTGGCACTGGATTTTTATAATAATCTAATAACTGTATTGTAACTTTTGCCTGTGTTTTTCCATTGCCTACAACATTTGATTGTGCTGAAACTATTGAAGCAAAAGTATCAACTGTTCCAGATCTGAAATAACATTCTGCTGTATCAATAATAGTTATATTATTTATAACTGCACTAAAAACAGCGGTTCCTGATAATGTGCTTTTTACATAAAAATATGCTGTACCTGATGAATTTGAAACAACAGGATTTGTTAAAATTGTATCAGCACTGCTACGCGATGAATATAAATAAACTGTTTCACCAGATAATGGGATATTTGCAGCATCACGAACAAATACTGATACAAGACAACTATCGTTGTTATCTGCAATAATATTTGTAGTGGCAGTAAGAATTGTTGTTTGCGCTGATGGTAATGCTTTTATTGTTATATCATCTAAGAAATAATAACCATTATTAGTATCAGTAGTGGTAAATCTTAATTTAAATCCTGTATGAAAAGCTGATATTGGTAATGTTATTGTTCGTTTTGCAAAAGATGTAGTATAATATGGAAAAAATAAAAGTCTAAATGCTTCATACCAGCCAGTATTCAAATAAATTTCCACTTTAACTTCATCAGCAATTGTTGGTGCATTACCACCTGTTCCTAATTCATAATAAAAATATGCTTCTACATCAGTTGGTGTATATTTTGATAAATCAATTGATTTGGTTCGCACACTGCCACTATTAGTTAATCTTAAAGAATTAGGTTCTGAAGGTTCAGCATTTGCTGTTGCTACAATTGATACTCCACCACTACTATCAGCCCATAATCCTGTTGAATTAAATGTAGTGGTTGGAAATTGTTCAATAAAAGGTAACTTTAATAAATTTTCAAAAACAATTGTACCTGATGTTGTTAGTGTATCAGCACTATATTTAACATAAAAAACTATTGTATTTGCAGTTGAATGTGATAAATACGCTATTAAATTCCCATTTGTATCTGATAATGTTGTTGGTTGAATTTTTGTATCTGCTGTTGAAACAATAATACCAGTCTCACCAGAAACAGGATTATTAAATTTATCTAAATAAGTAATTATAATTTGAACATTTTCATTTATACCACCAGGCGAAGAATAAGTTAAAAATGATTTTGTTTTTGAAACAGTATCTGCTTTCCAATATATTGAAATACTATCAGTTAAATTATTTGGTGAAGATATTGAAATTATTGAAGTTCCTGCACATGTTGAATATAAGTAACCAGTACAATAACCTGATGAATTTGTAACTACGGGTTGTGTGATTGTATCATAACCACTTCTGTTTGTTTCTAATTTTACTCCGATATTACTTATTGGTTGATTGTCATAATTTTTTATTAATACACTAATCGCAATTGTATTACCAACAACTAAGTTAGTTATAGTGCAGGACATTGTAGAATAAAAATCTGAAATTCCTGCTGTATTTACTGCTTTTGGTGAGCCATAAGCTAATCTTGTTTCATTATTTAAAAAAATCACATTATTAGCAGTATCCCATAAATTTGAACCTGTTATTCTTTCTGCTGCTTTATAATTACTACTATCACCAGCCGTCCAACCACTTAAAAAAATTGCTGAATCAATTATAATATTTCTTTCATCAAATAAATATAAATTATCACCAGAATTTCTAATTTTTAAATTTGTTGAAATTAAATCACCTGTTGCTGTTGTTGTTATTTCACTCCGTTCAATTAAAAAATAAGATTTTGCATTTATTGTTTTTTCACTAAATTCTGCTGTTGTTATTGTATCATAATAATTTCCAAATTTCCAGCCTGTTAAATTTATATTCGTGTCTGTTGTATTATATAATTCAACATACTGATAATTACCTGTTGAATCACCAGCAAATGCAATCTCATTTATTACCACCCATTGTTTTCTTGAATATACATTCATATTTAATGATGTTGCTAATAATTCACTATCAGCATAAGCATATAAAATAAAATTACCTGAAGTTGATGTGGATAAAGTAAATGTTGCTGTGCCAGAACTTGTTGTAAAAGTAGAATCAGGTGTAATTGTATCAATACTCCCTCTTGAAGAAATTAATTTAACTGGTACATACGCTAATGAATTACCAAAATAATCTTTTGCATTAATTGTAATTATTGCAGTTTCATTATAATCAACATTTAATGAATTTTTATTTGCGGATAATGTAGAATTTGAAGTGTCAGCTTTTTCTCGAACATAAAAATCATCAATATACCAGCCAGCATCTTCTTCACCAGGGTCTGAATGTAATTGAAATTGAATATAAATTATTTTTCCTATGAAATTTGAAGGAATATTAAAAACCTGACGCTGCCACAAATGGTCAGTTTGATATGCATCTGCTAAATAATATTCTTCTGATGCTGATTTTGAATTTCTAATTAATAATCTACAAAAATCGTAATTTGCACCTTCTATATCAAGCCAATCATAAAAAATTAATAATGGTCGATATGCTGTTCGCAAATCAATGTTTGGTGAACGCAGCCACATATATTGATTATATATGTCATTACCACTTCGACTATATTCATTATCTAAATCAGTTCCCCATACATAAGAACCACTAATTGCTGAAGCAGGTCCTAAACCATCATTATCAATAGCATCATCACCAACTGGTATGCCGTGTTGCCATAATTGAGTTAATTCACTCATATTTAATTGACCACTTGTCCAATCATAATAATAACTTGCCTGTCCACCTGCTGCACCATATTCAAAATTATCAAAAAAAGGGTATGCTTTAACTGCAATAAAATAAATTGGTTTTGAATCAGTTAAATAAAAGCCATCAGAAACATCATAAGCACGAATATATGTTGTGCCACTTGTTGTTGAATATACATAACCTGTGCACATTCCATTGTTATCTGTATATGATGGTTGAATAATCGTATCAGTATTTCCTCTTGTTGATTCTAATATTACCTGTATATTAGAATATCGCACACCTGTCGTATCTCTTATTGTTACAACTACAACTGCCATTGACTCTCCACCATCAGCAAATATATTTGTTGTTGTGGTGATTGTGGAGGAATCAGGTGATGGATTATATGGAAAAATAGCAATTGTAACAAACAAAAAGAATATAAATAAATTAAAAATTATTTTCATCTGAGAAATTATAAAAATTATTTTGCAATACCAATTCCAAGAACTTTTTCATAATTACTAAATTTAATTATTGCAAAATAAGCACCAACAACTAAATCTTTTAAATCAAGTTCAATAGGTGCTGGATTTATTGAATTAAAGAAAAATTCATTTTTATATACTACATAACCAAGTGGTGTAACTATTGTTATTTTAACATATTCATCTTGAATTGGTCTGCATAATAAATTTATTTTTTTATTTTTTGTCGGATTTGGAAATAACCAGACTTCATTTAAATTAACAGAACTTGCTAAAATGCTAAAAGTTGATAAATGATTTATTTCAAATGAAATTTTATTAGAATTTTCATCAACTGAATAATTATCAATTATTTCCCATTGTGATAAATTTTCATTTAATACAAATGGTTTTAATAATTTTTCTGAAACATTTGTTCCATCTACTATTCCATCTTGATTATTATCGTCATAATAAAAACTAATTATTATGTTATTATTAAAATTATGTCTTTGCTCATTAAATATTGTATAACAATTTATATCATAAATAATTGTATTAAGCCCGAGTGTTCGATAGAAACCTTGTGTTTTTTCTAAATTGTTATTTGCAAGTTTTATTTTTGATTCTGTTAATGGTACACTTGCAAAAGTAAAATAAATATTTGTATCAATGGAATTATTTGGAACAAATATCTCAATTTTATTGTTGTTTAAATAAAAATACATATCTTGATTTTCAATTAATCTTTTATGATTTGATGATAATAATGTATAATAGCCTGTTTTGTTTATTTTCGTTGATACAAGATTGTTTTGATTATTTATTTGTGTTGTTAATAAACATTCCCAAATATCTGAATCAGTATTTAAATAATTGACAAAAATATTTTCTTCTAATAAATTTGTATTATCAATAATTCCATCTTGATTGTTATCGGGATAATAAATTGTAATAATTATATCAGTATTAAATTGACTATTCACAACACCATCAATTGTATAAGAAGAAATATTATAAATAATTGAATTTAATCCAAAAGTTTTAAAAAAAGAATTTGAACCATCAAATTTTGAATTCGCTGTTTTTACTATATCTGCTGCTGGATTTATTTTTTCTATATCAAAATAACTATTATTTGGTAATGAATTTTTTGGAACATTTATTAAAATATTATTATAATCAAAAGTGAGTAAATAATCTAATGAAGAATTTAATTTTATTTTATTTGATGAAAGTATTGTAAATATTCCTGTTCTTTCTATACTTATTTTTGTGTAATTCAAATTTGTGTCATTTTCACTTTCTAATCTTACCCACTTATTTTCATTTTCGTCTAATTTAAATATATAATTATTTTCTTCAAATAAATCTGTATTATCTATTTTTCCATCATTATCAATATCGTTATAATAAATATATAATTCAATTGGTTTATTAAAATTAGTAAATGTATCTTCATTTTTAAAATAACAGGTAATTTCATTAACAATAGTTGAAACACCAAGTGTATGCCAGAATGTTGATATTTCTGATATTTTACTATTTGCTGTAATTATTCGACCATCAGAAAGTGGTATAGAATTATTTAATATATAGAAATTATCAGTATCAATAGAATTTGCATTTATTTTTATTTTTATATTTGATAATGTTATTTCTGCTGTATCATTTTTATTTATTAATATTCTAAAATTCCAGTTTCTGTCCTGTGTTAATTGTGTGCCTTCTATTGATGTTACTGATTTTCGAACATTTAATGTGTAATAACTATTTGCTTTAAAATTATATAACACCCGTATTTGCTTTAATAATGTTTCATATTGAATATTTATGCTTTTTTGAATATTATCTTCTAATAAGTAAATATTGCTTGTATTTATCGTTGCTATATTTGGTTCTTTATTTAATTGTAATGTAATGCTATCTGGTTTTAATATTTTATCTTCATTATCAAGTAATGAACAGGTAACTAAAAATAAGTTTATATTAAAATTAACTAATATTTTTGAACCAGGACTTTCATTACCTAAATTATCGCGTGTTGTTGCTGTTATTAAATTTACTCCTGATGTCAAATTTAATGCAGGTAAAAACCAGTATGTATCATTATAATCTCCATTTGCTAACATTCCATTTACATAAACATAACTTCCTATTGGTTTTCGTCCTTCTACCTTTATTGGTGATTCTGCTGTTTCAAATCCATTATATGGATATGTTATTATTGGATTATCAGGTGGTGTAATATCAAGAATTATTACTATTGTTGTTTCTGAAAAATTGCTTGCTCTATCAATTGATTTTATTACAAATGTATTTGCACCTTCCTGTAATGTTATTTCATAAGACCAATTTCCGCCTGATATTAATACATTTGTTGTGGTATCGTTTATATATAATTGTGAACCTGCTTCCATTGTTCCATTTATTATTTGTGTTGTTTTATTTGTTAAACCTATATAATTCACTGTTGGCACCTGTGGTGGTGTTAAATCAACTGTAATTGATATTGTTTTTGTATCTGATATATTGCCAAAAGTATCAATTGAAATAATTTGATATACTGTCGTTCCTTCTGCTTGAATAAATGTTTTACTAAATCTCGTGTCTGATGATATTATACCTGAACTCGAACCATTAATTATTATATTTGAGCCAAACTCTTTTGTTCCAGATATTACTACTCGTGAATCATTTGTTATTGTTAAAATTGTGTCATCTAAAATTGGTGTTAATGGTGGTATATTATCCATATAAACAACAATTGTATCTGCTTCTGATTCATTACCAAATTCATCTTTTGCACTAACACGAATTTCATTTTTTCCATAAGCAAGAGAAATTATTCTTGACCAACTTGTATCTGCACCAATTGTCAATGGTTGACCATTTATTATTACAATTACTGCATCAATTGGTGCTGTGCCTGAAACTGTAATTGTCGTTACATTTGTATTTATTCCATCAATTGGGAATAATATCTTTGGTTTATCAGGTGGTATATTATCTACAAAACCAGTATCAATAAAAATTCCATCTGACCAATATATTTGTGAACCTATATTACTTATATTGCCTGCTCTGTCGTAAGCAATTACTCGTGCATAATATGTTTCACCGACTATTATATTTGGACACATATCTCCTGTAATTCTAAAAAATGTTTTCTGGTCTAAGATAAATGTATCAAAAATAATATTAGAAAAATCATTTTTATTTGAAATTTGAATATAATATGTATCTATAGAACTGGAATCAGATGGAACTTCCCAATACCAGATTAAAATTGTATCATTACTTATTGTACCCTCATCAATTGTTTTTACTATTGCTGGTGGTGTAATATCATAATAACAATATATTGTATATGTATCACTTCTTACTTCACAATTATTTTCAACTACATACATTATTTTATTTTTGTATTCTTGATTTATATAAACAACATTTGTTTCAATAAAATCACCATCATTTAAAGAAATAAAAATTTTTTTTATGCCTGATTCATTATCCTGCCCTGTTATTGTTACATAATAAGGTGTATTTTTAGGAATTGTTGGTGCATTATGCGTTGCAGTAGGCGGTGAGGTGTCATATATAATTATTACATTTAATTCTTGACTTTGTGATGAACCAACTCTTGCAATAATATTTGCCACATTTATACCAGTATATAATGATAAATTTATTTGCCATTTATCTGTATCAATTGATAAACTTTTAATACCATTTACATATACACTTGCTTCATAATAGCGGCTGCCTGATAATAATATTGGTGTATAATTTACTGTAGTATCAATATTCTCAAGCGTAGGAATAGGAATAATAACAGAACCAACTGAAATAGAATCAGCATACGAAATATAATTGCCTACTTTATCTTCTGCATAAACTCGATAATAAATAATATCACCTGTATTTAATGTAAGTGCAAAATATCTCGTAAATGTTTGATTTGATGGATATGTATATGTATAGTTATTTGTTGAATATGTTGTATCATTTAATCCAATATCAAATCTAACCATTTTTAAGCCAACACCAGTATCTGCAACTGTTGCATATAAAATTACACCTACATCAGAATTATCAATTAAAATCAAACCTTCATCATCACGAATATAAAAATTTGTTATTTGTGGCTTTATATCATCTATTCCTGTTTTAAATGTCCAGGTATAATTTTGATATAAATTTTTTCCATCTATATTTTTTACATTTGATTTTATTGATAATGTATAAAATTCTTCTAATTGAAATCCTGTTGTTGGAATTATATAAAATCCTTTATAATTTGATGTAAAAACAAAATTTGTAGGAATATTATTTCCTTTATTTGTTATAGTTATATTTGTACTATTTATTGTCGTTGTATCAAATATCGATATTGAACTAATATATATACTATCAGGTATTTGTGGTAATTCACTTTTACCTTCTAATTGTTCTGCATAAATTAAGAATGCTAATGGTTCATAATAAATAATTATTGCATCAACAGGTGAAGCATTACCAAGTTCATCTATTGCTTTTGCTGTTATTACATTTGCGCCTTGCACTAAAGCAACAGAGCAAGCAAATGTGTTATTTACAATATTAGTTTCTAATTTATCATTTATATAAACTCCATAAGTTCCTATTGCTACTGTTCCACTCACTGTTATTGGACTTGCTGTTACGGTTATATTATTTTCTGGTAATAATATATCAGGTTTATCAGGTGGTGTTAAATCACGAATAATTACAAAATTTGTTTCACTTGAATTTCCAGATTCATCTATTGCTGCTATTGTAAAATTATTTATTCCTTCGTTATTTAAAGAAATTGTTATTATCCATCTTCCAGTCTCTTTATTCATTGATGCACTTACATTATTTATTTTTACACTATTTGCTGATGTATCAAATCCACCTTCTATTATCTGGTTTATTCCAGCATAAGGTGATTGATAACTTATTAAGTATGGTGTATCAGGTGGAATATTATCAAAGAAAATTTGTTTACTTACTGTCTCAGACCTATTATTAAAACTATCTATTGCAACTACATTAATTGTATTTAAACCATATTGAGTTAAAGTAACTAAATATTGCCATTGTGTATTTGATAATATTTGTGCAGTAGCACCATTAACTAAAATAGTGTCACTATCTATACTTTTTGTGCCTATGATTAATTGTGTGTCAAATCTTGTTGGTGTTGTTACATTAAATTCTGGTGCAATTGGTGGAATATTATCAAGATATATTGATATGGAATTTGATGGTGATGATAATCCATATTGGTTCTTACAATAAACAACAAAATTATTTAAACCATAATTCAATACTACTGTTTTTCGCCATAGTGTATCTGAAATCAAATCTGCCTGTGAACCATTCACTAAAACAATTGTAGCATTTGCTGGATATGTGCCAGATAATGTAATTACTGATACATTTGTATCACCAACATAAAAAATTATTGGTGTGTCAGGTGCAGAACCAGATATGATTGTTGTATCAATATAAATTCCATTACTACTATTTCCAAAATTTGAAATATTATTTACTATATCTTTTGATTTAACTCGACAATAATATGTTTCACCATTTATTACTGAATCACCTGATAATGTAAAACTTAAATTTGTTGAATTAAGCCATCCAGCAAAAATTCGGGGTGGCGAAAAATTTGGTGTTGTATCAATTTCAATATAAAAATTTATAATTGGTGAACTATCATTTGGTAAATTCCACGAAAATTCTATTATTGTATCATTACTTATATCACCTTCATCAAAACAATCTACTGCTTGTGGTGCTGTTCTATCTATTCTTGCTGGATATAAGGAAGTGTAAATCGAACTTGTATTATCTGCATTATCGACTGAAAAATATTTTATATAAATAAAGTCTTCAATATCATAATAAAAACTATTACCTTTTATATATGTTAAACCATTATTTAAACTGTAATAAATTTCTTTTATTCCTGTTTCTGAATCTGATGCAGTTATTATTACTAAAAAAGAATCATAATGAATTGAAGTATCAAAATTTATACTTGCAGTTGGTTTGACATTATCATAAATTATTGTTATTTCTGCTGTATCAGAATATACACTTCCAACATATGCTCTTGCTGTTATTACATTTGTCTCACTTAATAATGTAAATGTATAACTCCATAATGTATCACTTATTGATGTTGCTATATATTGATTGTTTATTTTTACTGTTGTACCTATTTGTTTTGTCCCTCTGATTTCTATTGGATTTATATTTATTGTCGTATCACTTATTATTATTATTGGTGCTGATATACTAAATGCTCCTACTATTATTGTATCATAATAACTTGTTTCATTATAGTTATTATCCATTGCTGTTAGTTTTATATATATTTTATCATTTGTATTCAATGCTTGTAAAAAATTAAATATATGTGATATTGTGCCTGTTGATGGCTGGTCTAATGAATAATTATCTGTTAAATAATTTGTATCATTTAAGCCATAAGAAAAACTAACTGTTTTTAATGAAATATTATCATTAAAAAATGCAGTAATTTTTATTCCTATATCACTGTTATCTATATTCAAATCATTATTTTTATCAGTTATTAAAATTGATTTAATTTCTGGTTTTGTTAAATCTTTATTATTTGAAAATTTTCGTGTTTCACTCCAACTACCATTGTATAAATAATTTTTACCGCGAACTCGCCAATAATATGTGTTATATGGAAGATTTGTTA
Source organism: bacterium (assembly GCA_035405645.1). Classification (GTDB taxonomy): domain Bacteria; phylum JAGOBX01; class JAGOBX01; order DAONJL01; family DAONJL01; genus DAONJL01. The sequence goes on along the minus strand of DAONJL010000002.1, from coordinate 36,901 downwards.
TTGTTAAAATATTTGTTTGTAATGTATCAATATTTATTATTGGATTTATAAAGTTAAAATTTGTATCAATCTGAATCTGGTAAGTTTCTGAATTTATTTCTGTATCCCATCTGAAAGTTATTATTTTTACAAATTCTGTTTCATAATTATTTATTGGTGTTTGTAATGTTATTGCTGCTGGTTGATTATAACTTACAATTTTAAATTTAAAAGTAAGTGTTGTATCATTTGTTGCTCTGTCTTTTATATATATTTGTGTTGTACAATAACCAACTGGTAAATTTTCAAATAAGATTACACTATTGCTTGTTATTGTAAATCTACTTGTATAATTTACAAATCCTGTTCCCGTATCAAGATATATGTTTATTATTTGTATTCCTGCTGTTTCTTCTTTATAGTTTATTGTTATACTATCATTATTACTATCAACTATAATTGAATTATTTAATGGAAAATAATTTAAGATAGTCGGTGGTGTTGTGTCATATATAACATATACAATATTACTTGTTTCAGAAGAATTATTATAATTATTTATTTCTTTGCAATAAATTAAATATGTATCCTGTTTTGTAAAAGTATATATATAAGAAAAAGTAGTTGAATTTGTTGTATCATATTTTACTAAATTATGATTTACATAAATAGCAATTGTATCATTTGTATTATTTCTTGTGCCTGTTATATTTATTTGAGAAACATTAGTGCAATAATCATTGGTTGGAAACGAAATACTTGGCTGCGGCGGGGCTGTATCTATTTTTATTGCAATTGTATCATATCTATCTGTCTGGTCAAAACCATCGCGCGATAATGTTGTTTTTCTTGGTTCTGTAAAATTAAATGTTACATAAGTAGTTTCAGTTGGTAGTATTGAATAAAAATAAATTGATAAAACTCTCTGATGAAAATTTGTATATATTGGTAAGAGATTTGGTTTAACTATAAAAAATGATACATTTATTGTTTCTGAATTATAATTATATTCTAATTCATTTAGTTGTAATTTAACTATATTTCCATTTGAATCTGTTAATGAACCATTAACATTATTTTCAAGGTCAAGTGTTATATCACTATTATATTCAATTTTACCTGCTCTTAAATATTTTGTATCAAAATTTATATATAAACCAATTGCTGCAAAACTATCCTCTGTTTTATCGCATTTTATTATTACATCTATTACTGTTGTTGTATATTGATTTGTTGAACAATATTCTGTTAATTGTGTATTGTGTTGCATTAAATAAACAATTGTGCTATCATTTGCAAAAATACATAATATATTCAAAAATAAAATTATAACCAAAACTTTTATTTTGTTTTGCATATTTTATTCTTCACTTTTATTTAAATTTTTTATCAGTATTGTATAATCATCTATTGTTACCCATCCACTATTATTTATATCACCTTCTGATGGCGAATTTACATTCCTTCCTAAATTCATTTTTAATTTAATTAAATCATCAGTTGTTATTTTACCACTATTATTCAAATCACCACCTAACAATACACCTACATTTATATTTTCTAATGGATTATTACTTATTATTATATTTTCTATTTTTTGTCGTAAATAACTTTTTAAATATGTATATAAAATATATGTTCCATTTTTCACATAATGAAATTCAAAATAACCTGTATTTGTTGTTGTGGATGTGTATGTCTCAATATTATTTGTTAAATAAACCGAACAACCTGAATAATCAGTTCTTCCTTCTACTAATAAATTACCTGAAACTTTATAACCAATTAAAGAAAGGAATTGCCAGCTAAATGTATCAATATTTCCTGCATTATCATAAGCAGAAATTGTTACTATATATGTATCATTTGTAAAAATAAATAATGTTAAATAAATACTATCAGAATAAATATGTGCATTTGATGTAAAATCATTTTCGCCTAAACCTGAATCAATCTTAATATTTATTTTACTTATATCAATTCCTGATACATTATCAATATATTTAATAGAAATAATTGTTGTGTTTTGTGTTGTTGCTGTTTCTGGATTATTTTCATAAAAAATTGGCGGTTCTGTATCATATATTCCATTTATTTCATAGACAGCAGTATCACCTAAAAAAGTAATTAATAATGCTGTTATTGTTTCATAATTTATTGAAAGCGCTACTGTGCCAGACCAATTATTATTTACTATTTGATTTCGTGATTGTTCTATATTATTTACATATAAAATTACTGAATCATAATTTGCAGTATTAATTGAAGAACCATAAATATTAATTAAACTTACATTAGTACAAAAGTTATTAGCTGGAAAAGTTATAAAAATATTTGGCGTTGAAAAATAATTTACTGTAATTGTATCATAAGCAAGTTGATTATATTTGGTAGTTAATTTTATCATTATTGAATCGCCATAGCCAGATAAAGAAACTGTGCCTGTCCAGTTTCCATTTATTGTTGTGAGATTTATTTTAGATTGAAATATACTATTATTAAAAATTTCAATTGTATCACCAACTAATGTTCGTATCGATGTGCCTGAAATATTTATTATGTTGATATTTGTATTATGATTATCATCTGGTGAAATTATTTCTATTTGTGGTAATCCAACATAATTTATTATTCTTGTATCAAAACCTGTATCATTATAACTATTTTCTACAATCACCTTTATCACATCATTTATACCATTTAATGTAACTGTTCCACTAAAATCATTATTGCTAACTATACCTGTATTTTGTAATATATCATTTACAAAATAAAAAACTGTATCATTATTTTTTGCATTATGAATTGTTCCACTTATATTAATTATTTGCTCGATTGTGTCAATATTATTTTCTGGTGTTGTAATAGAAACAATTACATTTCTATTTATTATGCTAAATGTATCAATATTATATGTTTTTACTGATGCATTAAATAATGATGTTATCATAAAATAAATAGTATCGGTTTCCATCATAGTTTTGTCTGATGTAATAAAAAGAGCTATAATAATTGAAATAGAATCATTCATATAAATATTTGATATTGTGTCAGATAGATAATCACCAGCATCAAGAACATTATTAAAATTTGAATCAATAAAAATTTTTGGTGTTAAATTTAATGAATCTGTGCAACTAAATAAAAATGTATCATAGTAATTACCTTGATTTATTAGTGTGATTTGAAAATATACTGTTTCATTTATATTTGAGGTTTCTGGATTTAGTGAATTAAAAAATGAATTTATTCCTGCTATTTGTCCAACACTGATTTTTACTGAATCTGATATAACTTCTATTATTTCTATTGTGTTGTTATACTGAAATACAAATGTATTATAAATATCAGTATAAGCAGGTACCATACTATACGCAAAAACATATAAAGTAAAAATTATAGAAATAATAAAAGTTGTTTTTCTCATTTAAAAAAAATTAAATTATTTCAATCTTACTTTGAAATAAACATAACCATTATCATCTTTACCTGCTGTATAATTTGCAGATAATAAATTATCGCCCTGCGTTACATTAAGAATTCCATTTAATGTCCATCTGATTTGAATTACATTTGCACCATTAGCCAGAGTAGTAGCATCAACCCAATTTGGAGTTGCTAATGAACCAATATTTGCTTCAATTGTATCTGATGATGATGAAGAGTGTATATAATTTGTATCATTTGCTGAATACGGAACAAATTCAAATTTTGAAGTGTCAATATTATCAGTAATAATAATATTTGTTCCAGTATTCATTCCGTCATTATCATAAACAAGAGTGAACCAGATTGTATCACCAGGTAATACTGTTGCTGTTGTTGAAACAAAACTTGTTCCACTTGTATCAACATATTTTGCCAATCGAATAACAGCTCGTAATGCTGTTACTAAAAATGAATCTGATTGATAATCACGAGAATTTGTTAAATCAGAATCAGGCCAGTTATCATTTGCAATTGTGCCAAAACTATCAGAAAATGTAACCTGTATATGACAGGTATCTAAATTTTGTGCTGTTGTTTTTATATTTATAACTATAAAAATTGTTTCTATTTCATCTGCTGATAAATATATTATATTTGTTTCTATACTATCTGATGATTGTTCATAAACACCATTATTATTTGCATCACGAAATATTTTTATTATCCAATCATTTGCCCCACCTACAACAGAAGTATTAATTTTAATACCATCAAGTGCATTACCTAAATTTTGTATTACATATTTAAAAGCAAGTGTTTCACCTATTGCACCTGAATCATCTGCTGGTAAACCAAAATATGATAATAATTGCATATCATAGCCTGTATCAACTGTTACTGATACTTGTGTTGATGCAACTGTATCCATTGAATTATTTATATCTTTGAATGATAACATACATTCATTTTCAAGATTTGGACTTGAATCACCATTATCACCACCAATAGTAATAATTGTACTTGCAGGTGTGCCTGCACTATAAAGTAAAGAATTAAGAAATAAAAAGAAACAAAACAAGACCAAAAATAATAGTTTGTTTTTCATACTATTTTTCCTCCTTTGATTATTTATTAAAAACATATTTGTTTTATTTTAAATAAAACAAAATCTATAAAAATATTTTTTTTTCATTTTTTCCTCCTTTTTTATAAAATATTTTATAATTACCCTTCTTTTATTTTATATTATTTTAATAAATAAGTCAAAAAATTATTATATTTTTTTTATGTATTAAATAAAGAATATATAGTTAAATTAACTATTATGTAAAGATTGAGAAAAGTATAAAGACAGGAAACTTCTTTTACTCTTTTGATTTTTTGAAAAAAAATTATATATCTTTTTTAAATAAAATATTAACAATCAAATTTTTAATTTATCAAGTAAAATTTTAGCAACTTCATCTGGTTCTCCATTAATCATTTCACTTTGAACAGATATTTGTGGAGAAAATATTTTAATTACTCGTGTTGGAGAACCATCTAAACCAATATATGGTTCTTTTATATCAAGGTCATTAAAGCCCCAGATTATTGGTTGATATTTTTTTGCTTTCATCTTATTTTTTAATGATGGTAATCTTGGTTCATTTATTTCTTTTACTACTGTTAATAAGACTGGTAATTTTGATTTAATTACATCAATACCTGTTTCTGTTAATCTTTCTGCTACAATAGAATTATCAGTAATTTCTCTGATTTTACGAACATAAGTAATTTGTGGAATATTTAAAAATTCTGCTATACCAGGACCGACCTGTGCTGTATCGCCATCTATTGCTTGTTTACCACAAATTATTATATCATAATCACCTATTTTTAAAATACCGCGTGATAATGTATATGAAGTTGCGAGCGTGTCAGAACCTGCAAATTTTCTATCACTTAATAGTATCGCTTCATCTACACCTAAAGAAATTGCTTCTTTTAATGATTCTACTACTTGCGGGGGTCCCATTGATATTACTATTACTTTTCCACCATATTTTTCTTTTATCCGCAACCCTTCTTCAATAGCATATAAATCAAATGGATTTATTATACATGGAATTCCTTCTCTAATTAATGTATTTGTATTTGAATCAATTCTAACTTCTGTGGTATCTGGCACCTGTTTTATACAAACAATGATATTTTTCATTTTCTACTCCTTATATACAATAAAAAAATTATCTGTATTCTTTTATTAAATGTCTTGCTATTATTAATTGCTGAATTTGATTTGTTCCTTCATATATTTGTGTTATTTTTGCATCACGCATCATTTTTTCTACTGGATATTCTTTCATATAACCATAACCACCCAGCACCTGAACAGCATTAATTGTAACTTCCATAGCAACTTCTGAAGCAAAAAATTTTGCCATTGCAGATTCTTTACTAACATCAGAAACACCTGCGTCAATCATTCTACAAACAGAATAAACTAATGCTCGCGCTGCTTCTATTTTTGTTGCCATTTGTGATAATATAAATTGTATTCCTTGAAATGAAGAAATTGGTTCACCAAATTGTTTTCGTTGTTTTGCATATTTCACTGCTTCTTCTAATGCTCCCTGAGCAATACCAACTGCCTGTGCTGCTACACCTGGTCTTGATTTATCAAATGTATCCATTGCTATTTTAAAACCTCGACCTTCTTTGCCAAGTAAATTTTTTGCTGGCACTTTGCAATCTTGAAAAATTAGTTCTCTTGTTGCTGATGCGCGTATGCCCATTTTATCTTCTTTTTTACCAAATGAAAAACCTTCATATCCTTTCTCAACAATAAATGCTGACATCCCGCGCGCCCCGCCTTTGTCAGGGTCTGTTAATGCAAAAACTGTATATATTTCTGCTTCACCACCATTTGTTATCCATTGTTTTGTGCCGTTTAGTATATAATAATCTCCTTCTTTTTTTGCTATTGTTCTAACATTTGATACATCGCTACCTGCTTCTGCTTCAGTTAATGCAAATGCCGCAAGTGCTTCACCACTTGCTATTTTTGTTAAATATGTTTGTTTTTGTTCTTCGTTCCCGTGTAATAAAATTGGATATGAGCCAAGCCCTGTTGCTGCAAAGGCAAGCGCAATACCTCCACATGCACGACTTAATTCTTCAGTAACTATTGCCATTGCCATTGACCCACCACCAAAACCACCATATTCTTCTGGTATATAAACACCACATAAATCTGCTTCCTTTAAATATTTTATTATTTCACGAGGAAATTCACCTGTTTTATCATATTCTTCACGAATTGGTTTTATTTTTTCTTCTGCTATTTTTCTTGCTAAATTTTTAATTTCAATTTGTTCATCGGTTAATAGATAATCCATTATTTTTTCCTCCTAAATTTTTAATATTTCACTTTTTTTATTTTGTTCAAAATATATTTTACAATTGTTATTTTCTAATGATTCATCAATAATAATTTTCTTTAAACCAAACTCTTTTAATTTTTTAATATTTTCTTTTTTATGTCCTCTTATGATATTTTCTGTTTTTTTATTTGTAAAAATATTAAAACTATTAAAATTATAATTTTTAATTATTTTAAATAATTTGTCAAGGAATAAAGAAGATAAAACGAGTTGATTAAATGCAGGATGATATGGACCAGCAACAATATTTTCAACTAAACTCTTCTCTGAATGCAAACCAAATCTAATAATTTTAATATTATGTTTATTAAAAAAATCATAAGCAAATTTGGCATATTCAATTGCAGTATTTAAATCTAATGGTTTAAATTTATTTTCGAAAAATAATTTACAAAGTTGAGTTTCTTTTAAAACAATTGTTGGATGTAATCGCACAAAATCAGGTTTTAATTTTGCAACAAAATTTAATGTGTCAATAAAATCTTCTTTTTTTTCTTCTGGTAAGCCATACATAATATGATAAGAAAGTAAAAAGTTATATTTTTTTAATAATAAATTATTTTTTTCTACAAGTTCACAGGTATAATTTCTATTAAGTATTTTTAGTATTCTTTCATTTGCAGTTTGTAGACCTAATTCAATAATTTTAACATTATTTCCTTTTAAAAAAATAAGTGTCTCATCATTTATAAAATCTGGTCTAGTTGAGATTCTTATTTTAATTTTACCTTTTGTTATTTCATTTATTAATCGCAAAATATTTAATTGTTCGTCTAATTTTAACGCAGTAAAATTTCCAGCATAAATTGCTATTTCATTTATCTTATTTAGTGATTTTTTTAATGATTCTAATTGTTCTTCAAAAGAAATATTTTTTTGATTAAAACCAGTAGCAAAATTTTGATTACAATAGATACAGATATTTTGACAACCCGAGTGAGGTAAAAATAAAGAAAAAATTTTATGATCCATTAAATAATATTTAGTTTAACTAAAGCTTTTTCAGCTGCATTTTGTTCAGCTTCTTTTTTAGTTTTGCCTGTGCCTGTTCCATAAGTTTTATTATTGATTTTCACATCAACGGTAAAAATTTTTGAATGTTCAGGACCTTCTTCTTTAATTAAAACATAAATTGGTCTTTCTTTATATTTTGCTTGAGTATATTCTTGAAGAAAAGATTTATAATCAATATAATTTTTCTTTTCAATAATATCTTTAATTTCCTCAGAAAAATTATTTAATATAAATTTTTTAATGGTATTATAATCACTATCGAGAAAAATAGCACCAATAAGTGCTTCATATACATTAGTTAAAATAGAGAATCTTTTTCTCCCACCTGTTGCTTCTTCACCTTTGCCTAAAAAAATATATTCACCTAAATTTATTTCTTTTGATTTTCTGCATAATGTTTTACTGCTTACAATTGATGAACGAATTTTAGCTAATTCACCTTCGCGTTTATCTTTAAATTCTAAAAATAAATATTCTGAAATAACAAGCGATAAAACAGAATCCCCTAAAAATTCAAGCCGTTCATTATCTTTGATTTTTAATTTTTTGTGTTCATTTACATAAGATTTATGTGTTAATGCTTTGATTAATAAAGATAAATCATTAAAATTATATCTTATTTCTCGTTGTAATTGTTGAATTTTTTCTTTTTTTTCAGGAGTTAAAACAAGTTCTTCTTTCATTTTAAAAAAATTATGAGTGATATTTTCCTATTACAATAGAAGCATTATGTCCACCAAAACCAAATGAATTTGACATTGCATTTTCTATTTCACATTTAATTGATTTATTAGGAACATAGTTCAAATCCATTCCTTCCTCAGGAAATTCATAATTTATTGTTGGTGGAATTTCACTTTTTTTGATTGCAAGTGCAGTAGCAATTAGTTCAACTGCACCAGCAGCTCCTAATAAATGACCAATAACAGATTTAGTTGAACTAACAAAAATATCTTTACTTCTTTCACCAAATAATTTTTTTATAGCAAGAGTTTCAACTCTATCATTTAAAGGAGTGGAAGTGCCGTGGGCATTAATGTATTGAATATCATTTATTGTCAAACAAGCATCTTCAATTGCATTTTTCATACAACGATAAGCACCTTCTCCATCAGGGTCTGGCGCTGTTATATGATGTGCATCACAACTTTTACCATATCCTTTTACTTCGCAAATAATGTTTGCATTTCTTTTTTTTGCGTGTTCTAATTCTTCTAATACTATTATTCCAGCACCTTCACCCATTACAAAGCCATCTCGTTCTTTATCAAATGGTCTGCTTGCTCTTTTTGGGTCATCATTTCGTTCTGATATTGCTTTCATATTACTAAATCCACCTAAACCAATAGGTGAGATTGCAGCTTCTGTGCCACCTGCTAATATTATATCAGCTTCATTATTTTGAATACAACGAAATGCTTCACCAATCGAATGTGATGAAGCAGCGCAAGCAGTAACAACTGAAAGATTTGGACCTTTTAAACCAAATTCAATTGCAATTTCACCAGCAACTAAATTAATAATGAACATAGGAATCAAAAGAGGACTAATTTTTCGTGGACCACCTTTATAATATTCGATAATATTTTCAGTAAAAGTATTTATTCCACCAATACCTGAACTAACATAAACTCCAATTCGTTCTTTTGGACAAATTATATTATCTAATTGTGCATTTTTATATGCTTCTCGTGCTGCTACAAGAGCATATTGAACAAATCTATCTTTTCTTCTTAATTCTTTTTTAGAAAAATGGTCTTCAGGTTTATAAACTTTTAATTCACAGGCAAATTTTGTATCAAATTGTGAAACATCAAAATATGTAATAAAATCAGCACTTGACGGTCCCTCTACAATTCGTTTCCAAAAATTATCTATACCCAAACTATCGGGTGCTAATACTCCAAAACCTGTGATAACTACTCTTCTTTTCATTCCTATCTCCTTTTATAAGAAAAAGGACTACTCATATATTAATGAATAGTCCTCATTTATAAATTAGCTACTTTTTTTTGATTTTATAAATTCTATTGCTGCTCCAACTGTTTTTAATTTTTCTGCTTCTTCATCTGGTATATCAATACCGAATTCTTCTTCTAAAGACATTATTAATTCTGCCTGGTCTAATGAATCAGCACCTAAATCTTCTACAAATGAAGCTTCCATTGTTATTTCTGCTTCATCTACATCAAGTTGTTCTTTAATTATTGATTTTACTTTTTCTTCAATATTATCAGCCATTTTACACCTCCATAAAAATTTTATTAATACTTATTATTTTATCATTATAATATATAATTTTGTCAAGTAAAAAACAAATTTTTTTTGGAAAAGAACAAGCAGATGATGGTTAAGCAAAAATCGGGAAGATATTAAAAAAATAGTGATTAAAATCGTTATAAAATAAAATTTTTTTAATTTATAATTTTTAAAATTAAAAAATATCTAAATAATAAGAAAAGATTTATATTGAATGATTTTTTAAAATATACATAATTTTTAATTATACTTTTTATTTATAAAATGAGTCAAGTATTTTTAATAATTCTTTTGTTTGAAGTTTTCTTGAATATTTTTGTAATTCAATTTTTTTGAAGTTAGTTTCATAGGTTTCATAATTATTTATTAAATTCATAATTGATTCTGCAATTATTTCAGCAGAAGATTCTTCAAGTGCTATACCAATTTTATTGTCATTTATAAATTTTGTTATAATACTATTTTTAGGTAATAAAGCAAGTATCGGTTTTTTTGCGGCTAAATAATTTGAAAATTTACCTGTTGGAACATTTGGTCCTTCGCGGTCTGAAACAATAAGAAGATTTACATCTGTTTCAAGCATTTTTTTGATACTCTCAAAATAATTAATATGTTTATTAAATTTTATTTCAATTTTTTTTATTTCATATTTTTCTGGTAATTGAGTATATTTTTCAGGATAATTACCCCAGATAGTAAATTGAATTTTTTTATTTATTTTAGATAAATATTTTTCTTCAAAAGTTTTTAATGAATTAATAAATAATTGAGGTGAACGCCAGACATTAAAAGAACCTGAATAATTTATTGTAAAAAAATTATTATTTTTTTTAATTTTATTTTGTGCTGTTTCGAATAAATCATCATCATAGCCATTTAAAATCAAATGATATTTTTTCTCTGGAATTATTTGATAAGTTTTTTTATAGTTTTCAATAAAATCTTGAACACAGGTTATAATTTTATCGCATTTTTTAAATACTATGTATTCGATAAAAGAATTTATTTTTTTAATAAAACCATAAGGTTCAACAAATGGTTTATGACCAAGCCAGGGGTCTCTTAAATCAACTATCCATTTATAATTAAAAATATTTTTTAATAATAAAGCAATCAAATGACAGGAAAAAGGAGGCGATGATGATATAACAACATCTGGTTTTATTTTTTTTAATAAAAAGAAAAATTTAAAAAAGTTTAAAATGAAAAAAATTACATTATGGTCTGGTATAAAGAATGTATTTATAATTTTTTTTATAATTATATTTTCTTTTGGTGGATTATATTCATTTTTTTTACCGGAATTTTTAAATATCGCCTTTTTTATTTTTTTTATATAATATTCAAAATTAAATGAAATAAGCGGATAAATTTTTATTCGTTTATTTTTTAATGTTTTATAAAGAAAATAATCTTCCATTCCATCCTTTGGAAAATTTGTAGTTATTACAAAGATATGATAATTAGTTAAATTAGAAAGATATTTAACAAAAGAATAATTTCTTAATACACGAATACCACCAGCAGGCGGAAAATAATAGGAAATAAATAAAATATTTTTTATTTTAGCCATTAGAAGATTTTTTTTTGTTCTAAATACCAATTTATAAATAATCTCAAACCATCTTCTATTTTAGTTTTTGGTGAATAACCTAAATATTTTTTTGCTTTACTTATATCAGCATAAGTTAGCCTTACATCTGCTTCATTTGCAGGATAATATTTTATTTTTACTTCTTTATTTAAATATTTTCCAATTAAATTAATAACTTTTACTAACTCAATTGACTGTGATTCACCTAAATTAAAAATATCGAAACTATTACATTTATCTATTGCTTTTAAAACACCATCAATAATATCATCAATATAAGTAAAATCACGCTGTTGTAATCCATCACCAAAAACAGGTATTTCTTTATCATTAAAAATTTTATCAGTAAAATAATGAATAGCCATTTCAGGTCTTTGCGAAGGACCATATACAGTAAAAAATCTTAAACAAAATACATTTAATTTATATAAATGATGATAGTTAAAACATAATAATTCACCTGTTCGTTTTGTTATTGCATAAGGCGAAATCATATTATCAACTCTATCATTTTCAGAAAAAGGAATTTTTTTATTATTACCATAAATAGAAGAAGAAGAAGCAAATATAAGTTTGTTAATATTATATTTTCTCATTGCTTCAAGTAAATAATAAGTTCCTTTAATATTAGTATCAATGTAAATTTCAGGATTTTCAATTGATTGCCGCACACCAGCCCTTGCTGCTAAATGTACAACAATTTCAATATCAGAATGAACTGAAAATATTTTATTAAATATATCAGGTTCTGTAATATCATTTCTAAATAAAATAAAATTCTTATTGCTTAAAAATGGCGAAATATTTTTTTCTTTTATTTTTGGATTATAAAAATCATTAAAATTATCAATACAAATAATTTTATTTTCATTAATTAAATTTTTAATTAAATGAGAACCAATAAAACCAGCACCACCAGTTATTAATATTTTTTTCATAATTTTTTCCTTCTTGATTTTTTTCTAAAATTTTCTTTTATTACAATAAATTTTTGTAAATGTCAAAGATATGTTTAAATTTTTTATATTTGAAATTTTTCTATACTGATATTTAATTCATTAACAATATCTTTAAGATTTTTTGCTACATCAACAGATTTATCAGAACTCTGAAAACTTTCTTTTGATATAGTTGTAACTGTTTCCATATTATTGGTTATTTCATTAGTTACCTTTACCTGTTCAGATATTATTACATTTATTTCATTTATTGCTTGTGTTGTTGAAAAAATTACCTGCTGTATATTTTCAAAAGAATTTTCAAGATTAGCAATCATTACTTCACCTTCATTAACTGATTCTTTTCCTTCCATCATTGAGATAACAGAATTTTCAATATCTTTTTGAATATTATCAACAATATTTCCAATTTCCATTGCATTCATTGAACTTTTTTCTGCTAATTTTCTTACCTCGTCAGCGACTACTGCAAAGCCTTTACCAAATTCACCTGCTCTTGCTGCTTCTATTGCTGCATTTAAAGATAATAAATTTGTTTGCTCACTAATATCTCTTATTGTTTTTAAAATTTTTGTTATTTCCTTTGAACGCAAAGATAATTTTTCCATATTTATTGAAGATTTATCAACTGCTTCTTTTATTTTATTTAAACTCTTTACTGTATTTATTACTACATTTTGTCCTTCTTTTGATGATTCATTCATATCCTTTGCTTTATTTGCTGCTTCTTTTACATTCTCACGAATTTGCTGAGATGATGTTGACATCTCTTCTATTGCTGCTTGTATTTCTTCTATTCTTAAACTCTGTGTTTTTAAACCTTTTGCTAATTGCATTGATGAACTTAACATTTCTTCTGATGTTTCATCTATTTTTAATGATAAATTTTTTAATGATTTTATTAATTTACTTAAATTATCTATCATATTTTTTAGACTTTTTCCTAATACTCCCTGTGCTATTTTATCATCTATATTTATTGTTAAATTTCCTTTTGCTATTTCTTCATATATATTTGCAAAATATTTTAATCGTTTAATCATTTTTACAAATGATTTACTTAAATCACCTTTGCCTTCTTCTAATAATTCTTTGTTATATAAATCATCATTTGCAATTAGTTCTGCCTGTCTTGCTAAAATTCTTAAATTATCACGCATCTGTGCAAATGAATTACCTAATATACCTTTTGTAATTATTCTATTTAATTCTTGATTATATAAATCATCATTTGCTATTAATTTTGCTTGGTTAGCAAGTAATCGTAAATTATCACGCATTTTTAAAAATATTGAACCCATATAACCTGTTGAAACTGCTACATCTAATTCTTCATTATATAAATCATCATTTGCAATTAGTTCTGCTTGTCTTGCAAGCATTCTTAATATATCTCTTAAAAAAACAAATTGTTTTCCTAAATCACCCATTGATGCTGCTTTATTTAGTTTTTGATTATATAAATCATCATTTGCAAGCAACCCTGCTTGTTCGCATATTGCTCTTAAATTATTTTTTACTTTTTTAATACTTTTACCTAATGTTCCTGTTGATACATCTACATCTAATTCTGGATTATATAATTGGTCATCAGCTATTAATTCTAATTGTCTTGATAAAATTCGCATTATATCTCTTATCCATATTAGTGTTGTTCCAATCACTCCATTAGATACTGGTTTATTTAATGCTTCATCATATAATTCATCTGCAGCAAGTAATTCTATTTGTTTTGTTATACCTCTAAAATTGTCTCTTAATTTAATATATATTTTTCCTAAATCACCATCTGATATTTTATCATTTAATTTTTGATTATACAAATCATCTTTTGATACTAACTCTAATCTTTCAAATAAACTTCTTAAAAATACTATCATTTTAACTAATGAGTTTAATAATTCACCTTTTACACTTACATCTGATTCTTTTATTATTGTGCTTTCACTATTTTTTAATGTCGTGATTCCTTTTTCTGAACTTTTTATTTCATTTAAGAAGTTATTAATCTCTTTATCATATAATTCATCTGTTGCTATTAGTTTTAATATTTTTGATATTTTCTTTAAATGTTTTAATAATTTCTTAAATTCCTGTTCTATCTCATTTGTTGTATCTTCTTCTTTTATATTTAATAATTCATTATTTAAATCATCATTTGATATGCATTTTATTTTTTTTATTAAAATATTTATATGGTCAAATGTCTGATTTAACCCTTCACAAATAATTTTCAATTCATTAAACTTATTTTCTTCTAAAATTTTTTCTGTTTTACCTGTTCTTATAAAGTTATGTAATTTCTCGTTTATTTCTTTTAATTGAATTTTCATAATGCGTGGAATTATTATGCTTAATACTATTGCAATTATTATTGATATAATTGTTATAATAATAACTTGATTTATTAAATTACTAATCTTTTTATTTATTATTTGTGTTTCATTTTCAATCTTATCTTTTATTTTTATCTGTATTATTTTTAGTTTATCATTTAATAATAATAAATTAGTATTAATTGTACTTATTGTTGTTTCGTAATTTTTGTAACTTTCTGTATTATAAATCTGATACTTATCATCTTTATATTGATTTATTAGCGAAATTTTTAGATTGTAAATTTCTGAACTTTTTACTTTTAATTCTTCTACTAAATTTCCACATTCATTTATTATTTGATTTATTTCTTTATCTTCAAATTTTCCTTCATAAAACTTTATTGCTTTTTTATAATTTTCTATTCTTTGATTCAATCGATTATATCTGTCTGTAATTTTTTCTAAGTCATTATTATAAAAAATAAAATTTATATGGTCTGCTATTCTTGATTGCAATAACATTAAATTATTTTCTTCATAATTTAATGGTAATTTATTTTTTTCAATATCTAAAATTAATTTTAAAAATAATTTGCTTTTTTGAATTGTAAAAATTCCTTGAACACAAAATAATAAAATGATTAAAATGAAACTACATAATAAAATATTTCTTAAAGAAAAAAATTTTTTTTTCATAATTAGGATTATTTAACCTCCAATGATATTATATAAAAATAGGGATATTATGAAGTATATTATTTTTTTACAAAATTTTTTCATTAAACAATTTATCCTTATTTAAACTTTGACAATTATTACTATTATTAAAAATAAAAGTTAAGATAAAATTTTTTTAAAATTAATTATTTATAACTTTCCATTATTTTGATTTTGCAAAAATTTATTCTTGACAATTATTAAAAAATTTATAAAAATATTATTTTTAAAATAAAATCAAAGGATTTTTTATGAAAATACAAAAAATAGAAATTCCTATTTATTATTTTTTTGTTTTAGTAGCAATAATATTTTTATTTTTAAATAAAACTATTTTTTTATATTCTGCTGCTGCTTTATTTACTATCTCTATTTTATTATTTATGTTCGAAGTCAAAGATAAAGATTTAAAATATAGTGAAGAAAAATCAGAGGAAGAGTTCATTGAAAAAACACCAGAAGAAATGCAGAAAAAAACTGCTGCTGATACTGATTTATTAAAAGATTTTGAAAAAGAGGTAAGTGCAGAAGAAACACAAACTTCAGAAGATTTTTCAATGGCAAAAGAAGTTGATGAAGCAACATCAGAAGTTAGTGCAGAAGAATTTGAAAAAGAATTTTCTAATATTGAAATAACTAATAAACAAGATTTTGCTGAGGATTTATCTAATATTCTTGATATTCCACAAGAACAAGATATTTCAGAAGTACCCACTCAACAACAGGATGTAAATTTACAATCTTCTGAATTAGATAGTTTATTAAATATACCACAGGATACACAGGATTTATTAACTTCTACAAGTGATAAAAGTAATGAATTAAATTTGACAGGTGAAAATGATTTATTACCAACAGAAAGTAAAGATAATGAGTTAGATGCTCTTTTATCTGAAACTGAAAAAATTTCTCCAGAAATTTCAGAACTAAAAGAAGAAGAATCAACAGAAAATATAGATGATTTATTAAGTGGGATTGGAGAAGTAGAAGCACCAAAAGAAGAAATAATAGCAAGTGAAAATATAGATGATTTATTAAATGGCGTGAGGGAGGAAGTTTCCGCAAAAGAAGAAGAAATAAGCGAAGAGATAAAAGAAGAAGAAATAATAAAAGGAGCCGAAGAAATAGAACAAACAGCAGCAATGCCAGAAGATTTAGAAGGACTAATAAGTGAAGCCGAAACAATAACAAAAGAAGTAGAAGTTCCAAAAGAAGAAGAATCAACAGAAAATATAGATGATTTATTAAGTGGAATTGGAGAACCCGCAGCACCAAAAGAAGAAATAATAGCAAGTGAAAATATAGATGATTTATTAAAAGGTGTGAGTGAGGAAGTTTCCGCAAAAGAAGAAGAAATAAGCGAAGAGATAAAAGAAGAAGAAATAATAAAAGGAGCCGAAGAAATAGAACAAACAGCAGCAATGCCAGAAGATTTAGAAGGACTAATAAGTGAAGCCGAAACAATAACAAAAGAAGTAGAAGTTCCAAAAGAAGAAGAATCAATAGAAAATATAGATGATTTATTAAGTGGGATTGGAGAAGTAGAAGCACCAAAAGAAGAAACAATAGCAAGTGAAAATATAGATGATTTATTAAGTAGCGTGAGTGAGGAAGTTGCCACAAAAGAAGAAGAAATAAGTGAAGAGATAAAAGAAGAAGAAATAATAAAAGGAGCCGAAAAAATAGAACAAACAGCAGCAATGCCAGAAGATTTAGAAGGACTAATAAGTGAAGCCGAAACAATAACAAAAGAAGTAGAAGTTCCAAAAGAAGAAGAATCAACAGAAAATATAGATGATTTATTAAGTAGTGGTGTCAGTAACGAAGCCGTTGCAAAAGAAGAAGAAACAGGTGAAAATATTGATGATTTATTAAAAGATATTGATATAAATGAAGAAATAATAGAAGATGAAATAAAAGAAGAAAAAAGTGAAAATGAAATACCAATTGTTGAAGATGAATTTAAAATAAATAATGAACAATTATTTGAAGAAGAACAGATAAATAAAGAAACAAAAAAAGAAGAAAGAAAAGATGAAAAGGTAAATAATGAAATCATTAATGAGTATGATTTATCAAAGGAATTAGAAGAAATATTAGATTTATAAAGAGAAAAGGAAGTGAGATAAATGATTGGAAAAGCAATAAGATTAGAACGAATAATAAATAGAAATACAAAAAAAACAGTAATAGTTCCAATGGACCATGGAATTACAGTTGGACCAATACCTGGACTTGTAAATATGCAAAAAACAGTAAGTGAAATAGTTAAAGGTGGAGCAAATGCAATCATATTACATAAAGGGATAGTAACAAGTGGACATAGAAGAAGTGGCAAAGATATAGGATTAATATTACATTTATCTGCCAGCACAAATTTAAGTCCAGACCCAAATGAAAAAGTGATTGTATCAACTGTAGAAGAAGCAATTGTTCTTGGTGCTGATGCTGTTTCAATTCATATAAATTTAGGTGCAGATACAGAAGCAGAAATGTTAAAAAATTTTGGTATGATAGCAAAAGATTGTATGAAATGGGCAATGCCATTGGTTGCAATGATGTATACTCGTGGAAAAAAAATAGAGCGTGAAGATGATGTAAAAGTAGTAAAACATGCAGCACGAGTTGCTGCTGAGATGGGCGCTGATATTGTTAAAGTTTCTTATACTGGTTCAGCAGAAACATTTTATGAAGTAGTTCAAGGTTGTCCAATTCCAGTTGTTATTGCTGGTGGGGAAAAAATTGATAGTGAAGAAGAATTTTTAAAATTAGTAAAAGATGCAATGTCAGCCGGCGCTGGTGGTGTTTCGATTGGTAGAAATGCTTTTCAACATAAAGAACCTCGTTTAATGGTAAGAACAATAAGTAATATAGTTCATAATAAAATTTCAGTTGAAGAAGCAATTAAAATATTAAATAAAAATAACAGGAGTTAAATAATGAAAATATTAGTATTAAATAGTGGCAGTTCTTCAATTAAATATCAATTTATTGAAATGGATAATGAAGAAGTAATCTGTCAAGGTTTAATCGAACGAATTGGAGCATCAAGTGGAATAATAAATCATTATACAGAAAAGAATGGTAAATATAGTGAAGTAACATATATATCAGACCATTCAGAAGGAATAGAACGATTATTAGGATTATTATTACATAAAGAATTTGGTGTGATAAAAGATTTGAATGAAATAAGTGCAGTTGGTCACAGAATTGTTCACGGTGGCGAATATTTTTCACAATCAGTTTTAATTACAAAAGAAGTAATAGATAAAATAATAGAATGCACTGACCTTGCACCTCTCCACAATCCTCATAATTTAAAAGGTATAATTGCTTGTAAAGAATTATTACCAGCAGTAAAACAGGTAGCAGTATTTGATACTGCATTTCATCAAACATTAGAAGAACATGTTTATCTTTATGCATTGCCAATAAGTTTATATAAAAAATATTCAATCAGGCGATATGGATTTCACGGCACATCACATTATTATGTTTCGCAAGTTGGTATAAAAGATAATAATCTTGATATAAATAATTGTAAAATAATTACCTGTCATTTAGGAAATGGTTCAAGTATAACAGCAATAAAAAATGGTAAATCAGTTGATACATCAATGGGCTTTACTCCATTAGAAGGATTAATAATGGGAACACGCTGTGGTGATATTGACCCTGCTGTTATTTTACATATAACAGAGAAAGAAGAATTAACATTAAAAGAAGCAAATTTTTTAATGAATAAACATAGTGGATTATTAGGAATTTCTGGTTTGACAAATGATGTTCGTGAACTTGTAAAAGAAATGGAGGCTGGTAATGCACGAGCAACATTAGCAATAAAAATGTTTTGTTATAGATTAAAAAAATATATTTGTGCATACATTGGTGTGTTAGGCGGCGTTGATTTAATTGTTTTTACAGGTGGTATTGGTGAAAATTCAGACATCGTGAGAAAAATAACACTTGAAAATTTAGAATGGTTTGGTATAATTTTAGATGAAGAATTAAATAAAGAAATGAAATTAGGAAAGAAAGGACTTATATCAGCAAAAGATTCAAGAGTAAAAATAGAAGTGATACCAACAAATGAAGAATTAGTTATTGCAAGGGATACATTAAGAATTATAAAGCAAGGAAGTGATAATTAAATGAAATTCAAATTGAGTAATATTACAAAAGATGAGATAGCAATAATTTCAGGAACATCAAATTTAAAATTAGCAGAAGAAATATCACAATATTTAAAAATTCCTTTACTTAATACTTTAATAACTACATTTAGTGATGGAGAAATCAGAGTTCAACTAAATGAAACATTACGTGGTAAAGATGTATTTATAATTCAATCATATTCAAAAACAATAAATAAATCTATAATGGAATTACTAATAATAATTGACGCAGTGAAAAGAGCATCAGCAGGCAGAATTACTGCTGTTTTACCTTATTTTCCTTATGCTCGGCAGGATAGAAAAGATAGACCACGAGTTCCAATCAGTTCAAAATTACTTGCTAATTTATTAACTACTGCTGGTGCAAATCGGTTATTAACTATTGATTTGCATGCAGGTCAATTACAAGGTTTTTTTGATATTCCAGTTGACCATTTATTTGCACAGAAAACATTAAATAATTATTTTAAAAATAAAAAATTTCAATCAGATATTGTTGTTGTTTCACCTGATATTGGTGGTACCGAACGCGCCCGTGCTTTTGCTGAATTAATGAAAGCACCAATTGCAATAATTGATAAAAGACGAGAAAATCCAAACGAATCAGAAGTAATGAATATAATAGGTAAAATCCAAAATAAAAGCATTATTATTGTTGATGATATTATTGATACAGCTGGCACACTTTGTAAAGCAGCAGCAGCATTAATAGAGAAAGGTGCAAAAGAAGTTTACGCAACAGCAACACATGCTGTTTTTTCTGGTGAAGCAATAAATAGAATAAATAATTCTGTATTACAAGAAGTAGTTGTAACAAATACAATTGCATTAGCACCAGAAGCAGAAAAAGTATCAAAAATAAAAGTTGTTTCTATTGCACCATTAATTAGTGAAGCAATTAAAATTATCCACGGTAGTGGTTCGATGAATAAATTGTTTGAAATTTAATTTTTGCAATATTTGAAAGGAGATTTTTAAAATGGAAAAGATTGTTTTAGAAGTTGAAAAACTTAAGAAAACAGCAAAAGGTTCAATTAAACGAATGAGAAATGCAGGATATATTCCTGCAATTTTGTATGGTAAAAAAGTTGGTAATATACAACTTGCTGTGCCGAAACAAAAAATAGTTCATTTATTTCACCATACACCACACATTGAAAGTGTGATTATTGAATTATTAATTAAAAATGGTGATACTATTACAGTTAATTCAATTATCAGAGATTTTCAAACTGATTTTTGCTCCGGTAAATTATTACATCTTGATTTTTTAGAAGTTTTAATGGATGAAAAACTTAAATTAAATGTTCCTATAAAATTTACTGGTGAATCTATTGGAGTAAAAAATGGCGGTATTCTTGAAGTTTTATTAAACGAAGTTGAAATTGAATGCTTGCCAGCTGATATTCCTTCTGAAATGACTATTGATATTTCTAATCTTAATATTGGAGATTCATTACATATTAAAGATATAAAAACAACTGATAAAATTAAAATTATTTCTGACCCTGAAAGTGTGATTTTACTTGTTGCTGCTCCAACAATTGAAGAAGAAAAACCAAAAGTTGAAGAAGCTGCCGCAGCAGCTGAGGGTGCTGCAGCTGCGCCTGCTGAAGGTGCAGCACAACAACCAGCAGCAGAAGCATCAAAACAAGCAAGTGCTAAAACTGATTCTACTGCTAAAAAATAATAATTTTTATTTTTTATTGTGTCAGATAATTTTATAAAAATTGATAGTCGGTTATTAAAGAAAATATCGCAAAGAAATTTTTTCTTTAATATTCACAGCAAATATAAAAATACTATTAATTTGCAAAATAAAAATGGTAAAATTTTTGTTTGTTTATCTAATAGTAATTTTGCTGGACCGCACCGAATAAATATAAATAATTTTTTATCTTTTTTTGATTGTGAACAAATAAATAGTAAAATTTCTTTATTTTGTGACACTGATAAATTATTTATTAATAATTTTACATTCGAATTTTCTAACTTAGAGGTTGTTGATGTTTCTTTAAGAAAATTTACTGATTTTGAAAAAGAAAACCTTTTTTTTAATAGAAGTAAATTGAGAGAATTTTTTTTGGAAAAATATTTCATAGATTTTGAAAATGATGTTATTTATAAAAAAATTTTTGAAATTTTAAAGCATTCAAAAAATAATATAAATTTTTTAATTAATTTGATTGGGCTTGGTTATGGGCTTACTCCTTCTGGTGATGATATATTGCTTGGTTTTATTATTTTTTCTCATATTAGAAACAAAATTCAATCATTAAATTTTTTAAAAGAACATTTTTATAAAACTAATCAAATCAGTCAATTCTATTTGTTTAATGCTTTTCAAAAATATTTTGATGAATTAATTCTTAATTTTATTTATTCATTGACAGAAAAAGATTTTAATAATAATTATTATAATATCCTATTAAATTATGGACATACTTCAGGTAAAGATATTTTATGTGGTTTTTTTTATTATGATTAATTATTTAAAAAAGGGGGAAAAATAAAAAATGATTTATAATGTAGCAGCCGAAACAATGAATGAAAAAGAAATAGAACAATTACAAATTGAAAAATTACAAACTACATTATATAGAGTTTATAATAATGTTAGTTTTTATCATAATACATTTAATCAGCATAAAATAAATATTGAAAAAATTGAGACAATTGAAGATTTACAAAAATTACCATTTACAACAAAAGAAGATTTAAGAAAAAGTTATCCATATAATATGTTTGCTGTGCCATTAAAAGACATTATAAGATTACATTCAACATCAGGTACAACAGGCAAACCAATTGTAGTTGGCTATACAAAAAATGATTTAAATCACTGGACTGAACTTGTTGCAAGATTACTTGTCGCTGCTGGTGTTTCACAAAATGATTTTGTCCAGATTGCTTTTAAATATTCTCTTTTTACTGGTGGTTTTGGTTTTCATTATGGTGCTGAAAAAATTGGTGCTCTTGTTATACCTTCTTCTTCATCAGAAAATATATATAAAATTATTTCAATTATGAAAGATTATAAAACAACTGTTCTTTTAAGCACACCTTCTTATGCTGTAAATATTATAAAAAAATTAGATGAATTAAATATGCATCCAGAAAATTTATTTTTAAAAATCGGTATCTTTGGCGCTGAACCATGGAGTGAAAATTTACGAACCTATATTCAAAATAAATTACATATTAAAGCTTATGATACTTATGGATTAACAGAAATTATTGGGCCTGGTGTTGCTGGCGAGTGTATAGAGCAAAATGGTTTGCATATAAATGAAGACCATTTTATTGTTGAAATCATTGACCCTGAAACTTTATTGCCTGTGAAAAATAATAATGAAGGTGAAATTGTGATTACTACAATTACAAAAGAAGCTTTTCCTTTAATAAGATATAGGACAGGTGATATTGCTTCGTTTATTCAAGGTAAATGTAAATGCGGTAGAACATTTAAAAGAATAAGTAGAATAAAAGGAAGAACAGATGATTTAATTTTTATAAATGGTAATAAAATATTTCCATCGTTTATTGAACAAATATTAGTTGAATATGGTGGTATTAAACCTGATTATCAGATTATTATTGATAATGAAGATGGTGTTGATATTCTTATAATAAAAATTGCTATTTCTGATAAGATACCTTCTTTTGATGAAATAAAGCAGTTAGAAAGAATCAAACAAAAAATTATAGAAAGAATTGATTCAGAATTTGAAATTAAAGCAAAAATTATCTTTGTTGAACCACTTACACTCCGTCAACCTTTTGATAGTAAATACAGGTATGTAATTGATAATAGAAAAAGAATCTAATTAAAGATTGATATATGTGATAAAAAAAGGAAGAGTTAGTAAGCTTTTAATATCTTATTTACTTTTGATTTAACTTCTTCAACTGTTATGCTTTCCATTATATCGCCTGTTGAATCTTTTTTTGATTCAATTATATAATATTCATTTTTTATTGGATGCCATTTTAAATAACTATGTGAAGGTTTATGAGAAAAAAGTGATAATGTTTTTGTGCCCATTAATCCTGCAATGTGCATTGGTCCACTGCTGCCTGATATAAATAAATCAAATTTTGAAATTAAATAGGATAATTCCTTTAAATTCAAATCACCTTTTATTATTCTTATTTTTTCTAAAATTTCTGTTGGTATTTCATTTATCAAATTTTTTTCTTTTATACCAAATATTATTAGGATATTATAATTATTCATTAATTCTTTTGCTAATTCTAAATACCTCTTAAATCGCCAATTATATGCTGATTTATTATCTCCTGGATGTATTCCTATAATTGGTAGGTTTTCTTTGAATTTTAATTCTTTTATATATTTTTCCATTCTCAATTTTGTTTCTTCTTTTATATAAATTTTCGTTTCTTTTATTGCATTTTCTTTATCAATATTCATGCCTAATGTTTCTAAAAATTTAAAACAGAATTGAGTCTCATGAACAGGTGGTTTTTGTCTATGTAAAAAAACATATCTATTACAATTCAGAATATTAAACCATTTATAAGCATATCCTATTTTATATTTGCTTTTTATCTCTTTTATTAGTTCTCCATTAAATCTTGTTGTTGTGAACAGAAAAGTTATATCATATTGATTTTTATTTATTTTTTCTATAATTGAGTTTTTATCTTCATTTAAAGCATAACTAATTATATTTACATAAGGATTATCACTAACTAATTCAAAGGTATAATCAGTTACAAGTAAATAAATATTTATTGAGTGCTGAAAATTTTTTATAGCATAAATAACAGGTAAAGTAAGACATAAATCACCAATATGGTCATTTCTAATTATTAGAACATTTTTAATATTTGACCAATCAATTTTTTGTTCACTAAATTTAAAATAATATTTAAGCCAATTTATTAATTGCATATTTTAATTTCTAAAATTATTATATTTATTTATCACATAATTTATTGCTTCTTCTTTTGTTGTTAATTTTTTTTCTAATGTTAAATCTTCTATTTCATTTAATATTGTCTTAAAAATAGGTGATGGCTTAAAACCAAGTGATATTAAATCATCACCAGTTATTAATCTTATTTTTTTTATATTTATTTCGTTTGCAAATTCTTTTAATTTCTTTTTACAAAAATGATAATTTTCAAGGTTTTTATGCGATGCAAGACAATCTAATCTATGTAATTCTAAATGTTCAGAAAAATTTTCCATATTTAATAATCTTTTTAATTTTGCTAATCGCATTTCTTTAACAAACATAAATTTCATATGTTCACGAACTAATGAAACAATTTGTTCTTTTTCTTTATTTGAAAGTTTAAATCTTTCACATATTTTTTCTGCTATTTCAGCACCAACACATTCATGTTCATTAAATCTTATTCTATCCTCAATTTTAAATGTAACTGGTTTTCCTATATCGTGTAATAAAGCACCCATTGCTAAAGTAAAAGTCGGTTTTTTCATATATTTTAACATTAATAAAGTATGCTCAAATACATCACCTTCTGGATGAAATTCTTCTGGTTGTTTTACTCCTTTTAAATTTTCTACTTCTGGTAATATTTCTTTTAATATACCTGTTTTTGAAATTAATCTAATTGCTTCATCTGCACCTTTATTTGTTAATATTAGTTTTAATTCTTCTCTTATTCTTTCAAAACTTACTTCCCTAATTTTATTTGCAAATTTTTTAATTGATTGGTATGTTTTTTTTTCGATTTTGAAATTTAATCTAATAGCAAAACGAATAGCACGAATTATTCGTAATTTATCTTCTTGAAAGCGTTCATCTGGTGCACCAACTGCTCTTATAATTTTATTTTTTAAATCAGCAACCCCATTAACAAAATCAAGAACTTTATTTTTATTAACATCATAATATAGTGCATTTATAGTAAAATCACGGCGTTTTGCATCTTCTTCTATTCCACAAAATTCGATTTTTTCTGGATGTCTGCCATCAAAATAATTTATATCTTTTCTAAATGTTGTTATTTCGTATTCATTCCCATAATAGATTAATTTTACAACACCAAATTGTTTGCCAACTTCTATTGTTTTTTTAAAAATTTTTTTTACATCATCCGGTGTTGCATTTGTTGCTATATCAATATCTTTAAATTTTTTTTTTAATAAAAAATCTCTTACACAGCCGCCCGCAAAGTATGCTTCAAATCCTTTTTTTTGTAGTTTTTTTATTATTTTTACGGCAAGAATATATTTTTTATTTTGAAACATTTATAAAAGGAAAAGGATGAATGATTCTTTTTTATTCAATCATTCATCCTTTTTTTATTAACTTAAAAATTTATTGATACTGTTCCAGAGGCAGAAAAATTTGTTGGAATTTCATCGCCATCTTCTATCTTAGCTTTCTTTGTGCTCATTGAACCTGATAAATTTATTTGTATATGTAATAAACTAATTCCAACTCCTCCTGTTACTATCATACCATCATCACTTTCTGCTAAATTCTTTTTAATTCCGCCTCTTAATGCTATATTAAATACTTTTCTTTCCTGTGGTAAAAGATTTAATTCTAAACCAGCGCCTAACATTCTTGATTTATAATTTCGCATTATTGTTTCATTTTCTGTTAAATCAATATCTGATGTCATTATAACTCTTCTAAATGGTTTAAATGCTACACCCAATCTTGCCTGAGGTTTAAATTTTATATCATCATAGCCCGCTAATTTTGCTGCATTTGTATTTTTAAATTTTGGTGAATTTATATTTTTTATTACTAATCCTAATTTTAAAATATTCAAATCATAAATTGCACCTAAATCAACTCCAAATGTTGTTGATTTCTTTTTATCATTTTTAAAATCATCATAAACATCTTCTGCTTCAACAGTTGAATCTTGAATATTATAAGAATAAAATCCAGTTTGACCTTGCATTGCTTTTAATGAAATACCAATATCTAAATTTCTTGTAATATTAAAGCCATAAGATAATGCTACTTCTGTTAATGAGATACCATTTAGATTTAATTTTGTCTGGTTATTATCAATTGATGTTGCTGTTGTATTTGATGCTTCTGCATTTGCTGCAACTGATACTATTAAAGGAAGTGCTGCTTGCATTTGCTCTATTGTTATTCCTTTTTGTGCTGCTTGATAAACTAATTCTTTACTTAATGATTCTGTATCAACTGATGTTATATTGTTGTTAGCCATTATATTTGCTAATTGTGTTGCTATTGCTGCTTCTTCACTTGATAAAGTTCTTGGAGTCACATATCCACTATTATATTTTTTTGCAAAATTATCTAATTCGGTTATAAGTGTAGTTGCTGTTGTATCAAAAAGTGAAATATTTGTAAAGTCAAGTAAAGGTTCACCTGCTGCCATTGTATAATTATTTATTGTTAAACCAAATTTACCAAATCTTAAATTTAATCCTGCATTTACATCAACAATTAGACCTGCGCCAGGTTGGTCAAGTTTTTTTGCTGCTGCTAAGAATTTTAATGCTTGTGAATATGTTTGTGTATCTAATTGTGTGCTACTATTAATTGAACTAAAATCAAGATTATTTCCTATATCATAAGCATTATCTGCATTGAATATAATATCTTTTATAGAAACTACACCTACATAAAATGGTATTTCTAAATCAAAACCTCGTTGACTTGCTAAGCCTGCTGGATTATAACTTATTCCAATTGCATCTTCAGCAAGTGCTGTATATGCCCCACCCATTGCATTTGGTCGTGAACCTAATATTTTAAAATCTTTTGAAAATAAATTAAAACTGATAAAAATAAAAATTGCTAAAAGAATTAAACATTTTCTCATATTTCTCTCATCCTTATTTTATTAAAATAAATCTATTATAACCTGTTTTAACAACAGGATTTTTTTATTTAACTTTTTTTTATTTTTAGCCATTTATCTATTTTATTAAACATTTCTTTTATGCCAACTGTTTTTGAAATCCAGCCATCAGGTAAATTATGAAATTCTGCTTCCACTTCTTTTGATATTGGTTTATTTGTCATTATTATAAATAAACAATCTTTGAGTTTTGGATGATTTCTTATTTTTTTACAAAATTCTAAACCATTCATTTTTGACATCATATAATCACTTAAAATTAAATCTGGTTCTACATATATTGCACGTTCATAAGCAACATCAGGTGAATTTTCTATTATTACATTATATCCCTTTTTTAATGCATAAATATGTAATATTTCAAGGAAATAAAGTTCATCATCAACTACTAAAATTGTTGTTAATTCATCATTTGAATTCATATTATTTTATTATTTTACTTTCTTGTTTTTAAGTTCCAATAGTCCACGAACTTAAATATTCTTCTTGTTCTGGTGTTAATTTATCTATTTTTATTCCCATACTTTTTAATTTTAATGTTGCAACTTTTTCTTCAATACTTTCTGGCACATTATAAACAACTGGTTTTAATTTTCCTTTGTTTTTTACTGCAAATTCTGTTGATAATGCTTGTGTTGAAAAACTCATATCCATTACTGCTGCTGGATGACCTTCTGCTGCTGCTAAATTTACTAATCTTCCTTCTGCTATTAAATATATTCTCTTATTGTTTTTTAAAATATATTCATCAACAAAATTACGAACATCTTTATTTATTTTCTTTGAAATTTTTATCAATGCATTAATATCAATTTCAACATTAAAATGGCCAGAATTACATACTATTGCACCATCTTTCATTATTTCAAAATGTTCTTTTCTTATTACATTTATATCTCCTGTTAAAGTGCAAAAAATATCGCCAATTTTTGCTGCTTCTTTCATTGGCATTACTCTATAGCCATCCATTACTGCTTCTATTGCTTTTATTGGATCAACTTCTGTTATTATTACATTTGCGCCCATTCCTCTTGCACGCATTGCAAAACCTCTGCCACACCATCCATAACCTGCTACAACGACTGTTTTTCCTGCTAATAATATATTTGTTGCTCGTATTATTCCATCTATTGTGCTTTGACCTGTCCCATATCTATTATCAAATAAATTTTTTGTCTTTGCATCATTTACTGCAATGATTGGTATTTTTAATGCCTTATCTTTTTCCATTGCTTTTAATCTTATTACACCTGTTGTTGTCTCCTCCATACTTGCTATTATCTCACTACATTTTTCAGGATATTTTGAATGTAATGTAGAAATTAAATCAGCACCATCATCCATTGTTATAACTGGATTATGTGCTATTGCTGCTTCGATATGCTTATAAAATGTTTTTGTATCTTCACCTTTTATTGCATATACTTTTATACCAAATTCTTTTACTAATGCTGCTGCTACATCATCCTGTGTGCTTAAGGGATTTGATGCACATAATAATATATCTGCACCACCAACTTTTAATGCACGCATTAAATTCGCTGTTTCTGCTGTTACATGCAAGCAACATGACATCTTAATTCCTTTTAAAATTTTTGCCTTTGCAAATTCTTCTGTTATTTCTTTTATTACTGGCATATTATTATATGCCCATTCAATTCGATTTTTTCCTTCTTTTGCTAATCCAATATTTTTAATGTCAAATTTTTCCATTTTTTACCTCCTTACTAAAATTAAATAATTATATTTAAAAAAATTTTTTTTTGCAAGATTTTTTTTATTTTTTTTTATTGATTTTGAAAATCTTTTTTTGTATTATTATTTTTCCTATGTCAAATAAAAATTCAATTAAATATTTTATTATTGTGCCTGATGGCGCAGCAGATGAAAGATATAAAGAATATAATAATCTTTCGCCATTAGAATATGCTAAAACACCAAATTTAGATTTCTTTATGGAAAATGGTATTGGTGGTATTGTTCGAACTATTCCTATAAGTATTAAAGAACCAGGAAGTGATACTGCCAATTTATCATTGTTAGGTTATGACCCTGAAAAATTTAAAAATTTATCTCGTGGTCCACTCGAAGCATTAAGTCAAAATATTGAATTATCTGATGATGATGTTATTTTTCGCGCTAATTGTGTTACTATTAAAAATAATAAGATGATTAGTTCTAATGCTGGTCATATACCTTCTGAATTATCTTTCAAATTTATTGATTATATAAATGAAAATTTAAAAATTGATGGTATATCATTTTTTAAAGGTGTTGGTTATAGACATTTGTTGAAGATTGATTTAAAAAAGATAAAAAATTTTAAAGTAGAAAAAATTGAATGCACACCACCACATAATATTGTTGGTAAAAATATTCTTTCTCCAAAAAATTATTTACCAGAAGGAAAAAGTTCAGAATTTCTAATTTCTTTAATGGATAAGATAAAAGAAGTATTAAAATCCTGTCCACTAAATAAAGATTTAGAATATCCAGTTACAACATTATGGTTCTGGGCTGGTGGTAAAAAATTTTCTATTGAATCATTTTATAAAATCTGGAAATTAAAAGGTGCTGTTATATCTGGTGTTGATTTAATTAAAGGAATTGGAAAAGCAATTGGATTTGATGTACTTGATGTTAAAGGAGCAACAGGTGATTATCATAGTAATTTTAAAAACAAAATAAAAACAGCATTAAAAAATATTAATAATTATGACTTAATTTTTTTACATATTGAAGCAACAGATGAAGCAGGCCACGATAAAAATTTTTTAAAAAAAGTTGAGATGATTGAAAAATTTGATAAAGAAATTTTATATGATTTAAAAAAATATTTTATAAAAAATAAAGAACGAGTTAGAATAATAATTGTTCCAGACCATCCAACACCAGTTAGATTAGGTTATCATACAAATGGCGAAGTACCTTTTGTAATAGCAGGAAAAGGAATAGAAAAAGATGAAAATAAACGATTAAGAGAAGTGCTGAAAGCAAGTTTAAGATTTAATAATGGGAAAGAATTAATTAAGTATTTTTTAAAAATAACTTGACAAAACAAAAAAACTATACTATATTAAAAAGTAGGAAAAATGAGAAAAAGTAGAAAAATGTTTTTTCGATGAAAGGAGTTTTTTTATGAATAATGAAAATTTAGAAAATGATGTTAAAGTTCAAAATCAACAAGTTCAAAATGATGACCCTTTTAAAAATCTTGTTTTAAAGAATGATGTTAAAATGCCACCAAGAAAAACTATTCGTCAGGAATTAATGAAAGTATCTAATTTTACAGAAGAAGAACTTTCTATTATGTATTGGTCATCATTATATAAAGCATATAGTTTGATTGTTCGTTATGAACAAAAAAATGTTGAAGATTATTTTAGAGCGCAGCCCTGGTTTCAGGAAGCAATAAAAGAGTTGCGAAATAAAGGTAAAAAAAATAATAGTTTTGATTATACTCAATTTCAAAGAATGAAAAAAGAAAATGAAAAAACAAGAAAAGGAGATATAAGTAAAGTGACTAGTAAATCAAGAACAGAAGTAAAAAAATCAAAATCAGATAATAATGAAAAACCAACAAAAGAAGAAATAAAAAAATTAAAACAGAATTTAAAAGTAGTAAAAAAAAAAGTGAAAACAGGTGAATTATCAATTACATTAGTTAATAAGATTATTTGTAATATATTAAATAATGTTCATATAAATGATGCAATTTTTTCAAATTAATATTTTCTCTTATTTATAATAATTATTTGTTAAAATTAAACTAAATTAAATTGGCGCTAAAATTGGATTTCCATTTTTTAAAAATTCAATTAAATTATTGACTGCACCCATTTCCATTAAATATCTACTTTTAACAGAACAAGAGCCCATATGTGCTGTTAATATTACATTTGGTAATTCTATTAAATTACCATAATATGGCTCATTTTCAAATACATCGAGGCACGCTGTAAAATTTTTGTTCTTTTTTAAATGTTCATATAAATCTTTTTCATTTACTATTTTTCCGCGTGCTGTATTTATTAATACTCCATCTTTTTTCATCATTAATAATTCTTTTTTTGTGATTAAATTCTCTGTTAATTTTGATAATGGTATATGTAATGTAATAACATCTGCTATTTTGTAGATTTTCTTTTTTGAACATAATGTTATTTTGTTTTCTTTTGCAAATTCAAAATCTGGTTTAATATCATTTGCATATACTTCGCATTTTAAATTTTTTAGAAACATTGCAACTATTTTTCCTATTCTTCCTAATCCGATTATTCCTACTTTTAAGTTTTCTAAATCTTTACCAATTATTCTTTGCCATTCTTTTTTCTTTATATAATAATCTGCAATATTTATTTTTCTAATACTATTTATTATAAAGCCAAGTGTTAATTCTGCGACTGCTTGCTTTTGTGCTTCTGGTGTATAACATACTGTTATTCCTCTTTTTTTCGTTTCTTTAAAATCAATATTATCAA
Organism: bacterium; assembly: GCA_035405645.1. Taxonomy (GTDB): domain Bacteria; phylum JAGOBX01; class JAGOBX01; order DAONJL01; family DAONJL01; genus DAONJL01. The sequence continues at coordinate 4,697 of DAONJL010000002.1, read as the reverse complement.
GTCCTATTCCAAGCCGCGAAATTATTTTTAATTCTTTTGCTTCATCAAATATTTCTTTATCATATTTCTCTGTGCCTGCTATTATTCCCCATACATTTTTTATATGTTGTTTTATCTCTTCTTTTGTTAATTTTTCTTTTTTCTTTTCTGCTGGATTTATTACCTCAAAATATTTTTTTAATTTTTTTAATGGTTCTTTATTTATCACACAAAATGGATAACTTGTTATTAATACTTTTTTCTTTTTCATATTCTTATTTATTTAATGTTTTTATTATATCTGACGCAATTATTTTTTTTACTCCTTTCTTTTTATAATCATCTGCTATTTTTGAATGTATATATACTGCTGCAAGTAAATTATTTTCTATATCTTTACCTGCTGCTATATAACCTGCTATTATGCCTGTTAATACATCACCAGAACCACCAGTTGCAAGTAATTCATTTCCTACATTTATTACATATATATTTTTTTCTGGTATTGCTATTGATGTATATTTTCCCTTTAACACTACTATCGCATTGTATTTCTTGCTAAATTCATTTAATATGTTGAATTTATCTTTTATTATTTCATTTACATTTAATAAACTTAACCTACTAAATTCCATATAATGCGGTGTGAGTATTATTTTGTTTCTGTATTTTTTTAATAATTCTAAATTATTTTCTATTGCTAAATGAAATAGTCCATCTGCATCTATTATTAATGGTTTATCAAATTTTTTTAAAATTAAACTTAATAATTTTGTTGTTTTACTATATCTGCCTATTCCAGGTCCAAATACAATTACATCTACTTTTTCTGAAAATTCTAATAGTTTATTAAAATCAGATGCAACTAAATTACCATCTTTATCTGCTATTGGCATTGTCATACATTCTGTTAGTTTTACTTCAAATATGTGATTCAATGATTCTGGGCATGCGAGCGTCACTAAACCAGCGCCTGATTTTAATGCTGCTTCTGAACTTAATGTTGCTGCTCCTGTCAATCCTTTGCTTCCTCCTATTATTAATACTTTTCCTGCACTTCCTTTATGTGCGCCTTTTTCTCGCTCTGGTATGTATTTTTTTATATCTTTATAATTTATTAAATAAATATTACTCTTTATTTTTTCTATATTTGTTTTTGGTATTGATATATCTTTAATTAATAATTTTCCGATTTTATGACAAACTGGTTCGAGCACAAATGCTAATTTTGGTAAACCAAATGTAATTGTATAATCTGCTTTGAAATATGTTTCTGGTTCTTCGTTTGAATTTACTAAAATTCCTGATGGAACATCAACTGCTATTTTTAATTTTTTTTCTAATGTATTTACAAATAAAATTATTTCTTTAACTAATCCATTTATTTTTCCTTTAAAGCCTGTTCCAAAAATTGCATCAATTATTATTTCTGAATGTCTTAATTTATTTTTTACTTCATTATTAAAATCTTGTTCTTCTATAATATTGATGTATTGCAGACCTATATTTTTTATGATTAAAAAATTTGTTAATGCATCACCTTTTAATTCTTCTTCTCTGGCTAATATAAATAAATTTACATTACAACCAAGATTAAATAAATGTCGTGCTATAACAAAGCCATCGCCACCATTATTTCCTTTGCCACTTATAATACTTATATTTTTTTTTCTTAAATTTTTTTTGCCTTTTTTTTTGATTAAAAAATTTACTACACTTATTCCTGCATTTTCCATTAATACTGCTGATGGTATCCCTGTTTCATTTATTGTTATTTTATCTAAATATTGCATCTCTTCTGCATTTACTATTTTTTTCATTATTTATTCATCCTTTATTCAAATATTTTTTTATTTTTTCTAAATGAAAATATGGAGCACTAAATTTTCCAAAACCATCTGTCGCAGCATTTGCTCCATGACTATCAGAACCACCACTTACTAATAAATTATATTTGTTCGCTATTTCTAAAAAGAATAATGTATCTTTTTCTGTCTGATAATAATAATATGCTTCTATTCCTTTTATTCCTGATTTTATAAAATAATTTATATCAAAATTTTTCATCTGTACAGGATGTGCTAAAAATGGTATTCCTTTTGCCCCATTTATTAAATCTATTATTTTATTTATTGTTAATTTTATATTTGGCACATAAGCAGGACATTCTTTGCCAATATATTTTTTATACGCGTCTTGTAATGATAAACAATATTTTTTATAAACTAAATAATTTGCTAAATGTGGTCTGCCTAATACTTTTGCTTTGCTATGTTCCAATAATTCATCATAATCTACTTTTAAATTTTGTTTTTGTAAATTTGTTATAAATTTTTTAATTCGTTCTTTTCTTAATTCAACTAATTCTGATAATTCAAATTTTAATCGCCTATTATTATGGTCAATATAAAATGCTAAAATATGTAATGCTTCAGAATGTTGAACATTAAATTCAATTGCAGGCACTACTTCAACTCCATATTTTTTTCCTGCTTCCATTGCTTCTTCTATTCCATCAACAGTATCATGGTCTGTTATTGCTATTGCACTTAATCCATATTCTTTTGCTTTTACTACTATTTGTTCAGGAGACAATTCTCCATCTGAAAATGAACTATGAATATGTAAATCCATTGTCTTCATTATTTTTCACCTTTTATTTTTTCTATAAATTCAAGATATTTTTTTAGATTTATTTCATTGCCCATTTCTGTTGGATAGTAATATTTTCTCTTTTCTGGTAAATATTCCTGTTTTACAAAATGCTGCGGAAAATCATGTGGATATTTATAGCCTATTCCATATTTCATTTTTTTATTTGACCAATAATTAGCATCGCGTAAATGAAGTGGAACTTCTAAATCAATACCATTTTCAATATCTGTTTCTGCTTTTGATATTGCCATATATGCTGAATTACTTTTTGGTGTACACGCTAAATATATTGTTGTCTGGGCTAATGGTATTTTTGCTTCTGGCATTCCAATAAACTGCACTGCATCATAAGTTGCTGATGCGAGCATTAATGCATGTGGATTTGCATTGCCAATATCTTCTGCTGCAAGTATTATTAATCGCCTTGCTATAAATAATGGGTCTTCACCTGCTTTTAACATCTTTGCTAACCAATAAATTGCTGCATCAGGGTCAGAACCACGTACACTTTTTATAAATGCTGATATTACATCAAAATGCGAATCATCTTTATCGAAATAAACTGATTGTGTTTGTAATATCTCTTTTAATATTTCTACTGTTATTTCAATTTTATCTTTTTTTTCTTCAAAATAATTTATTGTTAATTCTAATGTATTTAATAATCTTCTTGCATCTCCATTTGAATAATTTAATAAAACCTCAAATGCTTCATTATTAAATACTATTTCTATTTTGTAATTTTCTTTAATAAAAGATATTGCTTTTTTAAATATTTTTTTTAATGCCTCATCATTTAATTTTTCAAAACGAAAAATTTGGACTCTTGATGATAATGCTGGAATTAGATAAAAAAAAGGATTATGTGTTGTTGCGCCAATAAAAATTATTGTACCATCTTCTATTACTGGTAATAATGCATCCTGCTGTGCTTTATTAAATCGATGTATTTCATCTATAAATATTATTGTTCGTTCATTATTTATTTTTTTTATTTCTTCGCGAAAATCTTTTATATTATGTATAACTGCATTCATTTTTATAAATTTTGAATTTGTTATTTTTGAGATTGCATAAGCAAGTGCACTTTTTCCTGTGCCAGGTGGTCCAAAAAATATCATTGATACAAGTTTATCCTGTTCAAGCATTTTTCTCAATACTTTATTTTTTCCTATGATTTGTTCTTGACCATATATTTCATCTATTGTGGCTGGTAATAATTTCTTTGCAAGTGGAATATAATTCATTTTCTTATATACCTAAATCAACATATTGCTTAATAAAATTTATTATACCTTTTTTTGAACGAACGCCAATCATAGTATCTTTTAATATGCCTTTGACAAACAGGGCTGCGGTTGGAACCTGTGTTATTCCATATAATGTCACTGCATCGTTATTATTTTTAAAATCTATTATACCTATTTTTATTTTCCATTTGAATAATGTATAAATATCTTCCATATCTTTTAACATTGTCCAGCATAATTCATTATTCGGTAGCCAGTAATTTACTAAAACTGGTAATTCTGAATTGAGTACCTCTTGTTTAAAATTTCTATCATCAAAAAATTTTAATATTTTTGAATGTATTGTTATATCTTCACTAAAAAAATTTTTAAATATTGTTTTTAATGAACTATCATATTTTAATTCATGTTCTTTTTTATATAATTCGCCATCTTTAAACATTACTATTGCTGGTATTTTCATTATTCCATATTCAAAAAAAATATCTTTTGAATCTTCTATTGCCATTTTATAAAATTTTATTATGTTCACATATTTTTCTGCTACCTCTAAAAAAACATTTTCTATTAATTTTGATAATGCTGAAACTTTATCATAACAATATACTACAATTGGTTTACTTTGATTTTGTAATTCTAATTTGAAATCTATATTTTTTACTTCTTCTATTTTTAATGCCATTTTTCATCCCTCTTTATTTTTTTAATTAATCTTATTTTATTTTTAAAAAAATTTCAAGTTAAAAAAATTATATTGACCAGAAAATATCCCAGACATGGTATACCCCTTTGCAGCATTACGAATAATAAGTA
>DAONJL010000001.1:49168-148902 GCA_035405645.1 bacterium | reverse complement strand
TTTTTGCTGGTGCTATGATTAATTTATTTCCTATTATTATGTCTTTTATTTTTCTTCGTAAATTATGGTCTGATAAAATTGTTCTTGGTATTATTACTATTTTTACTATTTTTACTATTTTATATTCTAAAAACCGTTCTGTTATTTTTATTGGACTTCCTGCTTTATTCTTTATTTTCTTTTTATTACAAATTTTTTTTGGACAATTTAAGTTTATTCTTAAAAAGAATATACTTCTTTCTTTAATTGTAGCAATAATTAGTGTCATTATTATTTTTATCATAATTTTTATTTTATGGCCAGAAATGCGAAGCCAATTTTCCAGTGTTTTTCAAGCAAATTATGGAACTAATTTAGTTCGTTTTCGTATGTGGACTGGTGCCTGGCGTATGACTACTGATAAACCTTTATTTGGGCAGGGCATCGGAACTTTCCAATTAACATTTCCTAAATTCAGACCAACAATGTATCATAGAAGTGGTGTATCACATAATACAAGACACGCTCATTGTGAATATTTAGAACATTTATCAGAAACTGGTATAATTGGTTTTGGAATTTTCTTATGGATATTAGTTACTTATTTTTATTTTAGTATTAAATTTGTTTCAACTACAAAAGATGAATTTTTAAAACATCTTACTATTGGCTGTATTGCTGGAACTGTTGGTGCTCTGGGCGACAATTTAGCAAGTGTAAATATGCGTTGGCATTCTGATGCTTTTATTACTTATTTTATTATGGGGCTTACTTTCGCTATAATTAAAATCGGCGAACGAACAGAGGAAGAAGAAATATTAGCAGAAAAAAAGAAATATTTTAAAAAGAAAGGAATTCAACAAACAAACATTTTAATTTATCCATTAGCAATTATTTTTACAATTTTATTTATTATTTATTTTTACAGAATAAAGACTATCTGGACTGCTGATAGATTACTTAAAATTGGTATGGGTGAACTCGAATATGCAGGGGGTGGGGAAAATCCTACAAATCCTCATTTGCCCCAAGATAGAGTAAATCAATTAATTGAACAGGCAAAATTACATTTAACTCAATCATTAGAATTAAATGAGAATGAAATGTCAACTTTATATAAATTAGGTTATGCCTTATTACGAAAAGGTGAATTTATTGATGCTTTAAATTTATATTTAGCAATTGTTCATAATCTCGCACCAAATTATGCTCAAATTCATAATAATATTGGTTTACTTTATCGCCAAATTTCACAATCCCGTCAATTATTATTAGAAATTTTAAATGATGAAAATAAGTATAAAAATTTATTAGTTGACAGCATTGTTCGAAGAGAATTATTAAATAAATATCAAATAGAAAAACAAATAGAAATTTTACAAAGAATATTTGTATTCAAATCAGTAATTCAATTTGAATGGGCTACTTCGCTTGAAAATAATCAAAAAAATCAAATAAATATGGCTCAATTATATTATCAAATAGGCAAGTATGATAATTCACTTTATCATTTTCATATATTAAGAAAAGTTGCAAGTGAGGAAATTACATTTAATTTTATGAAATTTGTGAATCATAGAAGAGGAATTAAAAATGAACTATTAACTGATAATTATATTAAAGAAAATTATACTAATTATTTATTAAAATTTTTTCAAGAAAACAAATCTCAGTATATTCAAGCATTATTACAAATAGCAACACTTAATTTGAATAATTTTAAAAACATAAATTTTGCTTTTGATTATTTATTCAGATTATCTAATCTAAATTATGATAATTTACAGGAATTCTTTAAATTAGCTTCTTTTTTATTTCAAAATAATAATGATAATAAGTTAATAAATTTAATTGATTTTCGATTATTTAATATTGAAAAAAATAAGTTATCTCAAAATGATATATTTTTCTTAAATCAGATAATTCAGCAGATTAATATGATTATTCAAAATAGAAATGATGTAAACATCAAAAATGATTACAAAATATTATTATCAAAAATTCATTATAAATTAAATAATGATTCCGAAGCAATTAATATTTTAAATGAAATTCTTCAAATAAATCCTGATAATAAAAAAGCTAAACAATTACAGGAAATTATAAATAAAAAACTTTAAAAGAATTTTAAATGAGAATATTGTTCTGATTGGAATTTATAGATAGTGTTTCTGCAGTGTAAAATTAAATATTAAAATGAATTGATTTATTCAAAATTTTCACTCTATTTTGCCCAAAAGAAATAGAAAGATTTGTAATAAGACATTAGAGAAAATAAATTTAAACCAGATAAAAAATTTGCATTCTAAGAATGTATTTAATTATTTCCTTTTCTTTTATTTTTTGGTTCTCTGTTATTGCTTATATTTTTCCTTCTTCGAAAACACCAATTATTTCAATTTATGTTTGTTTAAATAATCTCATAATAAAAAAATGGTTAAAACCTTTATTTGCTTTTTCTTCTTCTGAGTATAAAAAACATCAGTTATTTAATTTTAGGTTTTACCATCAGCCACAATTTTCTTGACAACTCTCAATTAAACCATTTTGTTTTAATATTCTGTTTATTGGTCCTACACTTATTTTTAATTCAAATTCATATTTTAATCTTCTTGCACCATATCCTGTCTGTTTTCTTAATTCTATTACAAGTTTTTCTATTTCTTCACTCACTTTATTATGTATTTTTTTAGGTGTTCTTTTTATATCTTTTAATCCTTCTAACCCTTTTTCTTTATATCTTTTTACCCATTTGATTACTGTTTTTAAATTTACTCCAAATTTTTCTGCTGTGCTTCTATATGAATTTATTTTATATAATACTCCACCATCTGCCTTCTTAATATCATACAATATATTTCATTTTTATCATCTTCCTTTTATTTTTAATTTTATATATATTTTTTGTAATATCTCCATACTTTTTTACTTAGTATATTTAATTTTGCTATTTTTGCTGTTCCATCATCTGCTTGTTCTTTTCCACCTTATTTTATAAATTTTATTGACAAAACTTTAAAATTATATTATTTATATAATTATAATATATCATAATTATCTGGTCTTAAATTTGCAGCAAGCAAGCAAGCAAGCAAGCAAGCAAGCAAGCAAGCAAGCAAGCAAGCAAGCACTTAAAAAATTTTTCTTCTTTCTCATTTCTAAAAATCTTATTCTTTTTAAGTTTAATCACATTATCTTATTTTGATGTGGGGGCTTTATTTTTTATGAACCATATTTTTTATAAATTAAAAAATTTAAAAGGGGGTGATATAGTTTTTATTTTTTAAAAATTTAAGAAAAAAGAAAATAATTAAATCGATAAAATGGAAACTATACCTATTTTATTTGTTTCTGTTTTATCCATTAAATATTATTATCAGGAGGTAATATTATGGAAAAAAAGATTTTAGAAAATCCGGATGAAAAAAAGGTTCAAACAACAATGCAAAATGGTAAGATTGAAAATGAAAAAGGATTAATGAAAGTAATTGGTACAGAAGATAATGCAGTCAAACGAGCAGAAGCGAAAAAAATAGCAAGTCAGAAAGCAAAAGCAAGGACATTAGCAAGACAACAACAAATTGCAGAACGAATAGCAGCAGCAACAGAACAATTATCATCAATGATAGAACAAAGTAGCGGGGCCGCCCAGGAATTAGCACATGCAATGGAAGAAGTAACATCAGGTGCAGAAGAAGCATCATCAAATGCAGATGAGACAAGAGCAGCAATAAATGAAATAGCAAAGGCAGCAGTCAGAGCATCAGAAAATGCAGAAATATCATTAAACAAAGTAAGAAATTTACAACAACTAAATAAAACGACAACACAGGAAATAGACCAGTTAATAATAGGAGTAAATAAAGCAGCACAGGCAAATATAGAATCAGCAAAAATAATAGCAGAATTAGAAAAACAGGCAGAGCAAATAAGTGAAATAGTAAAAGCAGTAGTAGGTATAGCAGACCAGACAAATTTACTTGCATTAAATGCAGCAATCGAAGCAGCAAGAGCAGGTGAGCATGGTAAAGGTTTTGCTGTTGTAGCGGATGAAGTGCGAAATCTTGCAGAATTAAGTGAAAAAAGTGCCCGTGAAATAACGACAGTAATATCAGATATCCAGCAGCAGGTAAAAGTAGTTGCAGGTGAAATACAGTCAGCAGCAGAAAAAGCAAAAGAAGAAGTAGAAAAAGCAAAAGTAATTACAGAAGACTTAAAAACAATAGAGCAAGATATGCGAGTAATAGAAGAAGGTTCAGCAGAAATAAATAAACGAAGTGGAGAAATGAGTAAAGGCGCAGATGAGTTTTTAAAATTAGCAGAGCAAATAGCAAGTGCAGCAGAGGAACAATCAAGTGCTTGTGAAGAAGCAACAAAATCAGTTCAGGAGCAGGTAAAAGCATACAATGAAATAAGCAGTGCAGCAAATAATTTAGCAGATATGGCAGATACATTAAAACATTCGACTGACGCACAGAAATCAGCAGAAGAATTAGCAGCAGTGGCAGAAGAATTATCATCAAACATAGAAGAAGCAAATGCAGCATCAGGACAGATATATAAAGCAATAGAACAAATAAATTCAGGTGCAAAAATGCAGGAAGAAGTAGCAAAAAAAGCAGTTACATTAAGTGATAAATTAACAGGCGAAGCAACAGTAATAGGCGAGAAATCAAAACTCTCAGAAGAAAAAATAAAATTATTAAAAGAATTATTAGCAAAGAATAAAGTAAATGTAGATAATATGATAACAAATATAGGTAATTCAGCAAAATCATCAATTCAATCAGCGAAGAACATATTAGAATTAGAAGCCAGGACAAGAATGATAGATAAAATAGTAGATGCAATAACAAATGTAACGATACAAACAAATATGCTTGCAGTAAATGGTTCAATCGAAGCTGCGCGTGCGGGCGAATTTGGTAGAGGATTTTCAGTAGTTGCAGCAGACATAAGGACACTTGCAACAGATTCAGCAGAAAATGCAGGCAAGATAAAAGATATGGTGCGAGCAATACAATTACAAATAACACGAGCATCAGCAGATATTGAAGCAGTTGGTAAAGCATCAGCAGCGCAGGTAGAAGAAGCAAAAAAAGTAACAGATTCATTAAATATAGTAGAGAAAGAAATAGAAGAAGTTTTAAAGAGTTCAGTAGAAATAGTAAATATGTCAAGTGAAGCATTAAAATCAATGGAAGAAGCAAAGAATGCAATAGACCAGATAGCAACAGCAGCAAAACAAGCATTAAAAGCTACCTCCGAAGCACAGCAAGCAGCAGAAGAAGGCAAGAAAGCATTAGAGCAAATACAGGAAGCAACAGAAGATATATCATCACAGGCAGATGAAATGCAAAATATGGGTGCTTAATAAAATTAGCAATTTTTTAAAATTTTAAAAGGAGGTAAAAAATGGAATGGAAACAATTACTGAAAATAAAAATAAAGAAATAAATCTCTCAGAATCACAACTTGTAACATTTAATTTAAGTGATATAGAATTTGGTGTTGAGATAAACAAAGTAAAAGAAATAGTTCGAATACCTGGTGTTACAAAGATACCAAATGCTCCAACATTTATTGAAGGTATCTCAAATTTAAGAGGCGGTGTTTTACCATTAATAAACACGCGTATTCGTTTTGGTTTAGAACCAGCCCCAATAACAGAAGTTACCAGAATCCTTGTATTAGATGTTTGTGGTTCTGCTATTGGTATGATTGTTGATTCTGTTAAAGAAGTTTTAAGAGTTGATAATAGCATAATAGAAAAAGCTCCAAAAGTAGTAAAAGGCATACAATCAGATTTTTTAGAAGGAGTGATAAAATTAAATAAAGGTGAGCGTCTAATTTTAACTATAAATGTTGAAAAAAGTTGTATGCTCGAAAGTGAGGTAAAAGTAAAAGAGAGCAAAGAATTTGCAGCAGTAAAAATGGCTGAACATAAAATAAAAGAAGAAAAAATTGAGGAAGAGTTAATAGTAACATTTTTATTAGAGAAAGAAGAGTTTGGTTTTTTTGTTGATTCAGTAAATGAAATTATTCGAGTCCCAGAAATAACGAAAGTTCCAGGAGCACCAAATTATGTTAATGGTATAATTTCGTTACGAAATGAAATTTTACCTGTTGTTGATTTAAGAGTATTTTTAGGGCTTGCTACAAAAGAATATTCTGATTCTACAAGAATTATAGTTTTTACAATAAATAATGTAAAAATAGGGCTAATAGTAGATAAAGTAAATGAAGTAATAAGAATAACAAAAAGTATAATAGAACCACCACCTGCAATTTTAAGTGGCCGCGAGCGAAAACAATTAAAAGGATTAGCAAAATTAAAAGAAGGCAAAAGGATAATAATGATATTTGATTCACAAAATTTATTTGAGGAGGCTGAAATAAGTGAAATGGGTAAAATAGTTGAGAGTAATGTTAAAGAGAATGAAAAAGTAAAAGAAGAAATAAGCGGTATGATAGAAGAAGAACAATTAGTAACATTTAGATTAGCGAATGAAGAATATGGAATAAATATAAAACAGGTACAGGAAATAAATAGAATGCAGTCAATAGTTCATGTGCCAAATGCTCCATCTTTTATTGAGGGTGTGGCAAATTTGCGTGGTAATGTAATACCAGTAATTTCATTAAGAAAGCGGTTCTCAATCGGCAAAAAAGAATTTGATGATAAGACAAGATTAGTTATAGTAGAGATACAGAACAATAAAACAGCCTTAATTGTTGATTCAGTATCAGAAGTATTACGCGTACCGAAAAAAGATATTGAACCCGCACCAGCAATAATATCATCAGCAATAGAGCGAGAATTTATCGGTGGAATATGTAAATTACAGCAAGGAAAAAGAATGATAATATTATTAAATCTTGATAAATTATTAACAGAAACAGAAAAAAAAGAATTAAGTTTATTAGATGAGATAGAAAAAGAATTGCAAGAAAAAGATGGTGATTTATTAAAAAAAGAGAATAAAAAAAAAGAAAAAAAAGTTAAGTAATGAATAAAGTGAAGAGAGCATAGAGGATAAAATAAATTATTCCGGTATTATTGTTGAGATAAAGTGAATTTATTTAGTAAGTTGATATTTTGTTCGATAAAAAAAGGAAATAAAAATTTTATATTCGAAACAAAATGATTTGTAATGGTAGGAGTAAAATTTTTTTTGATATTATATAAAAAAGTGGAGGTATAAAATTTTTATTTTATGACAGACGAAAATTATAATTTAGTTATTATAGATGATGAAGAAGCAAATTTAAAAGTGTTAAACCTTTATATAGCAAAATTAAAAGTATTTGATAAAATTTATTCATATAGCACACCACAAGCATTTTTATCAGATATTGAAAAAGATAAAAACAAGAATTTTGATGCTATCTTATGTGATTATTATTTACCAATGATGACAGGTCTTGAATTACTCGAAAAATTAAATAATATGAATATAGAATGTGAATTTATTATTATGACAGCCTCATCTGAATTAGAAATAGCAATAAAAGCATTACAATTAAGAGCATCTAATTTTATTACCAAACCTATAAATTTTCAGATACTATCACTTTACTTAAACAAATCTTTCGAGACAATAAGAAAAAGAAACGAAAAGAAAAGATTAGAAGAATTAATATATTTACAATCAGAAAAAATGAATGTTCTTGGGCATTTAGTAAATGGTTTTATTCATGATATTAGAAATCCAATTTCATATATAAAAGGTAACTGTGATAATTTAGTAGTAACATTTAATATTATTAAGGAAGCATTAAATTTTTATGTTAATAATAATTCAAATACTGAGGAACAGATAAAGAAAAAAATAAATTTAATTGTAGAAAATTATCCTAATTTAATTCAGTCAATGAAAGAGGGCAGTGATAAAATATTAGCATTATTAAATTATTTTCATAAATTTATTTTTTCACCAGAACTTGAAGAAAATGTTGATGTAATAAAAGTAATAGAAAGGTGTATTGATTTAATCAAATTTTTAAAAATGAAAAATATAAAATTAGAATTAAATAATAGATTAAAAGAAGAAGAGAGAATAATAAAAGGCAATTTTTCAAATCTACAAATGATAATATTAAATATTTTAAAAAATGCTTATGAAGCATTAGAATATAGCAAAGACCCAAAAATAATAATAAATATAAGTAAGGAAGATAGTAAAATAATAATAGAAATAATAGATAATGGTCCGGGAATAAAAAAAGAGATATTAGAAAATTTATTTAAAAATATTATAAGCACAAAAGGCAAGAAGGGAAGTGGTATAGGTTTATATATTACAAAAAAAATAATAGAAGATAAATTTAAAGGTTCAATAGAAATATTAAGTGAAGAAGGAGCAGGAACAACGATAAAAATTGCATTGCCATTAAATAAATAAATATAGCAAAATTTTTATAAAAAATTATTTAACATAATAAAAAAAATACCCTATCAAAAAGAGGCAATTGTTGGAGGTTAATAAAAATGAATGTCTTAATAGTAGATGATGATAAGAATATATTAGAAATGCTGAAAAATGCATTTTTATTTAATACTGACTATAATGTGATAGTAATGACAAATCCAATTGAGGCTTTTGATTATTGTTGTAAAGAGAAAGTGGATGTATTAATAACTGATTTAATGATGCCAGAAATGAATGGAATTGATTTGATAAAAAAAGTAAAAGAACGAAATGGAATAATACAAATAATAGCAATAACTGGTTATGCAAGATTGAATTTAGTTACATCAGCATTACGGCGTGGTGCATTTGAAATTTTTTTAAAACCTTTTAGTGATGTAAATGTATTAATTGATTGTGTTCGTGATATAGAAAAAAGAATAGCACGATGGAAAGTAATAATTGCAGAAATAATATCTAAAGAACAAAAAGGTGAATAAATAATGAGTGAGAAAAAAATAAAAGAAGTAGATAAACAGATATTTCAAGAGTTTTTAAGTGAATGTGATGAATATATAACAAATTTAGAAAACTTATTATCATCAATTGAAATAGATAAAATTGATGATAGTATATTAAATACATTGATGCGGATATTCCATTCTTTAAAAGGCACATCAGGTTTTGTTGGTTTATTGAATCTCTCAGAATTAACACATAATCTTGAAGATTTAATTGTTCAGATAAAACAAAATAAAATTGAGTTAAGTGAAGAAATAATAGATGAAATTATAAAAGGAATAGATTTTATAAAAGCAATAAAAAGCCGTGCATCATTAATTATTGAGGAAAATATTTTATTAGAACCTGAAATTAAATATATAAACGAAATAAAAGAACTAATCAGCGGTAAAGAAGAAATTGATTTAAATAGTTTTAAAATGGAATTATCATTACTATTAAATAATATAGATAAATTACCAGTTGATTTTCAAAAAGACCATATAAACCAGATAATTAATCAAATAAAAAAATTAAATAAAGATATAGAATTATTTCAAAAAGGCGAAATATTAGAAGTTGAGGTAAATGAAGAGTATATAAAAGATAGTAGATTTTATATAGGTGATAAAGAGATAACAGAAGAAATAAAAAATTTATATAGTATATTTACAAAAGCAAAGAAAACAGGTGGTGGTAATGAATTATGTAAAGAATTTAAAAATAATATTGAACAAATAGAAAGAAAAATAGAAAAAGATAAAGTAGAAGAAGAAATAATAAAAGCAATAATAAAAATAAAAGAAGACATAAATTTATTAAAAAATTTAGATAGTGAAATAATAAATTTTTTTGGAAATCAAATAGATAGTAATTTAAAAAGAATAATAACAAAAACAACGCAAAAAGAAAGCAAAAAAGAAGAAGTAAAAGAAATAAAAAAAGTTGAAGAAGAAAAACCAAGACAGGAATTAGAAAGTATAAAATATGTAAAAATAGAGCAGGATAAAATTGATGAATTTATGTTTAATATTGGTTCAATAATAATAAAATCAGATTCATTAAATTATTTTTATAGTATCTTACAGCGACGAAAAAAATTTGAGCAAAATGAAATAAATAGTTTTCGTGAAAATATATTTGAACTAAATAAAATGATAGCGAGTTTGCAAAAGAATTTACTTGAAATCAGAAAAATGCCTGTTATTAATTTATTTAATAAATTTCATAGATTAGTTCGTGATGTAACAAAAAAATTAAATAAGAAAGTAAAATTAGAGATAATAGGTGAAAATGTTCAGGTTGATTCATCAGTATTAAATGAATTAGAAGCACCATTAACACATATAATAAGAAATTCATTAGACCATGGCATTGAATTACCAGAAGAACGAAAACAAAAAGGAAAATCAGAAACAGGGAAAATAATATTAAAAGCAGAAATAAACGAAGGGAATTTTTTATTAACTATAATTGATGATGGTAAAGGAATTGATGCAGAAAAAATAAAAATGAAAGCAATAGAAAAAGGATTAGTTAAGAAAGAAGCAGCAGAAAAATTAAGTGAAAATGAGATATTAAATTTTATTTTTTTACCTGGTTTTTCAACAGCAGAAATTGTTTCTGATGTTTCAGGTCGTGGTGTGGGTATGGATGTCGTGAAAACAACATTAACTAAATTAAATGGAAAATATCAAATAAAATCAACAAAAGATGTAGGAACAATAATAGAGTTAATAATACCACAAATAGGAACACTTATAACAAAAGAATCAGTAATAATTCAAATAAATCAAAATAAGTATGCAATATTAAGTGATGATGTTAATTATATAATAAAAATAAAACCAGATAGTTTTTACAGATTTAAGGAGAAAAAAATAATATCAATAAAAAATCAAGTAATTCCATTTTTTTATCTTGCACAATTATTAAATGAAAAAAATAATACAGAATTAAAAGAAGAGATACCTGTGCTAATAGTAAGAACAAAATATGGCCAACTGGCAATTGGAGTTGATAAAATATTAAATTTTCAAACAATAGTAATAAAAGAATTTGAACATAAAGTTTTTAAATTGTATGCAAATGATTTTCAAAATTATACGATTTTAGGTAATGGCGAAATTATATTAATTTTATCTGCTGAAACATTATTTTTACTTTCTAAAAAAATGTAATAAACAGTTTTTTAATTTTTTTTTTAACAACTTAATTTTATGGAAAATAAAATTAAAAAAACTGAATGGAGTAGTATGGAAGAGTATAAATTTATAAATGAAATTGAGCAAATTTTTTTCCCTAAAAGAAAAACTGATATTTCAGTTTTAGTTGTTGATGATGAAAAAAATATTTTAGAAATATTAACTTATCATTGTAAAAGATTAAACTTAATAACATATTCAGCAAATAATTATAATAAGGCAATAGAAATATTTGAAGAAAAAAGACCTGATTTTTTGATTATTGACCATTTTTTAGATAATAATAAAACAGGGTTTGATATTCTTTGCTATATTAAAAAAAATTATAATTTAAATATTCCATTTATTTTAATTACTGCCTTAAAAGAAGAAGAAAAATTATGGGAATATGTGCATTTAATTGCCTTTAAAATTATTTATAAACCTTTTAATATAATTGAAGTTAAAAATTCAATTTTACAATTAGTAAATAAAATAAATTATTCAAAAAATTTAGAAAATTCAATGAATAATGCAATAAAAATTGATTGTTTAAAAATTTTATTGGTTAATTTATTTTTAAGTCTGGATGAGGGAATATTTATAGTTAATAATAAGGATAATTCTATCCTATGGTCAAATAAATATTTCTCAAATATAAATATATTTGAAGAAGTATTAAAAAACAATTATGATAAAATATTACATCTTCAAATCCAGAATGAAAGAATAATAATTGAGAATAATAAAGTTTATAAGATTTCACTATATCCGTTTTTACAATATTATTTAGAGTTTGAATGTAATTTGAATTTAGTAATAATAGAAGATATAACAAAAGAATTTGAACTATTAGAGCAAATAAAAAAACAAAATGAGATAATAGCAAAAGCAGAGCGCCTGACAAATATTGGACAATTATTGGCGAATTTTATGCACGAAATAAATAATCCAAATACTTATATTTTAGGTAATACACAGAATTTAAAAATATATTTTAATTTATTATTACAAAAAATAAAAGAATGTCTTAAAGAAGTTGGCAAAAAAGAAAAAATTGATGAAATAGAAAATAGTAAAGTAATTAAAATAATTCAAGATTTAATAAACAAAACAGAAATTGGAGCAAAAAAAATAAAACATATAGTATATAATATAAAAACATTTTTATATCCGCCAGAATTGCAGAATAAAGCAGTAGTTGATTTAAAAGAAGTAATAGAAAATTCATTAGAATTATTATCAGCAAAATCAAAATATATAACAGAAATAGATTTTAAGATATCAGAAAATATAAAGAAAGTTGAGGGCTTAAAACAAGAATTAGAGCAGGCAATTATAAATATAATAAATAATGCATTAGATGAATTAAGTGAAAAGAAAGATGGAGATAGGTTGATAGAAATAAAATTAGAATATGATGAACGGAAAGAACGAGATATAATAAGAATAAAAGATAATGGAAGAGGCATACCAGAAGAAATAAGAAAAAAAATATTTAATCCATTTTTCACAACAAAAGAAATAGGTAAAGGCAGTGGATTGGGATTATATGTTACTAAAACAATAATAGAAAACCATAATGGTGAAATATATATAAATACAGATATAGGAAAAGGAACAGAATTTATAATAGAATTACCAGTAATAAAAGAGGAGGAAAATAATGAAAAGAAAAATATTAATAATTGATGATGAAGAAAATATAATTGATACATTAAAGTATAGGTTAGAATTAGAAGAAAATTTAGAGGTGAAAAGTGAAACAAATCCAATCAAAGCAATTGAATTAATTGAAAAAGAGAAATTCCATATAGTATTAACTGATATAATGATGCCAGAAATGGATGGCATTACATTATTAAAAAAGATAAAAGAAATAGATGGTTTAATTCAGGTAATAATAATGACTGGTTTTACGACAACTGAAAAAGCAATAGAATGTTTAAATGCAGGTGCAAATGATTATATTTTAAAACCATTTGATGATTTAGAAGAGATTGTAAAATTATTAAATTATTCAATAGAAAAATTAAATAGATGGGATGAGATAGTAAAGAAATCATTTAAGAGGTGAAAGAAATGACAGAATTAGAAATAAATTTATTAGAAGAAATAGAAAAATTACAGAGAACAGCAGAAGAGGCTAAGGTATATGAAAGCATAAAAAAAATATTAATAGCATACGAAAATGAAGTAATAAAACCATTAGTAAATTTAGTAATAAGCCAGCAATCATCAATATTTATAAAGGAAAATATTTTTAATCTATTGAAAGAAATCTCATCCGGAGTGTTAATGAAACATATTTTGCCATTAATAAAAAACAATAATTCATTTATCCGAAATAAAGTAATAGAAATAGTAGAATTTATGGAAAAAGAGCCAGTAGAGAAGTTAATGCGATTATTAGATGACCCGGATAAAAATGTTCGAAAACATGCACTTGATATATTATATAGCACATTGTCCGCAGAAGCAATAAGTGGGTTGAGAAAAGGTTTGCGTGATGAAAATATAAATAATGTAATAACAGCAGTTGAATATATTGGCTTACGAAAAGATAAAGGTTCAGTGAAAGATATAATAAATATATTTGAGGAAACAACAAATGTAATGCTAAAATGTGCGTGCCTTGAAGCATTGGGCAATATTGGTGATACTGCAATATTTAATTTTATATCGAGACATTTTGAAGATTTAAAATCACAAAATAAATTTGTTGTTTTTAGTTATATAAAATTATTAGGGAAAATAGGTGAAAAATCAAATTTGAATGATTTAATATTTTTATTTGAGCATTATGGAGAAATAGCATTAAAAGAGTTATTAACAGCCACAATAACATTATGCCAGCGACATAATTTAATAGAAGTGCCAGAACAAATAATAATAATATTAGAGAAATTAACAGACAAAAATATAAATCAGATGTATAAATATGAGATAATAAATTTTTTATCAAAATATTCACCAGTGAAAGCAAAAGAAATTGCATTAAAATATTTAATGACAAATGATGAAATGTTAATAATGAGTGCACTTGAAATATTATCAGTAAATGGTGAAATGAATGATATAAAATTATTAGAAGAATTAAAGATGCGGAATAATTTATCAGAAAATATAAAAGAAGAGATAGATTTTACCATAGAAGAAATAAAAAAAATAAATGAAAAATTCAGGTGGTGAGAAAATATGGCAGAAATTTTAGTAGTTGATGATTCTGAATTAACACAAAATTATCATTCGTATATATTAAAATCAGAAGGACATAATGTAGATATAGCAAGTGATGGAGTAGAGGCAATAGATAAAATAAGTAATAAAAAATATGATTTAATGTTAGTTGATATAAATATGCCGAATTTAGATGGATTAAGTTTGATAAGAAAAATTAGGTCAGCATCGAGTGGAGAAATAATGCCAATAATAATTATATCAACAGATGATAATCCACACGATGAAGAGATATTAAATTTAGAAAAAGTAGTATTTATAATGAAACCAGTAGAACCAGAATTTTTAACAGCAAATATAAAGATGTTGTTAGATAGTTAAAGGAATAATGGTGCAGAGTGAAGAGAACAGAGTTTTTAGTGAGTGTAAAAAATAATTAGTGTTATTCTTGTAATTAATGGAACAAGCAAAAATAAGATTGAAAAAATTGATAAGTGCATAAGGTTTTTTGAAAGAGATAAATTTGCGAAAAGCATTAAAATTATTTTTGAAAGGTATTGAAAATGGAACTTGAATTAAATAAAGATGATTTAATGATAATGTTTGAATTTTTTGATGAATTAAAAACAAATATAGAAACAATAGAATCATCTTTATTAAAATTAGAAGTCACATTTGATATAAGTTTAGTAAATGAAATATATCGGCATTTTCATACTATCAAAGGTGCATCATCATTTATTAATTTATCTAACATAAGAAATTTATCACATTCATCAGAAGAATTATTAAACAAAATAAAAGAAGAAAAAGAAATAACAGATGAAAGAATAGTAGAAATATTATTAAAAGTAATTGATAGAATAACACAAATATATAAAAACATAAGAGAAAAAATAACAGAAGCGAAAAAAACCGAAAAAGAAAAATATTTGATAAATATATCAGAAATAGAATACGAAGACTTAATAGAAGAAATACAAAAAATAAAAGGAGTAAAACAAAAAAAGGAAGAAATAAAAGAAAAAAAAGAAATAAAAAAAGAGATAAGTGAAGAAATAAAAAGAGGCTTTATATCACAAACCGAAGACCGTTTAAATGTAATAGAAGAAAAAATAATAAAAATAGAAAAAAAAGAATATATTGAAGAAGATATAAATCAAATATATAGAGAATTACATACAATAAAAGGCGATGCGCAACTAATAATCAGTCAATTACAAACATCGGAAATAACATTAGAAAATGCAGTTGTTTTAATCCAGAAGATAAGTCATTTAACCGAAACATTAATAAATAAAATAAAAACAAAAGAAATAGAGATAAATGAAAAAATAATTGATTTATTATTGAATGTAATTGATGAAATAAGAAGATGTATAAAAGCATTTAAGAATAATGAAAAAATCGAAAAAATACCAATGCTTTTATTAGAAGAATTATCTAAAAAAACAAAGCAAATGATAGATTATCAAATAATAAAAAAGTCAAAGATAGGTTTTAGTGCAGAAGAAGCAGCATTTTATAATATTTCCATTCAAATGCTAAAAAGTATAGTAAATATATTTAATGAATTAGTAAGTAAAAAAGAAAATAAAGAAGCACTAATAAAGAGATTGCGAAATAATATAAAGACAATAATAAGTTCAGCAAATATAGTAAAACGGAATGATTTAATAAATTTTAGTAATGAACAATTAAAATTTTTAGATTTTATCAGCGAAAACGAAATAAGTGAAATAGTAAGTTTGATAGAAACAACGAGAGAAGAATTTAGAATATGGTTAGAAAATTTGCAAAAAGAACAAACAACAAAAATAGAAGAGAAAAAGAAAGAAGAAGAAAAACCAAAAGTAGAAAAAGAAGAAGTAGAAATAGAAAAAGCAATAACTGAAATAAAAGTAACAATGGAAAAATTAGATAATTTAATGGGCATAAGTAGTGAATTAATTGTAGCAAAAAGTTCGATTGATTTATTATACGATGTATTAAGAAAAACAGATAAACAAATAGAAAAAAATAAAATAATAAAAGAAATAAAAGATATATCAAATAAATTCAGTAAATTATCCGATGATTTACATCAATTAGTAATGGATATAAGAATGGTTCCAATAAAAACGATATTTAATAGATTTACGAGAATGGTAAGAGATATATCAAGAAATAATAATAAAAAAGTTCGATTAGAAATGTATGGTGAAGAAGTAAAATTAGATAAAGCGATAATCGAAAAAATAATAGACCCATTATTACATATATTACGGAATAGTGTTGACCACGGAATAGAGAAACCAGACGAACGAAAAAAAGCAGGTAAAAATGAAGAAGGCATAATAAAATTAACGGCAATAAATCAAAATAATAATGTGTATATAGAAATTAAAGATGATGGAAGAGGAATAGATATAGAAAAAATCAAGAAAAAAATAATAGAAAAAGGATTAAGCACAGAAGAAGAAGTAAGAAAAATGACAAAAAAAGAAATAATAGATTTTATATTTTTGCCGGGATTTAGCACAGCAGAAAAAGTAACGGAAATTTCTGGCCGCGGTGTTGGTATGGATGTAGTAAAAACAAATATTACATTAATAGGTGGGAAAATTGAAATAGATAGTGAATATGGCGTTGGAACAACAATAACAATTATTTTACCATTAACATTAGCAATAACAAGAGCATTAGAAGTTTCCTGCAATGGTGATTTATATCTTATACCAATTGAAACAATATTTGAAACAATAAAAATTAAGAAAGAAGATATAGTATATTATAAAAATAAAAAAATGGTTTATTATCGCGGCAGAATTTTACCAATTGTTTTTTTATCTGAAATATTAAATTATTCTGTTCAAGATAATTCAATTTATCCAGTTGTTGTTATATCATCAAGAGATAAAATGTTTGGTCTGGTTGTTGATAAATTTTTCTCCGAAAGACAAATAATAATCAAATCTTTAAATTGTGGATTAGAAAAAATTCCGTATTTTTCTGGTGCATCAATAATGGCAGATGGCAGTATTGAACTAATATTAAATCCAGCAAAATTATTGTAGAAAAGAAAGAAGGAAAAAAATAATGGAAAAAATCAAAGTTTTAATTGTTGATGATTCAGCATTAACAAGAAAAGTATTGCGAACAATTTTAGAAGAAGATGAAGAATTTGAAGTAATCGGAATAGCAAGAGATGGAGTAGAAGCAGTAAATAAAGCAAGAGAATTAAAACCTGATGTTGTAACAATGGATATAAATATGCCGCAATTAGATGGCTTGACAGCATTGCAAATTATAGTGAATGAAAAGATTTGTCCTGTTGTAGTGGTTTCATCATTAACTACTGAAGGTGCACTCACAACTTTTGAAGCATTAGAATTAGGTGCATTTGATTATGTGGCAAAACCAGGTGGAACAATTTCAGCAAAAATGGATGTAGTTGCAGATGAACTACGAACAAAATTAAAAGCAGCAGTCCGAAATAAAAGACGATTATATAAGGAAAGAAAAAAAGTAACAATAGAACCAGAAATACTAAAACCAAAAAAAGAAAGAATAAGAGAAATAACAGATTATAAAGCAGTAGTGATTGGAATATCAACTGGCGGACCAAAAACAATTTACGATGTTTTGCCATATTTACCTGCTGATTTGAATGCTGCTGTTTTTTTAATTCAACATATGCCGCCTAATTTTACAGGACAATTTGCCGAAAGATTGGACAGGTATTGCCAGTTAAAAGTAAAAGAAGTAGAAGCGACCGATAAAGTAGCGCCTGGAATTTGTTTTGTCGGAAAAGGTGGTTATCATTTGACACTATATAAAAAAAGTGAAGGTGATATAATAATAAGAACACCATCATTACCCGAACATTTATTTAAACCATCAGTTGATGTATGCATGGAATCAGTGCTAAAAGTATTTGGTAATAAGACAATAGGTGTATTAATGACAGGAATGGGTGATGATGGAGCAGCAGCAATGCTTAAAATAAAACAGGCAGGTGGAAGGACAATTGCAGAAAGTGAGGAAACAGCAATAGTATTTGGAATGCCGGCTCGAGCAATTGAATTAGGTGCTGTTGATGTTGTCGCACCTTCATATAAAATAGCAGAAGAGATTATTAAAGTTGTGAATGAAGATTAAGTGAATAGTTATTGTAGGATGTAAAGATTGCTAAAAATGAAAATTATTGAAATTTCAATTGCGAGGTTTAAAACTGTAGATAACAAATAGTCAATTCTGAAAATTAAAAATTTTATATAGCAAATTTAGAAACAAATAGAGGTTAAAATTATTATGATTTTGAGTTATGATAATTTTAAAAAATTACAGGAGTTAATATATCGAAGAACAGGTTTATTTTTTGAAGATAAAAAATTATTTTTTATAAAACGACGAGTTGAATTATTAATGAAAGAAGAGAATATTTATGATTTTGATGAATATTTCAGAATAATAAAATTTTATGATTTTGATGGTCAAAAATTTCAAAAATTAATAAATGCAATTACAACGAATGAAACTTATTTTTTTAGAGAATTTGACCAATTAAAAGTGTTTGCTGAATGTTGCTTACCTGAAATATTAGAAAAAAAATCTAAAATTAATAGTAATTTATTGAGAATCTGGTCTGCTGCCTGTTCTTCTGGTGAAGAAGTTTATACTCTTGCAATTATTATATTAGAAATGATTGATGATATAAATAAATGGAAAATAGAGTTAATTGGGACTGATATAGATAAGAGAGTATTAAAACAGGCAATCGAAGGAAAATATAATGAACGAAGCGTAAAATTTATACCACCAACTTATTTTGACAGGTATATATACAAAAGTGCAGATAATAAATATTGTGTATCAAATGTATTAAAAGAATTTACATACTTTGAACATTTGAATTTTTTTGATGATGAGAAGATGAGTCAAATGCGAAATTTTGATGTTATTTTTTGTAGAAATGCATTAATATATTTTGATGAAGATTCACGAAGACAGGTTGTTAATCATTTTTACAATAGTTTAAATCCTGGTGGTTATATTTTTTTAGGGCATTCTGAATCAATGAGTAGAATAACAAATGCCTTTAACTATAAAAAATTATATGACCAAATAGTTTATTATAAACCAGAAAAATAATTTGTATAAAAAAATTAAGCAAATTTTTTGGAAAAGAGAATTAAAAGAAAAAAATTTTTTTTGAACCTAAAAAATAATTATAAATTTAAAAATGTGAATGTTAAGTGTTTTTTTGAACTAATGAGAAAAAATAATTTTTATCAAAAATTTCTGGTTTGTTTTTGATTTCTATAAAGTAATTATCTTTTAAACACATAATTAAAATTTTTTCCCATTCTTTCTGGTTTATGGAAATATAATTAAAAAGGTTAGTAACAATCTTATCATTAAATCTATCAGCAATACAAAATTCAATATATTTATTGTTATAAACAACAATAGAAATCCAATTTTTTAATAGAATTAATTCAAGAGCAGTATATTTACCACCTAAATAAATTTCATATTCTTTTGTCCATTCTTCGTGAAAACCTTTGACAAGATAAATAGAACCATCTTCAAGAAGCCAGGAAGCGCCTTTGTAAAATTTGTATTTTTTTGATTTTTTTGGTATTTTGATTAAATTATTTTTTTTCGAATTTTTTTTATTCAAAATAAATCATCTACATTTCACTTTATAAATCATTTTTATAATATAAATAAAAACGCGAGAATTGTCAATATTTTTAGATGTAATTGAATTAATTAGATTATTGTGCCAGCAGGCGTCACCTAATCACCTTAAATATAAGGCAATTTTATATATTTTTAAAAATATAGTTTCATTTTGTAAATAAACTTGTTTTGTTTTTTTGACACGAATAATAAATAACACTAATTTCAAGGCTTAAAGTGAACATAAGTAAATTAAAGTGCCTTAAATTTTTAACTCAGGTTCACTTTTAACTTTGACTTTAGTAATTAACACAAACAAATTTCTCTCTCACACCGTCGGCTTTGCACTACATTTAAAATCAACCACCCAGATTTGTGTTTATTTTTTAATAAACTGAATTTTTAAATATTTAACCTTCTTCATAAGGTTTGCCAGCAGCAGCAGGTGGTGTAGATTTGCCAATAAAACCAGCAAGAGCAATCATAGTTAAAACATAAGGAATCATCTGTATAAATTGTGTTGGTATGTTCGTGCCTAAACTTTGTAATGTGATTTGTAATGCTTCAGCAAAACCAAATAACAAACACGCAGCAGTAACAGGTAAAGGATTCCATCTGCCAAAAATAACAGCAGCAATAGCAATAAATCCACGACCATTTGACATACCATCAGTAAATTGATGCTGGTCAAGTGCAAGCCAACTACCACTTAAACCAGCGAGTGCGCCACTAATAAGCACGCAAATATAGCGTAAATAATTTACCTTAATACCAAGTGTATCAGCTGCTTTTGGATGCTCACCAACCGCACGAATCCTGAGACCAAAAACCGTTTTGAAAAGAATAAAGTGAGATAAAATAATAATAATAAAAGTAAGCCAGATGAAAGGATTACCAATGATTTGATTTAATATACTTAAAAAATTATTTGATTCAGGAAAAATAGCAAAAATTTTAATACCTTCAACACGAGAAGAATTACTCGAAGAATCAAAAACAATCTTTAAAAAGAATTTAGTCACACCAACAGCGAGTAAATTTATAGCAACCCCACTAATAATTTGGTCTGCTTTAAATCTAATCGAAATAATAGCGTGAATATAAGCAGTTAAAATACCAGCAATAATACCAGAAATTACACCTAATGTCGGACTATTAGTAAAATAAGTGCCGAGCACTGAAGCAAAGGCACCATTTAGCATTATTCCTTCAAGTGCAATATTCGTAACGCCACTTCGTTCAGAGAATAAACCACCCATTGCAGCTAAAATATATGGAATGCTAATTCTAATGATTTGTGCTAAAAAAGCCAGAGAAATAAAATTTAAAATAAAATCCATAATAAACTCCAGAAAATTATAATCGACCAAGTTTAAATAATAATCTACGGACTTCTGAACTCGACGCAACAACCGAAATAATAACAACAGCCTGTAAAATATCAACTAATTCTTTTGGCACAATAGCATTTATAACAAGTCCACCCTGACTTAAAATACCAAAAAATAAAGCAGCAATAAAAACACCGAGTGGATGATTTCTGCCAAGTAAAGCAACAGCAATGCCCATAAAACCAATGCCTGATGAAAAACCTTCTTCAAAATAATATTTATAACCGAGGACAAAATTTATACCAACAAGACCAGCAAGCCCGCCGGAAATACTCATTGCTAAAATAACGATTTTTTTAATATTTATACCAGCAGTTTCTGCTGCTTTTGGATTATAGCCAGTTGCTCTTACTTCGTAACCAAATTTTGTTTTCCATAAAATAATATAGATAATAAAACAGGCAAGAAGAGCAATAAAAAAAGAAAGATTAGCAGCCGAACCTTTAAAAAAGGAAGTATATTCAAATAATCTTGGAATTTTCGCATTATTAATTATTGGATAAGTATGAATAGTTTCAGGCACTTTAAAAAATCGAATAACGAGATAATTAACAATAGCCATAATGATAAAATTAAGCATAATAGTATTTATCACTTCGTGCGCACCTGTTTTTGCTTTTAGATA
The DNA here is from genome assembly GCA_035405645.1 of bacterium. Taxonomy (GTDB): domain Bacteria; phylum JAGOBX01; class JAGOBX01; order DAONJL01; family DAONJL01; genus DAONJL01. Next base: position 126,965 of record DAONJL010000001.1, on the reverse strand, counting down.
ACCTGGAATAAAACCAGCAATAAAACCAGCAATAAAACCAGCAATAATAGCAAGCAAAATAGCAATAAGCGGTGGTGTAAATTGTGGTAAATAAGCAGCAACAATAGCAGTGGTAAAAGCACCGACATAAAGTTGACCTTCGCAACCAATGTTAAATAAGCCAGCGTGAAAAGCAAAAGCAACAGCAAGACCTGTAAAAATTAATGGTGTTGTTTTAAATAATACCTGACCAATTCCATAAGGATTTAATATTGTTCCTTCAATTAATATTTTATATACTTTTAAAGGTGATTGTTTATAAATAATAATTAAAATATCGCTGATAATTAAAGAAAGTAAAACAGCAAAAATAGGAATTAGTATTTCAATAATTAAATTTTTTTTGTTCATTTATCAGCCACCTATCGCACCTGTCATTAACATACCTAATTCATCAGGATTTGTTTTATCAGCATCTAATACTTTAACTATTCTTCCTTTATATAAAACGCCAATTTTATCGCTTAAACTAAGAAGTTCATTTAAATCAGCAGAAATAAGTAAAATTGCTTTTTGGTCATCACGTGCTTCTAAAATTTTTTTATGAATAAATTCAATCGCACCAATATCAACACCGCGTGTTGGTTGGGCTGCTAATAAAAATTTAAAATCACGAGTAAATTCTCTTGCTACTATTACTTTTTGCTGATTGCCTCCTGATAAGCCTTTTACTATTACTTCTTTATCATTTGGTCTTATGTCATATATTTCAATTAATTTTTCACTATGATTATTTATTTCTTTATCATTTAAAAAACAATATTTGCAAAAGAAGTAATGCTGTCCTAATATAATATTTTCTTTAACTTTATAATCAAGCACAAGTCCACGTAAATGTCTGTCTTCTGGTATATGTGAACAACCTGAGATTAATCTTTTTCTTGTATTTAAATTTGTTATTTCTACATTTTCTAATTTTATTGTACCTGATTTTATTTTATCTAAATTTAAGCCCATTATTGCTTCGATTAGTTCTGTTTGTCCATTTCCTTCTACGCCTGCTATACCAAATATTTCGCCTGAATGTATTGTAATATTTATATCCTGTAAAGCAAAAATTTCATTTGTTTTTAATACTGATAAATTTGTTATTGTAATTATTGGTTCACCTATTTCTGTTTTTTCTTTTTCCACTCTTAATAATACATCTCTACCAACCATCATTCTTGCAAGCAATTGTGGATTTGTTTCTTTTTTATTTACTGTCGCTATTGTTTCACCCTGTTTTATTACTGTTATTCTATCAGCAATTTCCATTACTTCATCAAGTTTATGTGTTATTATTATTATTGTTTTATTCTGAGCCGCAAGTGCTTTGATAATCTTAAAAAATTCACGAACTTCACTCGGAGTTAAAATTGCAGTTGGTTCATCTAAAATTAAAATATTTGCACCACGATACAAAACCTTAATTATTTCTACACGCTGATTTTCACCTACTGATAAATCTGCTACTTTTGCTTTTGGATTTATTTTTAAATTGTATTCATCTGATAATTTTTGGATTTTTTCTTCTGCTGTTTTTAAATCAATCACTATTCCTTTTGTTGGTTCCTGTCCTAATATAACATTTTCTGCTACTGTTAATGTTGGTATTAACATAAAATGTTGATGAACCATTCCTATGCCTAAACGAATTGAATTTTTTGGATTATGTCTTGTTAGTCGTTCGCCATTTATTATTATTTCACCTTCATCTGGTTGATAAAGTCCAAATAGAATATTCATTAGTGTGGATTTGCCTGCACCATTTTCACCAACTATTGCATGAATTTCGCCTTCTCTTACACTTAAATTAATATTCTTATTTGCAACTACTTTTCCAAAGCGTTTAACTATATTTTTTAATTCAATTACATTTTTTCTTTCCATAATTATTTTGTCGAAGGAACTTTTATTTCACCTTTTATTATTTTTTCTTTTAATTCTTCTACTACTTTTATTACTTCTGATGGAATTAAATTTTTATTATTATCATCATAAACATAATCAACACCTTTTTCATTCAAACCAAAATTTTTAATACCGCCAGTAAATTGATTATTAAGGCAATCTTCAATTGTTTTATAAACTGCTACATCAACGCGTTTTATCATACTTGTTAGAATATAACCTGGTGCTTCAAAATATTGGTCAGCATCAACACCAATTGCTAATTTATTTACCATACGAGCAGCTTCAAAAACACCAAGTCCTGTGGAACCTGAAGCGTGAAAAATTATATCAACACCTTTATTATATTGGCTTAATGCTAATTCTTTGCCTTTTGCCGGGTCTTTAAATGCAGTACCAGTTACGCCTGCATAATTTGAAATGATTTCAATATCAGGTTTGACTGTTTTCGCACCTGCGCAATAACCTGCTTCAAATTTATGGATTAATGGAATATCCATTCCACCAACAAAACCAATTTTATTTGTTTTAGAAACAAGAGCAGCGATTACACCAACTAAAAAAGAACCTTCTTCTTCACGAAATTTTAATGCAGCAACATTTTCAGGCGGTGGCACAACAACGCCATTTTCATCTACTTTTACTGCATAGTCTATACACGCAAATTTTACATCTGGATATTCTTTTGCTATGTTTGTAATGTCATCAGTAAAAATAAAACCTATTCCAAAGACAATATCAAATTTTTCAGAAGCAAGTAATCGTAGAGCAGATTCACGGTCTGCGCCTTCGCCTGGTTCAATATATTGTCCATCTATTTCTAAATTTTTTATTGCATCTTCTAAACCTTTATAAGCAGAATCATTAAATGATTTATCACCGCGTCCACCAACATCAAAGACTAATCCTACTTTTAATTTTTTTTGATGTGATGAGATAATTGTTTCAGAAGAATTTATGAAAAGTAAAATAAAATTAATTAAAAAAACTAATAAAAAAGCGATATAAAACTTTTTCATTAAATAAAATAATTACAATAAAATTTTTTTTATGTCAAATATTTTTTTGTAAAATTTATAATTGCTTTGTAATGAAATTGTCAATAAATATGAGAAGCACTTTTGTTTTATTGATTTATATATATTTGATTTTTTTCACAATATCTTCTTGTTAGTTAACAGAGAGAAATTAAATTAGATTAAATTATTCAAAGATAAAAATTTAATTCTGATATTTGAGAGAGTGTGCGTAAGTGAGATATTTATCTTATTTTAAACAAATTTTTCGATTTTTCGAAATTTCGAAAAATCAAAATAAAAGAGGAATATCTTTTTATAAAACTATATGAAAAATAATTAGAATAAAATTAATTTATTTTTTTAAATGATTCATTTGAATAAATAAACACTCAAATTAAAACATTATCTAACATTCAAAAAAGATTAAAAAATGGTGTTCATCATAATTTAAGAATTATCAAAATTTGACTTTAATATAATAGTTTTGAAAAATCAATATATTTAGCAGGATTCAAAGATTGGCCAAATCTTCTTAATTCGAAATGTAAATGAGAGCCAGTAACACGACCAGTATTGCCCATATAACCAATTAATTCACCTTGTTCAACCCAATCACCAATTTTTGCTTTTGTTGTATTTAAATGTGCATAAGTAGATGTAAATCCTTTTGTATGTCTGATAATTATAACTCGACCATAACCTCTAATCCAGCCGACAAAAGTAACTTTACCATCAGCAACAGAATAAATTTTAGTTCCAACATTACTTGCTATATCAATTCCTTCGTGAAAAATCCATCTTCGATAAATAGGATGAAATCTATTACCAAAAGTAGAAGAAATATAACCAGCTTTAACAGGTAATTCAAATTCTTTTTTCTTTTTAGTATAGCGTTTTATTTGTGGTGTTTTTAATGGTCTTAAATTAGTGCCTGGAACAAATATTTTATCGCCTGCTTTTAATTCTTTAACATTTTTTATATTATTGACTTTAATTAATTCTTCAGTTTTAATTTTATAATTTTTTGCTATGCTATCCAGAGTTTCGTTTTTATTTAGAGTAACTAAAATACCATCCATATTTGGTAAATCTAATTCCATATTTTCATAGATAATATTATTCGAGAGTTTAGGATTGAAAAATAAAATTGTATTTATAGAAATATCATTATTTTTAGCGATAGTCCATAAACTTTCGCCTTCTTTTACTTTGTATTTTATTATATGAAAAACAGTTGGTTTTTCTTTTGATTTTATTTGTGAGGCATCAACAATTACATCTTTTACTGCTGTTAATGTTGTTGGTTCATATATTTCTTCGCCATTTTTCTCTTTTTCTTTATTAAAAATATCTTCAATATTTTCTAAATTTTTATCAAATATTAAATCTTTATCAATTATATCAGGAGATAATACCATTGCATAAACTGATACATAATTTGGTTGTTCTTTGAAAAAACTTATCAGGAAAAGAAAAATAAAAAGAATAAAAATTCCCAAAAAAAGAAATGATTTTCTCATCCTATTTTTTCTATCCAAAATTATTTATAAATTTTTTGATTAAGAGAAAAAATATTTTTTTCTTAAATTTCATCTACTAATTTCATTTAATTTTTTTTCTGCTAATTCTTTATATGCTTCATACTTCATTAAATCAGAAAAATATGATTTTGCTTTTCTTTTATCTTTTGTTAAATAATAATTTGCTAACCAGTAAATTGCATCAGCGGCAAATACAGAATCTTTGTTTTCTGCTATTATTTGATAATATTTTTTTGCTAAATTTTTGTTATCAATTGAATCATAATACTGTGCTAAAAAATAATACTCATTTTCAAGGTCTTTTTTATTTGAAAATTTTTTTATGTAATATTTAACTAAATTTACTAACTTATTATAATTGCCTGTTTTTTCTAAATGTTTTTTTGTGTTGTTATATAATTCCTGATTATTTAAAACTGCTTCTTTATTTATTTCATAAAGTTCATAAGAAGTTTTTTCTATTCCAGTTAAATAGCCAATTTTTTTATACTCACTAATTTTTATTAATAGTATTGCTTCATACCAGATACTATCTTTATATTTATCAGTGAATTGTTCAATGGCTTCTAAAATTTTATATTGCTTTGTTTTTTGATTTGCTTTTGCATATATTTCAATAAAACTTATCCATTCTTCAAAATCATCCGGAATATTTTTAAAAATTGATTTTACTTCATCAATAAAAAAAATGCTTTCATTATATTTTTTATTTATTGCTAATAAATAGATTAAATCTAAATATGCTTTTTGAATATCTTCTTCTTTTTCACCTTTACTTTTTGTTAAATTCATTAATTCAATGAAGAAATTTTCTAAATCATTTTTTTCTACTAATTTTTGTAATTTATTTATTGTTTCATCATTATATGAAAATTCATCATTATTTTTTTTGAATTTACTTAATAATAATTTTAAACCTTCATCCTGTTTTTCATCAGCAAATAAGAAAAAAGTAAAAAGCAGAAAAATAAATAAAATAAAAAATTTTTTAAACATAATAATACTCCTAAAAATTAATTTTATATTCTATTCTACCAGAATAAATTTTATTATCTAAATCAGTGCCACTATAATCTTCATCAGTATATCTAAATTTAAAAGCAATCTGTTTTGAATAATCTAAAATATAGTCAAGATTAAATTGAAAAGAAAGTGCATCTAATAAAGTGTTGTTATCACGCTCAGATTTTCTGTATTCTAATAATGGATTTATAATTACTTTATTTGGTATTAACTGATAATTACTATTAAATGTTATGAAATTATTTTTGATTTTTGAATTTGATTTATACTTAAATTCATCTGAATAAAAATAATGGAATAAATATAGTCTATTATTTAAAAGAGAATAATTAATAGAGAAATTATAGCCATTACATTTATATGAATTAGAATCAGAAGCGGTTTCATAATCGTCATATTTAGTATGTTTATAGCCTAATAAAAAATTAAAAAATGATAAATTAAATTTTGTAGTAAGATTAAAATCATCTTTATCACTTATTGTGATATTTTTATTTTCACCATCTATTTTTGTTTTTTGATAATTTAAAATCCATTCTGGTGCATCAGGGAATTTTAATTGTAATGTCGGCGACCAAACTGTTGTCTGTTCTGTTGTATCATCACTATTATTTAAATTATTTTTATAATCTTCATAAAAGAGGTTAAAGAAATATGTATTACATATTGCGTAATTTATTTCAGACAAAAAACCTTTTTTATCTACCTGAATAAATGGATTGCCAATGTTTTTAAAATCAGAATTATATTTGTAATATTTGATTTTGAAAGATAAATCTTTGTATTTATATTCTAAATTTCCATAATATGCTCTATCATCTTTTTCACCTTCTGTATCATCTGTATTTTCGTCATATTTGCTTTTTGCTAATTCTGTTGAAAATATTATTCTATCATTATTTAATAATGTATTCATAAATAATTTATTGAAATTCATACTAATAATTGAGCCATCCTGTTTATTATATCCAGCGACACTTTCTTTGTCTTCTGCCTGTATGTAACTAACATTTAAATTACTATTTGCAATTAAAGATAAGTCAGTTTTTATGCCAATCAGGAATTGGTCAGGTGGTAATGATGTACCTTTTGTTTTATTAACATTTGAAGAAACATAAGAATAACCAGCAAATGTTTTAAATGATAAGCCAGTTATTAATCTTGTTAAATTTTTTTTTTGATAATAATATGAAGGTAAACTGTTGTCAATTAATTTTCCTGTTTCTAAACTTTCATATAATGGTTTAACAATTTTATATTTATATGATTGGTCATTAAATTGATCAGTATATTCAAATTTTAAACCACGAATTCTTATATTTGCTAATGATAATTCTGATTCCTGTGGATATATATCGCCTGCATTTAATATTATTTTATCTTTACTTGCTTCAATAAAAATTTTTCGAAAAGCAACATCTTCTTTATTTATAATAAATGAACCAAGTCCTGTAAGACTAACTTCATTTATTTTGGTTTGCAGGAAAAATTCATCTAATAAATTTGCACCCTTTGCTACTCCTTCTGAATAGACAGTCTCATAATAGGAATTGTCAATATTAGTAAATTCAATACCCAAACTGTTATTGCCATTTATTTTGTAATCAGAAATAGTAAAAGAAAAAAGATTTGATAAAACAATCAAATTTAAAATTATTAAAAAAAATAAAATCCTTTTCCCCATTTTAATTTTCCATCCTTATTAAAAATTTTTAATTTTATTTTTTTTATAATACTAAATAAAAATAAAGTCAAGTAAAATTACATAAATTTTTCAGAAAATATTCCAGACATGGTATACCCCTTTGCAGCATTATGAATAATAAGTAAAAAGAAATTAAAACAAATAAAAGAAATAATAAAAATACAATGATAAAAAAATTGCCAAAAAAATAAGAGTTTTATTTGACCAATTTTTATCTAACTTCTTTTACTTTTAATAATAATGAGCCACCAAGAATAAATAAAATAATAATTGATAAAACAGAAAGTCTTGGATTACCTGAAATGAAACTAATAAAGCCCATAATAAAAGGACCTAAAATAACAGCAAATTTTGAGAACATATCATAAAAGCCAAAAAATTCAGCAGATTTATCTTGCGGTATTATTTTAGAAAATAAAGATCGGCTTAGTGCCTGTACACCGCCCTGCACTAAACCAATAATAATTGCAAGTATATAAAATTCAATTACTTTATTTATAAAATAAGCATATACAGAAACAAATATATAAACAAATAAACAAATAAAAATGCCAGTTTTAGGACCATATCGCTCACCAATTTTGCCAAATAAAAGTGCAGATGGAAAACCAATAAATTGTGTTATGAGCAAAGCAATAATTAAGTGTTGGTAATTAAAGCCAATTGCTAATCCATAATCAATTGCCATTCTGATTATAGTATCAACGCCATCAATATAAAACCAATACGCAAGTAAGAAAATTAAAACAACTTTATATTTTTTAATATTTTTAAATGTTTCTTTTAATTCATAAAAACCTAATAAAATTACATTACCGTTCACAGTTTTTATTCTTATTTTTTCTTTTACAAAAATAAATAAAGGAATTGAAAAAATAAGCCACCATAAGCCAGCAGTAAAAAAAGATAGTTTAATTGCTATAGTTGTTTCTTTTAAATTAAATAAATCTGGTTTTAATACCATAAGAACATTTATGCTAAATAATAATCCACCACCTAAATAACCGAGTGAATAACCAAGCGATGAAACAAAATCTCGTTCATTAAATTCTGCAACATCTAATAATAAAGAATCATAAAAAATATTAGAAGCACTAAAAGCAATAGAAGAAATGATAAAAAATAAAAAAGCATAAAACCAGTCCATTGCATTTAAAAAACTCAAAAGTATGGTAAAAATCGAACCAATAAGAGTAAAGAAAAATAAAAATGCTTTTCTTTTATTAGTTTTATCAGCAATTGAACCAAGCAGTGGGGCAAATAAAGCAATCGTAATCCCTGATAATGAATTTGCAATACCAAGCCGAAAAGAACTAATAGAAACATCAACATTTGCACACCAGTATTGTTTAAAAAAAAGAGGGAAAAAGCCAGCAAGAAGAGTAGTAGCAAATGCAGAATTAGCCCAATCATAAAAAGCCCACGCTATTTTTTCTTTTCTCATTTTTAGAAAATTAAAAGAATGGATTAAATAAATCAAGAAAAAAATTTAGTAAATGCTTTAAATAAGCCAAATGATGAATAGCAGATATTGTTATGAACTTTTGCTATCTTTTTTTAAATAACATAACGGGCAACTTTTAAATAGCAGTATATAAAATATATGGGAAAAATTGGGTAGTTAGATTTACGACCTGCTGGCGTCGAATTTTAATCTCGCCCTGCCGCACCGCCTCGGCGTCGGCGGCGAATATTTTAATCCACACTTTTTTGTCATTTAAAAATAAAATCACTCAATAATTTTTAATAAAAATTTTTTACTCTGCACTCTGGACTAAAAAAATTCAACTACTCTGAGTAGCATAGTCATTCTTGCCTGTGAGCATCTCTGCACTAAATCAAATTCAATCCGCTTTGGAGTTGTGAATCAGGAGGCATTCTAACTGTCGGTTTTCCCCTGCGGCTAATTGAATTTCAACAACTTCGTTGTTCTCTTTTGGCAATCATTTCTGTCACTTTATTTGCCACGAATTACACTAATAAACACGAAAAACATTTATTATTTTTCCATTCACTAAAAACTCTGCACTCTGTATTTCGGCATTCTGCAAAAAAAGGACTTTAAGGACGTCTGACCCCATTAAATTTTTGAAAAAGTGCTTAAGTATTTTTTAAATTATGTCGATAATTTAATTGTAAATAATGTAAAGTTTTATTTTTAGTTTGATGTAAAAATGGAAGTAAAAATAAGAGAATTAATAAAAGTTTTAAATGAAGAATTAAAAGCATATCAGGCAATGTTAAAATTTTCAAAAGAAAAAGGTGAAGCAATAAAAGATAAAAATCTTGATACAGTTGCAAAATTAACAGCAGAAGAAGAAGTTGTTTTAAAAGAAATTTTAACACTTGAAAAACAAAGAATAGGAATTTTACAAGAATTATTAAAAGAAGAAATAACAGAAGATAGTCAGATAAATGTAAGCAAGATATTAGAAAAAGTGTCAGATGAAAGTTTAAAAAAGGAATTAAATAAAGTAAAAGAAGATTTAAAAAATACAATAGAGGAATTAAAAATAGTAAATACAGCAAATGAAAAAATGATAAAAGATACATTAGAAATAATAAATTACTCATTTAAATTAATATCAAAAGTAACAGGCGAAGCAGCAACATATTCAAAAGATAAAATCAAAGGAAAAGATAGTAAAAGTTTATTATCACAACAATCAATGATATTTGATAAAAAATTTTAAAAGGAGAAAACAATGCCAAGTTTTTTTGGAATAGAAACAGCACGAAAAAGTTTAATGGCACATCAATATGCAATAGAAGTTACAGGTCATAATATTGCAAATGCAGGTAATGAGAATTATTCAAGACAGCGAGTAATAATGGATGCAACTGATCCAATGTATCCACCTGGTTTTTATAATTCTGCTGCAATACAAAAAATTGGTAGTGGAGTTATTGTTTCACAAATCGAAAGAATTCGTGATGCTTTTATTGATAATAGAATAATTAAAGAAGACCAGAGTTTAGGATATTGGAATAAAATGAATGAATTGATGCATCAAATAGAGTTAATTTATAATGAACCATCAGATTCAAGTTTAAGAAGTGTTCTTGATTCATTCTGGGAAGCGTGGAATGATGTAGCAAATGCAGAAACACCTGGAGAAATAACAGCAACTCGTGAAATAGTAATTCAGCGTGGTATTGCATTAAGCGCAACAGTAAACAGTATTTATTCAAGTTTTCAAACCTTAGCAGGTAGTGGTGGATATGCTGGCGGTGATAATGCTATTGATGCTGAAATAAAAGTTGATGTAGAAAAGATAAATTCAATAGGCGCAAAAATAGCAGCATTAAATCAAGAAATAGCAATTGCTGATATTAGTGGAAATCCAGCAAATGATTTGTTAGATAAAAGAGATGCTCTTGTAAAAGAAATTGCTAATTTAGTTGATGTTCGTGTTGTTAATACTGATACAGATGATTATCGTGTAATTGCTGGTGGCGTTTTACTTGTTCAGGGTGTTAATTATAATGAAATCGAAGTTCGTCGTGATGAAGTATCCAAACGAAATTTTATTTTTCAAAAAGGCACTGATATTCAAATGAATGTATCAAATGGTGAATTAAAAGCATTATTTGAAGTAAGAGATGAATATTTGCCGCAACATATGAATAATTTAAATGAATTTGCAATAACATTTACAGATATATTTAATGAACAACATAGATATGGCTTTGGTTTAGATGGTTCAACTGGTGTCAATTTTTTTAATCCAATTCCAACAGGTTCAGATAGTATAAGAAAAATAATTGGCACAAGATATATAAATTCACCCACAGAAGCATTAAATGGTGATTTAACAACAAATGAATACGAAAATTTTGAGAGTTTAATCAGTCGTTCATCATCAGCAAGAGTATCAAATAGCCCACCAGAATCAGCATATATAAATGTAAATGCATCATTTGCAACAAATAAATTTAAAAATCCATTAAATGTAAATACATCAATAACAATAGAAACAAATAAAGGCACCTGGACTTCACCATTATTATCAACTTATACATCAGTAAAAGAATTAATGGAAGATATAGCGTATAATTTAGAAGGTGTAGAATTAGTTTATGATAGAAATACAGATAAATTTTCAATAATTGGTTATCCAGATATAACATATATAAAATTAACAGAATCAGATGCAAATGGGTTATGGTCAGCAATAAATATTGATGCATCAACTGATGCAACAAGAATAAATAAGATTACAGATTCAACATCAATCAAAAGTGGTAGAATAGGAATAAATGGTTATTATATAGATTATAATGCAGATACAGATTCAATAAATGATGTGATAAATAGAATAAATGCAACAAATTGTGGTGTTCGTGCTTCATTAACACCAGAAGGAAGATTTGTATTAAGAGCAACTGCTGATTCAAATTATACTATTCGTTCTCTGACAGATTCTGGTACATTATTAACAACACTTGGTGTTCTTGCACCAGGCAGGGGTTATACTTTAGCAGATGGTAATACATATAATTTAATATCAACAAATATAGAATACACGCCATTAGCTGATGCAGCATATAGATTCAGTGTTAATGAAGAAGTAATAAATAATACAGATAAAATAGCAGCACAGGGCGGTGTTGATACAAATTTAGATGGTATTCTTGATGTGCCAAATGGTCCAGCAGATGGTTCAAATGCTTTTGCTCTGGCATCATTAAAATCAAGAAATATAATGAATGCTGAAACAACAACATTTAATGATTTCTTTAATGGGTTAATTTCAAAATTAGGTGTAAGTGCACAGGTTGCCAAAACACAGGCAAATAATTATCAAAATATTGTAGATAACTTGAAAAGCCTACAACAATCAATTTCTGGTGTATCTCTTGATGAAGAAATGGCAAATTTAATAAAATATCAAAAAGGATATTCTGCTACTGGTAGATTTGTTGCTGTAATTCAGGAAATGATGGATTCTGTATTAGGTATGGTTCGATAATAGGAGGATTTAGATGAGAATATCAAATAATATGATTTATAGTCAGGTGTTGATAAATTTACAAAAAAATACAGAAGAATTAGACAATTTATATTGGCAATCATCATCATTAAAAAAGATAAGATATGCTTCTGATGGGCCAACAGAAACAGTCAAACAAATGAATTTAAAATCACAACAAAGTAAAATAGAAAAATATTTATCAAATATAGTTGATGCAGAACAATGGCTTAATACACAGGACAATACATTAAATGATGCAGTTACAATTTTACAACGAGCACATACATTAACGATTCAGGCTGCAAATGATACCTATACTGCGAGTGATAGAAAATTAATCGCAGAAGAAATAAATCAGATTTTAGAGAGTTTAGTTACAGTAGCAAATACCACGCTTGGCGGTAGTTTTTTATATGGTGGCACACAAAATCTTGATTCACCTTTTAATGAAAAACCATTTGCTGTTACACGCGGACAATCCGGTGGTATGGTAAATGTAATTACAAATGTTGAATATAAAGGTGATTTTCAACCAATATATAGAGAAGTAGAAGAAGGAATAAGAATACAAATAAATCAAAATGGAAACGAAGTATTTTATGCAGCACCTTATTCAGTTCAAATGCCTAATTTAGGTTTTTCTGATGCTTCAACTGCATTGAAATTTACTGGTTTTCCTGATAAAGGTTATTTTTCTATAAATAATGAAAATTTCTTTTATAATGTTGATGGCAAATATCAGAGTGATTCTTTACTTGATTTGAAAAATAAAATAAATGAAAGACAAATGAATGTAACAGCAAGTGTTGAGGGAACATATCAAGGCGCAACAGGAATAAATGGTAATGATGCATTCACTTCATCTGGTTCTTTTTATGTAAACGGCGTGCAAATAAATGTTGTGGCTGGTGATACTAAAATTCAGGTTATAAATAAAATAAATAATGTATCATCACAAACTGGTGTAACTGCTTCTATAAATTCAGAAGGTCGTGTTGTTTTAAGTGGTGGAGTTGAATTAACATATAGCAATCAATATAATAATTTATTAAAAGAATTAGGATTAATTGATACTACAAAAATTACAGGTAAATATTCATATTTAGGCGATGAGAAAACTCAAATAACAGCTGGCAGTATTTTTATAAATGGAGTGGAAATTCAGGTAAATGAAAATGCTACTTTTAATGAAATAATAAATTCAATAAATGCACAATCAGGTTTAACAGGAGTATCTGCTGTTTTAACTGCTGATAATAAACTGCAATTAACTGCTGCTGATTTGAATGGTTTAACTTTATCACAGGTTAATACTAATGCTTTAAAAGTAATTGGTTTAGTTGATAGTTCTGATAGAATAAGAACTGATCTTGATACAACAAATGGTAGTGTGTTAAGTAATTATACATTAAAATTAACTTCGCGTGATAGTCATCAGTTTTTTTTAAATGATAGAGGTTCAGGGCAATTATTAAAAGCATTAAATTTTATTGATTATAGTGTGAATAATTCTCCACAGACTTCGCCAAATAATATTAGTAGTTCTGCAACTGTTGTTAATTATTCAATTTTTCAAGTTCTAATTCAGGTTCGTGACGATATGCTAAATAGCAATAGTGCAAGATTAAATGGACAGGATTTAGAACTGCTTGATTCATCAATTACAAATTTATTAAAAAAGCGTGCAGAAGTTGGGGCGAAAGTAAATCGACTTGAAACAATTGATAATCGTTTAAATACAATAAAATTAAACAATCAGGAAATATTGTCAGAAGTAAGTGATGTTGATGTATCAGAGATAATATTAAAACTATCCACACTTGAGAATGTGCAAAAAGCATCTCTTTCTATTGCTGCAAGAATATTCAATTTATCATTAATGGATTTCTTATCATAAAAACATAAAATTTGGATAGTCCATATTTTTAACTTATTTGGGGAATATGAATAAAAACATAGTTTAATAATTTTAATAATAATTTACATTCTCACAAATTAGACAGAAAATATGAAATATAAAAATAATAAAATACCGCTTAAAAAAGATAGATTTACTTGCAATCAACCATTTAAAATAAACCCTTTAATATGAAAACTAAAAGATTTTTTAAGTTTTGTGATTTATATCTTTTATCATTTTATTGTTGAAAATGAAACTTAATAGTATAATGATAAAAATAAATTTTTTTACTGAAATGAAGTTAGAATTAAGAAAAGATTAAAAAATAAAAAACTTGATTATTCTTTTAAATTTATAATATACTCTTTATAAATTGTTTTATAATTGCAATTTTATTTTTTAAAAAAGAAAATATAAGAGGCGATGAAAAATGAAAATTGTAATTGTTGGTGCTGGCGCTATTGGTGAATATATTGCTGAAACTTTATCTTATCAAGAAAATGAAATAATTATAATTGATACAAATATAAATAGATTAAATGAAATATCAGAAAAATATGAAGTTCAAACTGCAACAGGTAATGCATTAAATTTTAATTTTTTAAAAAGTTTAAATATTTCTGACGCTGATTTATTTATTGCAGTAACTAATGATGATGCAGTAAATGTAATATCAGCATTAACAGCAAAAAATTTAGGTGTAAAAAAGACAATCACAAGAATAAGAAATAAAGAGTTTTTAGAAGGTAGAACAGAAAGAGATTTTTTTGGAATTGATTTAGTAATATGTCCAGAAAATGCTTCAGCTTATGAAATAGTTAAAAGATTAATAACACCAGGAACAGAAGCTATTGAATCATTTGCTTTTAATAAAATTTTTGTTCGAGAATTTAATATTTCAAAAGATTGTAAAATAAGAAATACACCAATAAAACATTTGAATTTGGGGAATATATTAATAATAGGTATTTATCGTAATGAAAGAATAATAATACCAACAGGGAATGACCATATAGAAGAAGGTGATAAAATTTATGTAATTGGTTCAAAAGAAGAAATTTTTGCGATTGATGAAAGTTTTGCCAGTGAAGATATAGTAAGAAAAAAAATAATGATATTTGGTGGAAAAAATATAGGTTTTACTCTTGCTAAAATGCTGGAAAATTATGATTTTGAAATTAAGTTAATTGAACCTGATATAAATCAATGCGAATTTTTAACAAAAGAATTGGATAAAACAATTGTATTAAATGCCACAGCATTAGACCCTGATTTTTTAGAACAGGAAAATATTCATCAAGTTGATACTTTTATTGGAATTTCAAATTATGATGAAGATAATTTAATTAGTGCTGTTTTAGCAAAAAGTAAAGGTGTTAAAGAAGCATTAATTACAATTGTTCGGAATGAATATATGAATATTGCTAAAAAATTAGGTATAGATACAATTGTTAATCCCTTGTTAATCACAGCAAGTGCTATTTTAAGTTTTCTTATGAAAGATAAAATGAAGACAATAGCAATTTTACCTGATGAAAAAACAAAATTAATAGAATTAAAAGTAACAGAAAAATGCGATATAATAAATCAGCCATTAATAAAAGCAAAATTACCTTCATCAACTTTAATTGGTGCAATATTAAGAGATGAGCGTGTAATTATACCAAAAGGAATTGATACATTAAAAATAGATGATATTGCAATAATAGTAACATTAGAAAAAAACATATCAGAAATTTTAAAAATTTTTTATTAATAAATGAATATAAGAATAGTTTTAAAATTATATGGGCTTTTAATTATTCTGTTAGGTCTATGTATGTCTTTTTCTTATATATGGGGATTATATTATAATGAACCAGAAAAAAATGCAATTGCCATTTCTATTGGAATTTCTTTTTTTATTGGTTCATTATTATTTTATTTAAATAAGAATGCAGCAAATGATATATATTTACAGGAAGCATTTTTAATAGTTGGTGGTGGTTGGTTTGTTGCTGGTTTTTTTGGTGCTTTACCTTATATAATTTCAAATTCAATTCCAAATTTTTTTGATGCTTTTTTTGAATCTGTTTCTGGCTTTACTACTACCGGTGCCTCAATTTTAATTGATATTGAAAAGTTAAGTAAATCAATTTTGTTTTGGCGTAGTTTTACTCACTGGCTTGGTGGAATGGGAATAATTGTTTTATTTGTTGCTTTATTTCCTTTTTTAGGTGTTTCTGCTCGTCATTTAATAAAATATGAAACACCCGGTCCAATAAAAACAAATTTAAAAGCAAGCACAAATCAAACTGCTAAATATTTATGGTATATTTATATTTTATTATCACTGATAGAATGCTTATTATTATTTATTGCAGGAATGGATTTATTTAATGCAATGTGTCATACTTTTGGTACTATGGCAACTGGTGGTTTTTCTACATTAAATAAAAGTATTGCTGGTTTTGATAATAAATATATCGATATAATTATTACTATTTTTATGATATTAGCAGGCACAAATTTTAATTTGTTTTATTTTTTTATTTTAGGTAATTTTAAAACTTTTTTTAAAGATATGGAATTTAAGGTTTATATTCTTATTATTCTTTTTTCTTCTATTTTTGTTTCGTTTCTTTTGTATATTA
This sequence comes from bacterium, assembly GCA_035405645.1. Lineage (GTDB taxonomy): Bacteria > JAGOBX01 > JAGOBX01 > DAONJL01 > DAONJL01 > DAONJL01. Next base: position 110,236 of record DAONJL010000001.1, on the reverse strand, counting down.
ATAAATATTATTCTACATTATTAAAAGCATTCAGGTATTCTATTTTTCAGGTGGTTTCAATTATAACCACAACAGGTTTTTGCACTGCTAATTTTAATGAATGGCCAGAAGTAATTAAATTATGGTTTGTTGTTTTAATGTTTATTGGTGGTTGCTCTGGTTCAACTGGTGGCGGTATGAAAGTATTTAGAATTATTGTAATAATAAAATTCGCTTTTCAGCAAATATTAAGATTAATTTATCCACAGGGCGTATTTATTTTAAAAATTGCTAAATTTCCATTGCCAAAAAATATTATGTATCAAATACTTGGTTTTTTTATTTTAGCAATTCTAATTTTTATTTTTGGATCGTTATATGTTTCTTTTCATAATATTGATATTATCACCTCTTTTTCTGCTGTTGCTGCTACCTTGTGGAATATTGGTCCAGGTTTAGGTAAAGTTTCGGCTATTGATAATTACTATTTTTTACCTTCTGATGTTAAATTCCTTTTATCTATTTTTATGATTATTGGTCGGCTTGAATTATTTACTGTTATCGTTTTATTTGTGCCTCATTTCTGGAAAAAATAATTTTATTCTGCTTTTATTATTTTTTCAAATTGCACTGAACCATTCCATTTTTTGATTTGAATTTTTATTTTTTTATTCCATTTTGCAAATGAACAATCGTCATTGTTATATGCTTCGTATAAAAAAATTTCATCAGTAATTACAGATGTATTAATCCAGCCAATTGTTGGAATAAAGAATTGCGAGAAAAAATGACCAACTCTGCCCGCAGGTCGTGCTGCTACTCTACAACCTCTAAATAATGCTGTTTCAAGTTCGCAAGTATCTGGACAGGCACCTATTTTTCGTTTTACTGTTTCTATTGTATTCTGGTGCATATCCAATAAATCAATATAAATCATTTCTCCACTAAAAAATTTTTTTCTTTTTTCATAATCATATTTTATATTTTTTCTTATATATTTTTTTATATTTTTATTCAGTTCTTTATATGTATTTGTTTTTATTTCTTTTATTATTTTATTTATTTTTTCTTCTGAAAAAATTATTTTGTTTCCTTCTATTAAAAAGTTTTGCATATCTTTTTTTTCTTCTGAAGAAATATTTATATTTTCAGAAATAGTATATGAATTTGTTTTTACTAATTTGTTTAAATCAACTTCATAAATAAAATCAGAATAAAAAGTCAATATATCATCTTTTTTAAAATTATTAAAATTAACTATTAACCATCTATTATTCGTTTCATCAATTCTAACTTTTTCTTTTTCTGCATTTTTATTTATTTTATAATTTAAAGAAATTATTTTTTTCCATTGCGAATCGCGTGGCAGTGCAACTTCAAATTCGATTTCATTTTCTAAATTTTTTTCATTTTCTTCTTTTATTATTAAATGCAGTTCATAAAATCCTTTTTCTGTATAATGAGTAATTAAATTTATTTTTTTTATAAAATCTAAATTTTTTAGTTTATAAAAATCACTGCTTAATATTTTTATTATTCCATTTTTTTTGTTTTGTAGTTCTTTTATTTTTTGATTATATATTTTTATTTTTGATTCCTTTAATTTATTTATTTGCGTTTCATTTAATGGTTGGTTAAAATCGACTGAACAATAAATTTTAAATGAAGGAATTTTTTGTAATGAATTTATTAAGTAAGTATTTGAATATGAGAAATTGAAAAAAAGACAGAATAAAAAGAGAGTTAAAAAACATTTCATTTCTTTTGAAATATTATTTGAAATGTAGACCCTTTGTTTTGTTCACTTATAACTTCAATTTTTGCCTGATGATGGTCAACTATTTTTTTCACAATTGATAAACCAAGTCCTGTGCCTGAGGGTTTATCTATTGTAACAAATGGTTCAAATAAATTATCTTTTATTTTTGGATTTATTCCTGGTCCATTATCAGTAATTTCTAATATTACATTATCTTCTTTTTCATAAGTTTTTATAATAATTTTTTTATCTTTGATATTATAAGCATTCAGTAAAGCTTCTACTGAATTTTTTACTATATTAATTATTACTCTATAAAATCTGTCTTTATCTAAAAGTATTGTTGATTTTGTGTTTAATTCTTTTATTATTTTTATGTTTGTATTCTTTGTTAAATTATTTATATCATATTTAAGCGAATTAATAAAATCATCTATATTTAATTCAATAAAATTCATAATGTATTTATCTTTTGCAAAATCAAGAATTTCATTTAATAATATTTGAATTTTAAAACATTCTGTAAGGATAATATCAATATATTCTTTTGCTTTTTCATCTGAAATCATTTTTTTAATTATGTCACTAAAACCAATAATAACACTTAAAGGATTTTTAATGTCGTGTATAACGCCACTTGTAATATTACCTATTAATGATAACTTTTCACGCTTCTCAATTTCTTTTTCAATAATAATTCTGTCAAGAACTGTTGCACCAATTACTGCGATTATTGATAATAATTCTTCATCATTTTTATCAAATAATAAATTATCTTTTTTATTTATAACTTGAATTACACCAACTAATTCACCTTTTAAATTTTTCATTGGCATACAAATTAAATTTCGCGTTTTATAATTAAATCTTTTATCAAATGAAGCATCGAAAAATGGTTCATTATATGCATCATTAGTAATTAATGTTTCACCAGTTTTAGCTACATAACCCGCCATGCCTTTTCCAACTTCTAAATTTACAATTTTTTCATTTTCTAACCCTTCTGCAAATAATGACCATATTATGTTTTTTTCTTTTTCGTATATATAAATTGTTGTTCTATCAGCATTTAATATTTTACTTGTTTCAGTAGATAAATATTTAATAATATCATTCACATTATTTTTAATATTTAAAACAGCGATTATATTTAATATTGATTTTAATAAATTATGATTTGAATTATGATTTGTAATTTCCATTATATTTCCTCAATTTTTTTAATTATATAATTTATATCTTCTTTATTTATTCTTGCACTTGCTGCTTTTTCGTGTCCTGTGGCATCTGCATTTTTTAATTGCTCACAGAGTTGTTTTAAGTATTCACCTATATTACAATTATATGTGCGATTTCTTACTGATAATCTCGCACGCTCATTATCTAATTCTGCAATTATAATAATTTTATCAGCATATAAATCAGATAATCTATTAGCAAGAGAACTTGCAATTCGAAATTGAGATTTTTCCAAAGAATAAAATAATATTTTGCTTTTTGGATTTATTGTATTTTGTGCTGCATTAAAATGTTTATTATAAAAATCCAGATATTTTATTTTCTGCCTCTGTAATTTTTCATCTTTAATAAATTCTTTAAATGTATAATATTTATTAAGTTTTTTAATTACATAATTACACCATTCATTATTATATTGTATAGCATAAAAAATATTTTTTAATTCTATTAATTCTTCATCTACAAATTTTATTTCTGCTAATAAATTTTCAGCTGCTTCTTCGCAATAATCCATTATTGAAGCTAATGCAACCCATTCTTTATATCGTTCATCAATATTATTTTTTAATAATTCATAAACTAATAAAGCATTGGCTGGATTAGGTGAAATATGAAATTCTCGTGGATTAAGAAAATTTGTTATAATATTTTGAATAGGATGATGGTCAATATTCAATGCAATATCATTAAAAATTTTATATTCATTACTCATTCCATAACCTTCTAAAAAAATTATATACTGTTGATTTTCTTTTATTTTAATTATTTGATTGTATTCATCATTTCTAAATTGAGCAACACCAAATAAATTTATTTTTAAATTTTTTTGAGAAAGAAAATTGTAAATTTGAATTGCCGAAACAATACCATCACAATCAGCATGATAAACTAATAAATATTTATTGTATTTATTTAAAATATTAATGAGTAAATTATAAAACGCTTCTATCTTTCTATTAAAATTTTTAATATCCCCATTTATAATTAACATCAATAATAACTATTAAGCAGGCAATGGATATTTCTTTAATACTTCTTCAATTGTTTTTGTAAAATTGTCAATTGAAAATTTTGTAATATATCCATCACAGCCAACTTCTTCGCCTTTTAATTTTACACTTTCACCACTTAATGAGGTATGCATTATTACTGGTAAAATTGCCAGTTCATTGTGGTCTTTTATATTTTTTGTTAGTGTGTAACCATCCATTAATGGCATTTCAATATCAGTAATAACAAGTCCAATTAAATGTCTCAAAGGTATTCCCTGTGCTTCTGCTATTTTATAACTTTTTATTATTTCATCTAATGCTTCTTTGCCATTTGCTTTTTCTATTACATTATAGCCTGATTTTTCTAATATATTTTTCATTTGTGACCTAACTGTTTTTGAATCATCAACAATTAAAACATTTATACCTCTATGAGCGCTTTTTATTGCCTCTGGTGTATTAAATTTTTCTACTTCCTGTTGTTGTAATATATTTATTTCATTTACTATTTTTTCAAAATCGAGTATAACGAGCGATTCATTATTTCTTATTTTTACAACGCCAATAATTAAACCAGATTCATCTTTGCTTGATACTTTTGGTGGAGGTAAAATATCTTCCCATGAAATTCTGTGAATTTGCACTACTTCGTGAACTAAAAGACCAATATATAAATTATTAAATTCTGCGACAATAACAAAATATTTTTTATATTCTGTATCACCATTTAATCTTTCTATTAAATTTAATAATGTAATATTTTCATTTCTTAATGAGAACATACCAAGAATATATGGTACTTCTTCTGGTAATGGAACAATTTCAGGCATATTTATTACTTCACGAACTTTAAAAACATTTATTCCATAAATACAATCATATAATTGACCTAATTTACTTTTTTTCTTTATTTTAAATTCTATTAATTCCATTTTATTTTTTCCAACTTTTATTACATCGCCTATTTTTGCCATTTTTATTGCCTCCTTTTATTATTAAATTAATTATTTAATAATATAATTAAAAAAAAATTTTATGTCAATAAAAATAATAAATTTTTCTTGACAAAATTTTAATATACTACATAATAATATAAATAAAATTTTAAATTATTGAAAGAAGAAGGGAAGAAGAAATGATTATATTTTATTTTTTAAGTGCAATAATTATATTATTGATAATTTATATAATTGCAATTTACAATAGAATAATCAATCTAAAAGTAAAGGCAGAAAATAGTTGGGCACAAATAAAAGTGCAATTAGAACGAAGATATGATTTAATACCAAATTTAGTTGAAGCAGTAAAGGGCTATATGGCTCACGAGCGTGAAACACTTGAAAAAGTAATTAAAGCAAGAAATATAGCAAGCGAAAGTAAAACAATAAATGAACAAATAACAAATGATAATATATTAAGTGGAACATTAAAAACATTATTTGCAGTAATGGAAAATTATCCTGATTTAAAAGCAAATCAAAATGTAATGAAATTGCAGGAAGAATTAACATCAACTGAAAATAGAATTTCATTTGCACGGCAAAGTTATAATGATGCAGTTATGCGATACAATACAGAAATAAATCTATTTCCATCAAATATAATTGCAAAAAAATTTAATTTTCAAGAACTTAAATTTTATGAAGTAGACGAGAAAGTATCAAAAACACCTGAGGTTAAGTTTTGAATTTAACAAATAAGAATTTTCTTTTATCTGATTTTTGGACCCAGATAAAAAACAATCAACTGAAATTTATTTTTATTATTTTCATAACAATAATTCTGTATATAATTATCTCTTATTTGATTTTCATTTCTTTTATTTTTTGCTTATTTCGATATTCTAAAATAAATTTTGTTGATAAAAATTTATTTATTATTTCAATAATTATTAGTTCTTTTATTATTTTTTTTCAGTATAAATTTTATAAGAATAAAAGTATTATTTTTATTAGAGAAATATTAAATTGCTATAAACCAGATATAAATGATGTATTACATAAACAAATAATAAATATAGTAGAAGAGTTAAAAGTAGCAACAAATTATAATGAAGAAATAGAAATAATAATAATACCAACTTTTTCACAAAATATATTTTCCTGTAGTGCAGGAAAAATAAAGGCAATAGGAATAAGTGAGGGCATAATAACAAAATTTACTCGTGAAGAATTACAGGCAGTTATTGCCCAACAATTTGTTCATATTATAAATAAAGATACAGAAATTATTACTTTTATTTGTTCGAGTTACGAGTTTATAAAAAATTTATATTCAAAAGTATTTTTAAAATTTCCACAGGAAAAAAATAAAAATTATATTAATAAAAAAAATCAAAGTTTTAATTTTATAATTATGTTACCATCATTATTATTAGCACAATTGTTATTAAAAATAATGATAATATTTATTTCACGAAATCGTGAAAATTATGCTGATGTAAAATCAGTTGAAATAACAAGAAATCCAATGGCACTTGTTAGCGCATTATATAAAATAAATACTTCACGCATTGATAAAGAAATATTTATTTATTCATCATTTTCACCATTATTTATTGTTCCACCTGAAATAAACACCATAAACGAAAAGAAAGGTTTTTTTGCTGATTTGTTTTCAACTCATCCACCAATAAACGAGAGATTAAATAATTTACTTATTATTGCTGGAAGTTCATTAGAGAAATTTTATTATGCAAAAGAAAAAGAGAAATATTTTAGAGAGAAAGAAAAAATAAATGAAGGGAAAGAAAAAGAAGAGAAAAATTTAATAAAAGAAAATGATTATTATGTATATATGAATAATGAATGGTTTGGACCATATAAAAAGAGTCAATTATTTGAAATAGAAAATTTAACACCTGAAACATATATAAATATAGCAGGGACAAATATTGTTGCAGAATTTAAAAATATTTTTCCTGATATTTTTGATATAAGTAGTTTAGAGCAATCAAAACGAATGTGTCCAAGATGTGGATTTATTGGTGGTAGGTTATATGAAACATATTATGAATTTGTGCCTGTTGAACGATGTAATAAATGTAAGGGTTATTTATTAACAAAAGAAAAAATAATTAGAATAATAAATAGAAATATTAGAACATTTACACTTGAAGAAATAGAGTATGCAAAAGAATATAAAGGAAAAATAAATAAGATGGGTTTAAAAAAAGAAATAACAAAAATTGATAATTCAAAACATTTAATTTGTCCAAATTGTAAAATGCTAATGAATAGAGCGTATTATAATTATGAAGATTACATTGTGATTGATAGATGTACTAATTGTAATTTATTCTGGTTTGATAATAGAGAACTTGAAATATTACAATTATACATAGAGAAAAGAATTGCAGAGAAAAATTATTCGAGATGATAAATAAAAGCATTTAATAAATCGCCTGCCCACATTATCCAATTATGTCCCTGATTATATCGCATTTTATAATATTTTATTTTGTTTGTTTCAAGAAATTCAATGAATTTTTCATTTAATGAAATTAGATTCTGATTATTTATATACTTTTCAAAATTACCCCAACACAAATAAATATCTAAATTTGAAAATTCATCAATAGAAGAAATAGAATAAATATTATTATTATTATATTCAGTTGTTAAACTTTGTAAAATTAATTTATTTATTTTTTTTTCGCTTTTGGTAGCAGAAAATAAAGCCTCTAATGCACCTAAATAATTACCACCTAATATTATACCTTTTTCTGATTCAATTATTTTTACTTCAATATTTAATAAAGATAATAATTCTTCAAGAATAAATTTTGAGTAATTAAGATTAAAATTATATTCAAAATTTTTTTCTTCATTTGAAGAATAAATTAAAGCAATCACAAAAGGTTTAACTAATTGTTTATTTGTTATATAATCAAAAATATTTTTTATTAAGCCGTATTTATAATAATTATTACCATTATTAAAAATAACAAGAAAATATTTTTCATTTGCATCAAAATTATAAGGCAATAATAGTTTAATCTTTTTTTTGTAATTTAGATATTTACTATTTATTTCAAAATCTTTTTCAATGGATAGTTTGAAATTTAAATTTGTTTTAAATTCAGGATGCGCTGGATATTCTGGCATTTCTAAGACTGAATTTTCGCCCAATTCAGTTAATATTGTTTTTGGGTTTTTTTTGTCAAGTTCATAATTATTATTCACAATAAATTTGTATTCAATTCGACTATTTAATGGTAATATTTTTTCAATGTAATAAATGCCTGAATTAGATAATTCGTATAATTTATCATAACCAGAAAGCCAGCAATTCATATCACCAATTAATTCAACATTTTTATTTGTTTCGCCTGAATATACAAAATAAACTTTTTCTTGATTGATTAATGGCGTTTGGGCTTCTGTTAATAATTTTTTTAATTCAGTTAAACTAAGCATTTCTTCTCTTTTTAAAATTTTAGTAATTTATCTATTTTATATTTATCTAATTCAACTAAATTATTAACAACATTGACAATCATTTTTTGGTGTGTATTTAATTTTGTATTTTTTATTATTTCTTTTGCTTCATCTGTATCCTGTAATTGAGATATATTTTGTTCAAGAGAAATATTCAAGGAATTTAATGAATTAAGCCGTTCTTGAAATTTATTAATAGCAACACTAATATTATTACGATATTTTTCTAATTCATTTAATTTTTCTTCAATTGTTTTTAAATAACCTCTGATTTCTTCTGTATTTTTAAAATTTTCTTTTTTTAAATTTAAACCCTCAGCAGTTAAATCTTTTAATTCTAATATATATGTATCTTCTGGTTTTATTCCATAATGAAAATACAATTTATTTATTTTATCAGTATCTTTAAGAAAAATTTTATTGTTTAATTGATAAATTTTTTCTGCATTTTCAGTTAATTCTTTTTGTAATTCTTTTATTTCTACTGAGATTAAATTTATCTCATTTTCACTCATTGTTTCATTACTTGCTCTTAAACAAATTGTATGCATTCTATCAAGTATATTTTTTGTTTCTGCAAGACCATCATCAAAAGCAGTTAGGTAAGTAATAGAAGTATTTAATTCATTTATTAATTGAGCAACAGTATTTTTATTTGTTTTATATTCTTCTGATAAAACTAAATCTTTTGTTTGCAATGCCCCAGTATTATTTAGACCAGATGAAATTTTTTCAGTGGAACTTTTAATTTCAGAACTAATTTTTTTATTTAATGTTTTAGTATATAAAGGAAAAAATAAATTTTTTAAATCAATCATAAAAATTCTTTTTATTTATAAAATTTAAAATTGTCAATCTTTATTTTTTTTATGTTTTAATTTTTTATTTTTAAAAGCATCAATAATATCCTGTACTTCACTTTCAAAACCTAAACTTTTTATTGCAAGAACACATGCCATTCTAATATCCTGTGGCTCGTTCTTATCACGGAGAATATTATTTAATTTTCCAAATGCTCGTTTATTATTTATTTTTCCTAATGCCCAGATTATCTTTTCTTTTAAAATAGGTTCAGCATAATCAATTGTATCTAATAAGACATTAACAGAATTTTCTGATTTTAATTTGCCTAATGCTAATGCTGCTTCAACTCTTATTTCTGTTGGATATTCATCATTTATTAAATAATCTTCTAATTTTCTAATTTCTTTAAAATTATTTTTTTCGACAATATTTTGTATTTGTGATATAATTGCTTTTGTATCGAAATTATGTTTTGTTTCTTTTAAACTTAAAATATTTTTTACTTCAGTAAGAAATTCATTAATTTGAAATGGTTTAACAATATATTTATAAGCGCCTAATGCTTTTGCTAATTCCATATCTTTTTTTTGTGAGCGTGCTGATAACATAATAACTGGTATTTGTGAAAGAATTAATGATTGTTTAATTGTTTTTAATACTTCAAAGCCATTTATATCAGGCATCATAATATCAAGTATAATTAAGTCAGGTCTGATATTATTAATTAATTCTATAGCTACTTTTCCGTTTTCTGCTTCACTTACTTCAATACCAATTTTTTCCAGATTCATTTTTAATATATATCTTAAATATTTTTCATCATCAACAATTAATACTCTTTTTGGCATAAAATTTCACCTTAAAAATTTTTTGAAATTTTTTCTGTTTTATCCATTATTAAATATTTAAGATTTAAACTATTTATTTTAATAAAATCATTTCGTTCTTGCAAGTTATAAATAAAAAAAATTGTTGCTAATACATCAGCATCAACACATTTATCGAAAATAATAGTTGCTGAAATGTTTTCATCAGCAGGTAATCCAGTTTGTGTGTTAATTATATGATGAAAACGCTGATTATTTAGTATTGTGAAGCGTTGATAATCACCTGATGTAGCAACTGCACCATTTGTTAATTCAATAACATCAAGCAGTTCGTCGGATTTTCGTGGATGTTGTATTCCTATTCGCCACTTTTTATTATATTTATTCTCTTTACAAAAAACTCTTAAATCACCGCCACCATTTATTATGCCAGCATAAATATTATTTTGTTTTAAACAATAATTAATAATAAAATCAATCACATAACCTTTTGCTAAACTACCTAAATCAATTGAAATATCAGGATTAGAAAATTTTATTGATTTATTTTGAAATAATAAATTACCATTTTTAAAAGAATCTAATTTTTTAGAAATTAAAACAGTATCCGGTAAAACATTATTTGTAATTATATCATTATAAATATTCTTAAATTCACCTAATAAAATGCTGAATTTTCTATTAGTTAATTGTTCATAAGCATAACCAATTTTAATAATTTGAAATAATGTGTCAGATAATTGAGTGTATTCAGTTTTGGCTTTTTTATTTACTTTTGATAATTCAGAATTTTCATCAAAGAAATTTACTATTTTTTCATTCTCAATAATAATATTTTTTATTTCATTTATTTGTTCATTAAGTTTATATGGATTTTTACCAACTAATGCAATTTCAAAATAAGTATCAAATAACTCTGGAAAAATTTTTTTTACTGTATAAATTTTTAAAAAAAAAAGATAAACAACGACAATTATAAGCAGAAGCAAAATAAGATATTTTTTCATTCAAAAAAATTTATACAGTTATTAGATTTTTTATGTTGTTATAAGTAGTTGTGCCGATACCAGTAACATTTTTAATATCATCAATTGATTTAAAAGCACCATTTTTTGTGCGGTAATCAATAATTTTTTGTGCTGTTGTTTCACCAATGCCTGGTAATTTCATTAAATCATTTTTACTTGCAATATTAATGTTTATCTTACTTGCTGCGACTATTTTTTGATATTCAGCATAATACTTTTGTGCTAATTCAGGTGAATGAATAATAATTAAATTTTCATCATTCGAAGAATTAGCAGTATTAGTCCAATTGAACGAACCAGTTATAACTACAGATTTATCAATAACAGCAAATTTATTATGCATAATGCCTTTTGAATTTACTGATTTAATTACATTTAAACCAGCATTTTTTAATGTTTCAAATTTTGAATATGAATTTTCAGTTTGTATGGAATCAAATACACCTGCTATAGATACGCCGCGATTTTTTGCACTTATTAAATCAGATGCAATGTTCTGGTCTGTAAAAGCAAACACGCAAAAAACAATTTCTGATTTTGCTTTATTTAATTCTTTTCTTAAATTATATAAACAATTATCTGATGGTGAAAAATATATTTCTATTTCAGTGCTGCCATCTTTTTCATTACCATCATTTACTGTTATTAAATTTTTTATTTTATCAAAAGTAGTTGAACCAATTCCTTTTACATTTTTTATATCATCGATTTTAATAAATGAACCATTAGCATTACGATAATCGACAATATTTTTTGCTGTTGTTGTGCCAATTGATGGTAAGGTTGTAAGTTCTTCAATTGATGCTTTATTTATGTTAATTAAATTTGATGAACTATTACTTGAAATAGCAAAACTATGTAAGGTATTGTCTGTTTTTTCGACACCAAATTTTTTTGAAACAAACATTTCATTAAATTCTTTCTTAAATTGTTCTGCTACTTTTACTGATTCAATTATTACAATATTGTTATTATCGTTCATTGCTGAAGAGTAATTAAAATTATATGAACCAGTTAAAACTTTTTTATCATCAATCACAACAAATTTATTATGCATTAAAGTAGTTTCACTTGCTTTTGAAGAATCAAGAACAATTTTAATACCTGCTTCTTTTAGTTTTGAATAATACTCTTTTGAAGATTTATCGTTATATACTTCACCTTCTGTAACTATTCTTATATTTTGTGCACCTATTATTTTTGCAGCATTAACAAGTGCATTTACAACATTCCAACTTTTTAATGAATAAATAGCAACATCAATACTTGATTTAGCACTTGCTATTAATTCAACTAATTTGTTTTCTAATATTTTATCACCTGTTGCTGGATTATTAAAATATGCTTCTAATTTACCATAGTCTCTTACTGAAACAGATAAAATTCCAGTTACTTGTTCAGTTTGCCCGTTTTCTGTTATTGTTGTTGTTTTAACAATTTGTAAATCATCAGTTGAATCAAATTTATGGTCAAATTCAAATGTTTTTAATACTTTGCCTGTTTTTGAAATTACTTCTGCTTTATACTTATAAGTTGAACCAATATTAATAATTGTTGGACCGGTAATTACCATAATTGCTGAAGTATTTTTATAACCACTTGTGCCAGAAGTAGAACTTGCACTTCTTGTTGTGCCTGATGTTGCTGCTGTTTTAACAGCATTATTATCAAAGCCAGGTGTGCCATATCTACCACCAAAAAATTGGTCTGATGTAAACCAATTATCAGCAGTATCATTACTTTTTGTTAAATCTTTAACAGCCATTGAATGACCTTTGTCTTTTGAATTACCAGCAGGCCATTTATTAGTAAAAACAACAGCATCAACTAAATTATCTTCTGAAATATTTCCTGAATATAATTTTAAAGTATCAATAGTATTTAATAATGAAATTGATTTAATTTCATTTGGCGTTATATCAGTTAATGCACCTTTTTTAGCGATTAAATAATAACTTTTTGGATATATCTTTGCATTATCATTTATTTTGATTATTTTATTTGAACTATTAACTAATTGCCAATTTGAAATATCGATAATTTCATCAGTTCTATTGTATAATTCAACATACTCATAACCAGCCCACATTATTTCACTGATAATTACTTTATCTTTAAATCTATTTTGTTCTTTTTGTATTTTTATTGAATTCCATACTGTTTGGTCAGCAATAACTGTTTTACTGCTTGATGCTGTTTTATAGCCTTGATATTCTGCTGTAACAGTATAATCACCTGCTTTTAATTTATCAAAAGTATAAAGACCAGTGCTTGAAGTAAAAAAAGAAATATTGCCTGGTGTTAAAGTGCATTTTACACCTTCTAATCTTTTGTCAGTTTCAAGGTCAAAAATAATACCAACAAGTTTACCTGTTGAAGGAACTTCATTTATATTTATTATAAAATTAGAGGCAGGTGCAGAAGCAGGTAAAATAGCGGAATTAGCAGTTGCAGAAGAATCAATTGCTTTAATATAATATTCTAATTTACCAACTTTTGTATAAGCAGCAGGAATAACAGCAGAGTATTGATTATCTGCTATTTTTGACATTTCAATAACTGCAAAATTTAATTCATTAATATTTCTGTAATATAAATAAACATTTTTAATTCCTTTATTATCAGTTACTGTTGCAACAACATTTATATCTTCATTATCAAATACATCATTTACTTTAGTATGTGCAATTACTGGTGGTTGAATATCATCAGGCACTGATTTATTAAAATGTGCTAATACACCTAAATAATGTGCTCGTGCTATTGATTTAACATAATCAGGATTTCTTAATCTTGCTTCTTCATCAATATTAGAAATAAAAGAACTTTCAGTTAATTCAGCAGGCATATTTGTATTTCTAACAACATAGAAGTCATCTTTATGAACACCACGCACCCCACAATTAGTGCTTACTAATGGCAATTTTAATGCTTTTTCAATTTCAATTATTGTTTTAGAAGCTAAATCTATACTATTTTGACTTGCACTGGTATAGACATGTGCACCTGAATAATTTGCACTTCTTGATGAGGACGCATTAAAATGAATTGAAACAAATCTATCTACTTTTGCATTATTTGCATAAGTTGTTCTTCCACCAAGAGTAATAAAAACATTATCAGTTCTTGTCATATAAACATCAGCGCCAGCACCGGCTAATAATGATTTTAATTCTGTTGCAACCTGTAAATTTACATCTGCTTCGCGTAAGCCATTTAAACCAATTGCACCTGGGTCACCAGGATTGCCATTATATGTTTGTCCTGCATTGCCACCGTGTCCCGGGTCAAGGCAAATTTTAATTCCAGTTAATGGTGCACTAATAATAATTGTTGAAGACATTAAGATAAAGATAAAAAGGAATAATTTTGTTTTAAACATTTTTTATCACCTCTTTTTATAATTTTAATTCGAATTTTTCCAACTGATTAGTTTTATAATCAACATAATATAATTCTTTATTATCTGCCGATAGATAAGGATGCAATTCGATTTTATCTTTTGTATTTGTTAATTGCTCAATTTTTTTTGTGTTTATATCATAATAAAAAATATCTGATGCAGTAATATCATGCCCATCATCTTCTGTTTTAATAAATACAATTTTATTACTATCTTTTGTCCAGATTGCTTCAAGACCAATACCAATTTTTATTGCTTCTGTTTCGCCTGTTACAAAAGTATAAAAAATTTCATCACCATTTTGAAATAATACTTTTTGTTTGTCAGGCGATAGAATAGGATTATAGCCCCCATTTAAACTTAATCTTCGCACATCAGTTTTATCGAGTTTTTGTGACCATATATTCATATCTTTTTGAAATACAATTCGCTCTTCATTTTTTTTATTATAATCTAATTTGCTTTTTGCATTATATATTTTTTCTTTTAAAATATTATCAGCAAAAAAATAAAGTAACATTTCATTTTTTGATTTTACTAACCAGGTTGGTTTAGTTATTTCCCGACAGGGTTCATTTATATCTTCATTTTTGTTTGCTGATAAATCATATACTTTAATCACATAATAAAATAAGCCATCTTCTTTTTCTATATATGTTGTATAAGCAATAAAATTATCATCCATTGACCAATCATAAAAAGTATCTGCTAATTTTTCTGAAATAATTTTTTTTGATTGATTAGTTTTAATTTCATATAAATATAAACCATCTTTTGTTGCAGTAGTATAAATTATATATTGATTATTATGTGAAATTTTTGGATATAATAAAGGTAAATTATTTTCTAACTTTAAAGGAATAGTGATAACATTTTTTATCACAATTTTTTCAGGTAAATTATCTGGTGTTTTTATTTTAAACAGAATTAAAATAATAATTATTATAAATAATAATATTATTAATAATTTTTTCATAACTCCCATAATTATTATATATTAAAAAAAGTTTTTGTCAATATCAATATTAAAAAAATTTTTTAAACTTGACATTATAATTATGATATTTTATTTTTTAAAAAAAATTTATGGAGGCGATAAGAATGTATAAATTAGAATTTCTTAAGAAGATACCAAAAACAGATTTGCATTTGCATTTAGATGGTTCATTAAGAATACCAACATTAATTGAATTAGCAAAAGAAAATAATGTTCAATTACCATCTTATACAGTTGATGGATTAAAACAATTAGTATTTAAAGATAGATATAATAGTCTGGCTGAATATTTACAGGGGTTTATTTATACAGTAGCAACATTACAAACAGCCGAAGCATTAGAAAGAGTTGCTTATGAATTAGCCTGGGACAATATAAATGAAGGAGTAAGATATATTGAAGTTCGTTTTGCACCACAATTACATATAAACAAAAATTTAAGTTTTGAACAGATATTAGAAGCAGTGAATAAAGGTCTAAAAAGAGCAGAGACAGAATATAATTCATCAGAAAAAATAAAGAATAATGAAGAACCACCATTTCATTATGGAATAATCGTATGTTCATTACGAATGTTTATGCCAATGATGTCTGAATATTATAGAAAATTATTTGAAGTACATAAATATTCGACACAGGAAGAGATATTTGCATTAGCATCAATAGAATTGGCAAAAGCAACAGAAAAATTATTAAATACAACAGATATTCCAGTTGTTGGTTTTGACCTTGCAGGCCAGGAAAATGGTTATCCAGCAGGCACACATAAAACAGCATACGAAATATGTCATAATTATTTTTTAAAAAAGACAGTGCATGCAGGTGAAGCGTATGGAGCAGAATCAATTTTTCAGGCAATCACGCATTTAAAAGCAGATAGAATAGGCCATGGTTTTTATTTATTTGATGAAAATAAAATTGAGAGTAAGAAA
Organism: bacterium; assembly: GCA_035405645.1. Classification (GTDB taxonomy): domain Bacteria; phylum JAGOBX01; class JAGOBX01; order DAONJL01; family DAONJL01; genus DAONJL01. The sequence continues at coordinate 93,837 of DAONJL010000001.1, read as the reverse complement.
ATAGTAGATAAACAAAAATATATAAGAGATTTAGCAAATTATATTGCAGATAGAAGAATAACAATAGAGGTATGTTTAACAAGTAATTTACAGACAAATCCAAATTTAAAAGATATAAAAGAACATACATTTAAAAAGATGCTTGAACACGGCTTATCAGTTACAATATGTACTGATAATATGTTAATGTCAAATACCACAGTAACAAAAGAGATAAAATTGGCTGTTGATAATTTTAATATACCATTAAAAAAATTACGTGATATAATTATTTATGGTTTTAAAAGAAGTTTCTTCCCAGGTGATTATATGACAAAGCGTAAATATTGCCGTCAGATTATTGATTATTATGATAAAATACAAAAAGAATTTTATCCTGATGCGTAAGATTTATTTTTTATTTTTTCTTATTATTTTGTTTGTGTTTAATTGTGCTGTTTTCCAATCAACAAAAGAAAAAGAAGAAAGAAATTCTTCTGAAAAAGAAACAAAAGAAATTGTTCAATTAACTGGAATAATAAATGTAACAGATGAAGACTATATTTATTTAGTTGTAAATTGGAAATCACGTTCTAAAAAGACTTATGAGATAATTGGTGATAATCGTGATGAATTTCGAAAACTAAATAATAAAATAATAATTGCTGATTGTATTATGGTTGAAGAAAAATATTGGAGTGGAAAAATAAAAATTATAAAATATAGAATTCAATAAAAGTTGACAAATTTCTTTTCTCAAATCAGGATTTAATTTCAAAAAAAATTTATTTGCAAAAACAAGATAATTTATTTAATTTATATTTTGTTTAAAAAATTTAATTAGTAAAAATTTATGTTAAAAAAACTAATAAAATTTATAGTTATTATATTTGTTTTATTAATTGGTTTTACAACACTTCAAGTTATCAGATATAAATATATTAATCCAGAAAATACAAATTTTATGAAGATACGAGAAAAGCAGGCAAAGGCAGCAAAACGAAGATATAAAAAAATATATAAATGGGTGCCATTAACGAATATTTCATATAATTTACGAAGAACAGTCATCAGAGCAGAAGATGCAAAATTTTATGAGCATAATGGTTTTGATTTTGAAGCAATAAAAAATGCAATAAAAAAGAATCAAAAAAAGAAGAAGATAAAATATGGCGCAAGCACAATAACACAGCAATTAGCAAAAAATTTATTTTTATGGCCAGAACGAAGTTATTTGCGAAAAGCACTCGAAGCATATTATACAATATTAATTGAAATTTTTTTAAGTAAAGATAGAATTCTTGAATTATATTTAAATGTTATTGAATGGGGCGATGGAATTTATGGTGCAGAAGCAGCTTCGCAATATTATTTTAAAACAACAAGTAAAAAATTGACATTAGAGCAAAGTGCATTATTAACTGCAATTATTCCAAATCCAAGAAAATATAAAATAAATTCGAATTATGTAAATGAACGCAAGGAAAAATTATTGAATAATATTTAATAAAAAATTATATATATTTTAAATTTTTTTCAAAAATGCTTGCATAAAAAAATTTTTTTTGATAAAATTTAAAAAATTTTTTAAAAGGAGTTTAATGATTATGGCAGAAGAAGTAAAAGAATATTCAATAAGTCCAGATGGTACAAAATATCAATTACCAACGAAAGAAGATTATAAAAAGGAGTATGAAAGATTAAAAAAGATTGTGGCAGAGAAAAGAAAAGAAAATAAAGAAATTGTGGTTGTAGTTGGGCTTGGATTTGTTGGTGCTGTGATGGCTGCTATTGTTGCTGATACAGAAAATGAAAAAAAAGAGCCAACAAAATTTGTGATAGGAATGCAAAGACCAAGTAAACGAAGTTATTGGAAAATACCATTATTAAATCAAGGCATTTCACCAGTAAAAGCAGAAGACCCTGAAGTTGATGAAATAATTTCAAGATGTGTTTTAAAGAAAAAAACATTAATAGCAACATATACTTATGATGCACTTGAATTTGCAGATGTTGTTGTTGTTGATGTGCAATGTGACTATTTAAAAAATGCACTTGGTAATGTATTGAATGGCGAAGTTGATATGGCAGCGCTTGAAAATGCAATTGCAATAATAGCAGAAAAAATACCAGCAAATGCATTAGTATTAATAGAGACAACAGTTGCACCAGGCACAACAGAACAAATTGCTTATCCAATAATGAAAAAAATATTTGAAAGAAGAGGAATAAGTAGTGAACCATTATTAGCACATAGTTATGAGCGTGTAATGCCAGGTCGTAATTATGTTGCTTCTATCCGTGATTTCTGGCGTGTTTGCAGTGGTATAAATGAAGAAGCAAAAGATAAAGTAGTAAAATTTTTAAATGAAGTATTAAATACAAAAGATTATCCATTAACAGTATTAGATAAACCAATAGAATCAGAAACAGCAAAGATAGTAGAAAATAGTTATCGCGCAACAATACTTGCTTTTCTTGATGAATGGTCATTATTTGCAGAACGAAATGGAGTAGATTTAAAGAAAGTAATAGATGCAATAAAAATGAGACCAACTCATTCAAATATAATTTTTCCAGGTCCAGGTATTGGTGGTTATTGTCTACCAAAAGATGGTGGGCTTGGTGTGTGGGCTTATAAACATATTCTTGGCTGGAATGATGATATATTTAAAATTACGCCTGTTGCAATAGATATAAATGATACTCGTGGACTCCATGTCGCTGAATTAGTTCGTGATGCATTACGAAATATGGGAAAACTAATTGCTGCTGCTGAAGTATTAGTATTAGGTGCATCATATAGAGAAGATGTAGGTGATACTCGTTATAGCGGAGTTGAAATTGTTGTAAGAAAATTAACAGAAATGGGTGCTGATATAAAAGTATTTGACCCATATTTAGAACATTGGTGGGAATTAGAAGAACAGGATACATATCCATATCCAGGTTATAGCAAAAAGAAATATTTTCATCGCCAGGAAAAATTAAAAAATTTAAGATTAGAAAAAGATATGTTTGCAGCAATGAAAGATGCAGAAGCAATTATTTTTGCTGTTCGGCATAAACAATTTTTAAATTTAGACCCAGATGAAGTAGTTAAAGCAGTTGGTAAACCCTGTGCAATTATTGATTGCTTTTGTATTCTCGATGATAAAAAAATTGAGCGATATTTTGAGTTAGGTTGTGAAGTAAAAGGTCTTGGTCGAGGTCATATCAAAAGAATAAAAGATAAAGTTCGTGAAAAAAAGGGTTAAATGTGGAAATAAATGAAAAATTAAAAGAACTAATAATCACTGGTTTTTTAGAACAATTAAATGCTACAAAGAAATTAGTAGATAAAATAATAGGTAAATTTTCCCGAGATAAAGAAATTGAGTTTCCTGATACAGCTTATAATTTTCCTTTATTTTTTGGATTAACTGGCAAAAAAATTTTTTCATTAATTGATATACAAAATCAAATAGAAATTATTGAAAAAACAGATAAAAATAATATTCTTGATTGTGGAATAAATACTGTAATTTTAGAGGAATTTTATAAAGCATTACAATTATTAGGTGGCGAGCAAGTAAATTTTATACCCGATACAATTTTGCGTTCACTTGGTGTACAATTAGTTAGTAGTGATATAAGTGGAATTGCTGTTATTCTTGGTTCAGCACCAACAGCAAAAGAGGCAGTAAAAATAATTCGCGGCTTTCAAGAAAAAAATATTTTATCAATTTTAATAGGTAATTGTGAAGGCGAAACATTTGCAAAACAATTAGAACAATCAGGAATAGAAATTTCACTTGCAACTTATATTGTTAATTGTGGAGATGATACAGAATCAGCTGCTCTTGCGATGAATTTTGCTATTCGGGCTGCTTTAACATTTGGTGGAATAGAAGGCGGTCAAAAAGAAAAATGTCTTGAATATTGTAGAAATCGTATTCCAGCATTTGTATTGGCATTAAAATGCATTGATGCTAAAAAAGTTGCCACTGCTGCTGGTGCTATTGCTTTTGGTTTTCCTGTAATTACTAATTTTGATGTTCCAAAAATTTCATTTTTTTCAGATGATGGTTTTGAAAAAAAATTATTATCTTCCTGTAATGATTTAGATAAGATTGTTGATTATTGTATTGAAACAAGAGAGATAAAAATTAAAATCACTAAAATTGATATACCAGTGAAATATGGACCAGCATTTGAAGGTGAGCGTGTGCGAAAAGAAGAAATGTATATTGAATTTGGAGGTAAACACGCAACAGCATTAGAATTAGTAAAAATGGTTAATTTTGATGAAATACAAAATAAAAAAATTCAGGTAATTGGAAAAGAGATTGATGAATTTCAAGAAGGGACATCAACTGATTTAGCAATGATTGTTCGTGTTGCTGGAAAAAAAATGCAAAAAGATTTTGAACCAATTTTAGAAAGACAGATACACAGGATAATGAATTTTGCAATGGGAATAATGCATACAGGTCAAAGAAATTTTGTCTGGCTGCGAATAAGTAAACAGGCAAAAAAAGATGGTTTTAAATTATTTCATTTAGGAGAAATAATTTGCTCAAAATTATTAAGTGAATATGGTGAAATAATAGATAAAATAGAGGTTGATATAATAACTGATTCTGAATTAGTAAAAGAATATTTAGCAGAAGCCCAAAAAATATATAGTGAGCGCGATAAGCGAATTGGTGAAATGACAGATGAAAGTGTAGAAGAATTTTATTCTTGTTTATTATGTCAATCATTTGCACCAACACATGTTTGTATAATTACGCCAGAGCGACTTGGCTTATGTGGTGCATATAATTGGCTTGATGGTAAAGCGGCATATCAGATAAAACCAACAGGTGCAAATCAGCCAGTTAAAAAAGGTAAAGTGATTGATGCGAATTTAGGACAATGGGAAGGTGTAAATGATTTTGTTTATAAAAATTCAAATAAAACAATTGAGAGATTTAGTGCATATTCTTTTTTAGTTGACCCAATGACATCCTGTGGTTGTTTTGAGTGTGTTATTGCTATTTTACCTGGCACTTGTGGTTTTATGGTTGTCGATAGAAGTTATCAGGGAATGACACCAGCTGGAATGACATTTTTAAATTTAGCAAATATAGTAGGCGGTGGGAAGCAAAATCCTGGTTTTATTGGTATTGGAATAAATTATATAATTAGTAAAAAATTTTTATTTGCAGAAGGTGGCTTAAAAAGATTAGTCTGGATGCCAAAAAATTTAAAAGAACAATTAAGAGAAGATTTAATAAAAAGAAGTGAAGAACTTGGTGAACCTGATTTAATTGATAAAATAGCAGATGAAACAATAACAACTGATTTAGAAGGTTTAATAAATTTTTTAACAGAAAAAAATCATCCAGCACTAACAATGGGTGAATTAATTTAATGGCAAGTAAAGTTCAAACAATAAGATTTAATGATGAAATAATAATTGGTGGTGAGAATGTTTTTTTAGATAATAAAGATAAAGGTGAATTTCCTAATAAATGTGCATTTGGTTTAGAAATAACAGATATTGAACCAACAGATTGGTTAAATTCATTATGCGAAACAATAGGAAGAGAAGAGATAAAAAATCCAGTTGAATGGTCAAAAAAATATTATATTAATTATAAACCAGATTTTATATTTATAAATTTTATTGGAACACATCAGGATAAATTAAATCGTAGTGCAGAAGAATGTATAGAAATATTAAATGAAATTTTAAAAGAGATTTCAATTCCAATAATTGTAAAATTTTCAGGTAATTTTGAAAAACAGAATCAGGTAATAACAAAATGTGCAGAAAAGGCAATACGACAAATTATAATAGGTTCTGCTGTTCAGGAAAATTACAGAGTTCCAACAGCAGCAGCGCTTGCAAATAATCATTATTTAATAGCAGAATCACCAATTGATGTAAATATAGCGAAACAATTAAATATACTAATTACCCAATTAAATTTTCCATTATCAAGAATAATAATTGACCCATTAACTGGCGGGCTTGGTTATGGATTAGAATATACTTATTCAGTAATGGAACGAATAAGATTACAATTATTTAATAATGATGAAATTTTATCATCACCAATGATTTGTTTTGTAGGGCAGGAAACCTGGAAGATAAAAGAAATAAAAGATGAAAAAGAGAAAGAAAAACAGATAGAAACAGGCATAAATTGGGAAATAACAACAGCAATACCTTTGATAATAGCAGGTGCTAATATTATTATTGTTCGACATCCACAATCATTATTAAAATTACGAGAATTTATAAAGCAGGTATAAAAAATGGCATTAACTGGATTACAAATATTTAAATTATTACCAAATAAAAATTGTAAAGAATGTGGTGTGCCAACCTGTTTAGCATTTGCAATGAAGATTGCTGCAAAATCAGTTGAACCAACACTTTGTCCATATATATCTCAAGAAGCATTAGAAAAATTAAATGCCGAACAAGCGCCACCAGTTAAAGTATTAAAATTTAATATAAATAATAATATTTATGAAATTGGTGGAGAAACAGTTTTATATAGGCATGATAAAATATTTGTTAATAGAACTTTAATTGGTTTTAATTTAGATGATGATTTAGATGATGATGTTTTTCAGAAAAGAGTAAATCAAATAATTAATTTTAAATATGAGAGAATAGGTGAAGTATATTATCCTGAAATAATTGGATTAACAAATAAAACAAATAATAAAGATAATTTTTTAAAAAAATATAAAATCGTTTCACAAACAGAAAAAATAATTATTTTATCAAAAATAAATTTTGAAATACTTAAAGAAATTTTAAATATTGAAAAAAATAATAACAGGATAATAATAAATAATGTTGATGAAAAAGTATTAGAAGAAATAAAAGAAATAGTAAAAGAAAAAGAAATAAAGATAGTGCTTGAAAGTGATAATGTAAATAATTTATTAAAATTAACAGAAAATGCAAATAAGATTGGTTTAAAAAATTTGCTAATAAAATTTAAGCAAAAAAATATATCAGATTTATTAGTGAATAATTATAGAATAAGAAGATTAGCAATCATAGAAAACAATAAAAATGGAGGATTTCCAATATTTACAGAGTGTCAGAGTATTTATGAAGCAATTGCTGGTATATGCAAATATTCATCAATTATCATATTAAATGAATTTGATTTATTATCATTAAAAACATTGCTAATATTAAGACAAAATATTTATACAGATCCAAGAAAACCATTACAAATAGAACCAGGTGTATATAAAATAGGTAATCCTGATGAAAATTCACCATTATTGGTAACGACAAATTTTTCATTAACATATTTTATTGTAAGCGGAGAGATAGCAAATTCTGCTTTTAGTGCAAGATTAGTTATCACAGATTCAGAAGGGATGTCAGTATTAACAGCATGGTCAGCAAACAAATTCAATTCAACAATAATAACAAAAGCAATAAAAACATTTAATGTTGAAAATGAGATAAAACACAGAAAAATAATTATACCGGGTTATGTAGCAGTATTAAAAGGCGAACTTGAAGATGAATTAAAGAATTGGCAAATAATGGTAGGACCACAGGAAGCAGCAGATTTACCTGATTATTTAAAAGAAATGTGGCAGTAAATTTTTTTATTGCAATTTAGATTTAATTGTTTTTAAAATAATTAAATTATGAATGAAAATAAAGAAAGTATTTTAATTGCTTTTGAAATAAAACAATTTTGTGAAAAATTAGTTAATATTATTATTAATGAATTATTCTTTGAATCCTGTTGTATTGCGTTTATTGATTATACAAATAAGAAAATAAATATATTAGAAGCACAAAATGTAATATCAGAAATAATATTTAAATTTCAATTTGATGCTGAAAAAATAATTATAAACTATTTAGAAAAATTTGAAGATTTCATTATATTAAATATTAATTCAATAATTCAAACATCAGAGAAAGAAAAAAAATTATTATTTTTTCCAATAAAGAAAAATAAAAAAGTTGTAGGATTTATTTTTGTTACCAAAAGAGAAGCAAATGATTTCACTAAATTTGATTTAAAATTTTTAAAGAATTATGCTGAATTATTTTCGCAACTTATTTCCAAATTAGCAATTGACCTTGAAACAGCAAATTTTAATTTTAAAGATTCGTTAACTAATTTATATAATCAAGATTATTTTTATGAGATTTTAAATAGAGAAATAGAAGAAGTAAAAATAAATAATTCAGAATTTAGTATAATTATGATTGAATTAAAAAATTATATGAATTATTTTGAAAAATATGGAGAGACAGTAGCAAATAAATTAATAATAAAAATAAGTCAGATAATAACACATAATTTAAGGCGAATAGATATTTGCACATTATTTTATGGAAATATAATTGCAATTATTTCGCCAGATTTGAATTATCAGGAAGCATTAAATAAAATAAAGAATATAAAAAATATAATAGAAAATACTATTTTTGAGATAGATGATGTAACATTATCCAATATTGAAATCAGGTTTGGTTTAAAATCATTTAGCGGTCGAGAGAAAATAAAGAGTAATTTAATTATTCGTGAAGTTGTAAAAAGTATAGGAAAAATAGTTGATTAATTTTATTCAAAATATGTTGAAAATCAAAAAATCCAGAATCGTATTTTTTATCATACTATTCATATTTATTTTATTATCTGATAGATATACAAAATTTTTAATAAAGAAAAATTTTGAATTAGGTGAAAGTAAAAATATATTTTTTGAATTTATTAGAATTACATATATTGAAAATAATGGAATTGTATTTGGTATGTTTAATGAATATGGCAAATTTTTTTTATATAGCACGCCAATAATTTTAATAATAATTTTAGTCTATTTTATAAAATATGAAGAAAAAAATTTTTTAACATTATTAGCATTTACATTAATTATTGCAGGTGCGTGTGGCAATATTCTTGACAGATTTATTTGGGGTGCTGTTGTTGATTTTATTGATATTGATATACCTGATATAAATTTACCATTTTATCATCTTAGTCGCTGGCCAGCATTTAATATTGCTGATTCTGCTATTTCTGTTGGAATAGTTATTTTATTAATTTATTCTTTGAAGAGAAAAAATAAATAATTTTTAATTAAGTGATAGAATAAATTTAAGAATAAGATAATATTTTTGCTTGATAAATTTATTTTCATTGACAGAAAAAATTAAAAGTTATAAAATAAAAAAAATTTTTTTAAAAAGGGGTGATAATGTGAATAAGATATATATAAATTTTATATTAATATTTATTTTATTTTTTTCATTTTTGATTTTAACTAATTGTTCAAAAAAGTCAGAAAAATCAGTAGAACAGGCAGTTAGTGAAGAAGAAATAACAAAAAAAGAACCACAAAAAAAATTAATATTTGGTAGAGTTCCAGCAGATAATGTAGAAAATGTATTAAAGCAAATGACGCCATTAAGAAAATATTTAGAAGAAAAACTAAAAGCAGATGTCCAGATAAAATTTGCAAGTGATTATGAAAAAGTATCAGATAATTTAAAAGATAAATATCACATTGCAATTTTAGGACCTGTCGCTTATGTTCACGCAAGCGCAAAATTTCAATGCAAGCCATTAGTAAAACCAATTCGTAGAGGTAAATCAACTTATGAAGGAATGATAATAGTTCATAAAGATAGTAAAATAAAAAAAGTAGAAGAATTAAAAGGTAAGAAAATAGCATTTGTAGATCCAGAATCAACATCAGGATATATATTTCCTTTATATGTATTAGAAAAAGCAGGCTTAAAAAAAGATGTTGATTTTACTGTATCTTTTTTAAAAGGACATGATAATGTCGTATTAAATGTATTAAAAAAGAAATACGATGCAGGAGCATGTTATTTTGATGCGAGAACTTCAACATTAAAGAATAATCCAGAACAGATAAATGATTTAGTAATAATATCAACTACGCCACCAATTTCAAATGACCCAATTGTAGCAGGTCCATTATTATTAAAAGATGAACAATTCTTACAAGAAGTAAAAAATGCTTTTCTTGAATTAAATAATTATCCTGATAAAAACAGAATATTTGAATCATTAACAGGTGAAATAAGTGGCTATGATGAAGCAAAAGATGAAGATTATAATGTAATAAGAGAATTTCTAAAAAATAAATAATGAAATTATTTTCCAACATTATTTATTTTCTTTTTATTGCACTTTTCATTCTTCTTTATTTTTTTTCTTTTAAATTGGATAATATTTTATTAAATAAATTATTTTTCATTTGCCTGATTTTTGAATTATTAATTTTTTTATTTGAACCAATCCTGAAATTAAAAATTCAATCAAAAAATTTATCATTATTCATTTTATTGTGTTATATTTTTTTAACACATTTTTCAATAAGATATTCAGGTGAATTATTTTTTTTAATAATTATACCAGTAATATCAGCAGCATTAAGTTATGGTGTAAAAGGTGGGGCAATAGTTGTTTTTATCTTATTTTTTCTTGACCATTTTAATTATATTGGTTCGCCACAATTTCATACGATTATTGAAAATAATCTTTTAAAATATATTTCCTTTTTTATTATATCGCTTGTTATTAGTTTAATTTTTGATGAGAATAAAAAAATTGAATTACGATGTTATAAAAGATTTTTAAATTTTTCAAATTCATTTTCAATAGAAAATATAAATACAAATAATATAAATGAATTATATATTTTATTAAAAAAAATATACAGAGCAGATAGTGGCTTATTTCTTTTGAAGATAAAAAATAATTATGGCGTAATAATAGAAGATGGAGTGAAAATAAAAAATTATCAGGAATTTCCATTGTTAAATAGCATAATAACTACAATAGTCAATGAACCTTATGAGAAGTATAAAATATCAATATTCCAGAAATATAAATCAATGTTAAAGATAGATTTTACTTTTGAAAATAAGAAAGAATATCTACTTATTTTTTTAAAAGAAAAAAAGTATTTTACAAATGAAGAATTGGAATTAAGCAAAATAATAAAGCATTTCATTGAAGTATTAATAAAATTAATAAACATACAAGAAGAGAAGAAAAAAAGTTTAGAATTAATCTATGTAGTTTTAAAGAAATTGCAAATACCAATCATAGTATTAAATAAGAAATATGAAATAATTTTTTTAAATGAAAAATGCCAGAAAGAATTAGAAATAGAATATTCAGGTGAAATGAAAATTACAGATTATTTTGCAGAAGAAGTTGTAAAAAAAATATTAAATTTTGAAGAGAAAATAATAGAATTAAAAACCGAAGTAATAACGCGATTGAAGAAAAGAAAACCAATTTTAATATACAAAAATATATTAAATGATTCAATAGGAGGCGATAAAATAATAATTTCTTTTACAAATTTAGAAGAATTAAATTCAATGAATAATCAGATAAATGATTTAAAAAAGATATTGAATGAGAATATAATAAAGTTTTATTTTATAGATGAGATATACAAAGCATATTTAAAAATAAAAAGAATAATAGAAAATACAAGAATAAAAGAAGATGGTTTGATATATGCAGAATTAAAGAACATATTTGATTATATAGAAATAGCAGAAAAAAAATATTCAATAATAAATAATGAAAAAGAAAAGCAAAAGAAATTATTCAATATAGTAAAATTATTAGAAGAAATAAATGAAAATGTGCAAAGAGAAATAGAAAATAAAAATATAAAATTTGAAAGATATAATTACATAAAAGATGGATATATACAGGGAATAGAATATGAAATAAGATTTGCGATATTAACATTTTTACGACGCGCGATAAAAGAGACAGCAACAAATAAAAATGTAATAATACATAGTAAAATAGTAAATTATATAGAGAAGAACAAAAAGAAAAATAATATAGAAATAAAAATAATTGATGAGGGTAAAAGTTTAAGTGAAGAAGAAATAAATAATATATTAAAAATAGATAATGTATTAAAGAAAGATGATGTAAAAATAGATTATTTAATTTCCAAAATGCTGATAGAGAAACATAATGGCAAAATAACAATAGAGAGTTTGAAAAATATAGGAAATACAATGATAATTACATTGCCATTAATAAATATATGAAAATATTATACGAAGATAATCATTTATTAGTAGTGAACAAAGAATTTAATATATTAGTTCAGGCAGATAAAACAGGCGATAAGACATTATTAGATTATTATAAAGAATATATAAAGAAGAAATATAATAAAAAAGGTAATGTATTTTTAGCGCCAGTTCATAGACTTGATAGACCAGCCGGAGGGATAATAATATTAGCGCGGACATCAAAAGCCGCAGCACGATTATCATCACAATTTCGGGAAAAGAAAATAATAAAAATATACAATGCAATAATAGAAGGAAGATTAATAAAAAAAAGTGGATATGTAGATAAAGAAATCAAAAATGGTTCGAAAAAATATGAAGAAAAACTCGAATACAAAGTGATAGAAGAAAAGAAAAATTATTCATTAGTTGAAATAAATTTAATAACAGGGAAGAAACACCAAATACGAAGATTTTTTAGTGAAATAAAACATCCAATAGCAGGTGATTTGCGCTTTGGCGCAACAAAACCATTAGCAGATAAATCAATAGCATTATTAGCAAAGAAAGTAGTTTTTTATCATCCTGTGAAAAAAGAAAAAATTAGTTTAGAAATAGAATTACCAGCGAAATATCCGTGGTCAATTTTTTGTAATAAAAATTATTGACTGAAAAAAAAATATATAATATAAAAAATAAAAAGAGAAAAAAGCAAGAAATAAATAATGGAGGAAAAAGAATAAATGTTTCAAAATCCATTAAGTGAAGAAATATACACATTCAGGAAAAAGCGAAAAAAAAAAGATGTTCGTGATGAATTTTTTCGAGACCAGACAATAATAATCCATTCAATGGCATTTCGCAGATTACGGCATAAAACACAGGTTTTTTTTGAACCAGAAAGTGACCATATTTGTGTGCGATTAGAACATGTATTACATGTATCAACAATAGCAGCATCAATATGTAAAGGATTAAATCTAAATGTAGAGTTAGCAGAAGCAATAGCATTAGGACATGATTTAGGGCATTCGCCATTTGGGCATGCAGGTGAAAGTGCATTAAATAACTTAATATTAGATGAAGGCGGATTTATGCATGAAATTCATAGTTTAAGAGTAGTAGATAAATTAGCAAAAGATGGCGAAGGATTGAATTTAACTTATGCAGTGCGTGATGGCATAGTATCACATTGTGGAGAATCATTTGAGCAATATTTAGAGCCAGCAAAGGAATATAAAGATTTAGAAAAATTAACAAAAAGAAATACATTACCATTAACTAATGAAGGTTGTGTAGTTCGAATGTCAGATAAAATAGCATATTTAGGAAGAGATATAGAAGATGCACTTGCAGCAAGATTAATAAAAAAGAGTGATATACCAGAAAAAATAAAAAAAGGATTAGGTTCGACAAATGGCGAAATAATATCAAAACTTGTAGATGATATAATACTAACATCACGAAAAACAGGAAAAATAGGCTTTTCTGATAAGTATTATGAATTAATGGTTCAATTAAAAGATTTTAATTACAAATATATTTATGCACATAAAATAATTCAGAACTACATAAAATTCTGTCAGCGAAATATAAAACTATTATTTGAGCATTATATAGAATTGTTTGATAAGAATAAATTTGAAATAAAGAAATATTTAATGGATGAAAATAGTGCAAATATTTATTTTGGAAAATACCTTGAAAAAATACATAAATTTTACATAAAAGAAAAAGCAAGTAATAAAAGAATAGTAATAGATTACATAGCAGGAATGAGTGATAATTTTGCACATAAATGTGTTCATTTTATAACATTTCCGAAAGCGATTCATTTTTATTTTTAAAAAGGAGGTATAGATATGATTGATTTACAGGAATTATCGAAAAAAGTGCGTGAGACATTACATAGCATACCAGGCTATGTAGCAATTAAAGAAATATTTAAACAACTACCGTCAGAATATAAGTTTTATGTAGTTGGTGGAATATTGCGTGATACAATTAAAGGCAGACAATCAAAAATTAAAGATATGGATGTATTAGTTGAATATGGAAATACACAATACATATATAATATTTTAAAAGATAAAGGAATAGTAAGAAAAAGTATGTTAGGAAGCATAAAATTTTCACCAGCAGGAATTGATTTTGCTTTTGATATCTGGCGAGTAGAAGATTCAATGCTTGAAGAAGGCGAAGAACCAACAGTAGAAAATGCATTAAAGAAATTTGATATAACAGCAAATGCAGTTGCTTATGAATTTTTTAATGGTAGAATAGTTGATCCAATCGGTGGATTACAGGCAATTGAAGATAATATTATAGAAGTAATACCGCATAAAGGTAATGAACCAATAGCATGGCGAGTTATTTTACGCTGTATAAAATATGCAGTAAAACTTGATGCAAAAATAACAGAAAAAACAAAAGAATGGATGCGTGCACATTCATATCAACTTGATAATGTTTCTGATGATGAAATAAAATATGTATTGAGAGGAATAGAGAAATTTAATAAAAATAAAGCATTTGAACGATTATACGAAGAAATATTAGGCAGACCATTTATAGTAAAGTTATAAAAAATAAAAATAATTTTATAAAGAAGGTAAAAAAATATGGAAATAAATGAGATGGTAGAACTATGCCATAAAGTAGCAAAAGAAAAAGGATTCTGGGAAAAAGAAAGAGAAACAGGCACAATTTTAATGTTAATAGTAAGTGAATTAGGCGAAGCACTGGAAGCAGATAGAAATAATGATTTTGAAAATTTCAAAGAAGAAATTGCTGATACAGTAATCAGAATATTTGATTATTGTGGTTATCTAAAAATTGATTTAGAAAAAGAAATATTAAAAAAATATGAAAAGAATAAATTAAGACCATACAAACACGGTAAAAAATATTAATAATGAAAAAGAAAAAATTCAATTTAGAAATTAAAAAGCAAGACAACAATGTTTTTGTTTTTTTAAATGATAATGTATTATTTGAAAATGCGAATGAATTTTATGAAGAAATAAAGAAGCATTATAATAATAATTATAATTTAATAATAGATTTTACAAAGTGTCAAAAAGCAGATACAAGTTTACTTGCCTGTCTATCAGTTATTCAAAACTATTTCAAATCAATAATAATAAAATGTTTGAATGATGAGATAAAATATATACTTACATTATGGCAAATTCCAAAATTAGTAATTTCATAAAAAATGAAAAAAATAATAACAGTAGAAAAATTAAATTTTCGATATAAAGAGAAGCAAATATTAGATAATATAAATTTTGAAATATTAGAAAATGAGATACTTGTTATTTTAGGGCAAAGTGGTTCAGGTAAAACAACGCTATTAAAAAATTTACTTGGTTTAGTAAAACCAGAGACAGGAAAAATAGTAATAAATGATTTTGTATTAACTGATTGTGATGATAGAGAAGAATTAAGATATTATTACAAAAATATAGGAGTATTATTTCAAAACGCTACATTACTAAATTCATTAACAATATATGAAAATCTTGCATTACCATTAATAGAAAAAACAAATCTTGCGCGTGAAATAATCGAAGTAATAATAAAAATGAAATTATCGTGGGTTGGCTTAAATGATGTAAATGAACTTTATCCTTATGAATTATCCGGAGGAATGAAAAAAAGAGCAGCACTTGCAAGAGCATTAATAATGGACCCAAAGATATTATATTTTGATGAACCACATAGTGGGCTTGACCCAATTACAACTTATGAAATAAACACACTTTTATTAGAATTAAAAAAATTTTTAAAAATAACTTTCATAGTAATTACACACGATATTTCAAGTGCTTTTTTATTAGCAGATAAATTATTAATATTAAATGCAGGTAAAGTAGAATTTTTTGGGACAAAGTCAGAATTTAATAAAGTTCATCAAAAAAATGAGTTTTTAAAAAAATTTGTTGATTTCAAAAGAATTTTTGATTTTGTTGATTATGAAGCAAATCATTAAAATAATAATATACTTATTTTTAATTACAAATTTATTTAGTGATGAAATAAATTATGGTTTTATTTACAGAATAATAAAAGAAAAGACAGAATATAGAGAGCAAATATTAGGACCAATATATAATAAAAATATTAGTGATACGACAGAAGAGATTGATTTTTTATTTTATAAAAGTTATCGAGATACCAGTAAAAATAAAGAAACAAAAGCATATTTATATCCATTTATTCAGCAAAAAAAATCTGATATATCAAAATCATTTTTTATATTTCCTATTTATTCATATACAGCAGTAAAACATAATAATGATACTGAATTTAATGATGTAGATTTATTTCTTTTACCATCTATTTTTTATGGTTATGATAAAAAAGAAGGAAATTATTTTGCCTTTTTTCCAATTGCTGGAAATATGAAAGGTAAATTAGGAAAAGAAGAAATAAATTTTTTTTTATTTCCATTGTATTTAAAAACGAAATATAAAGATGACATAATAAAAAATTATTTTTATCCATTTATTGCTTTTGCTGATAATGAAAATTTACATATAAAAAAATTTTTCCCATTTTATGGTGAGATAGAAAGAAAAGGAAAATATGAGAAAAAATTTGTTATGTATCCATTTTATCAGGAAAGAAACAATTATATAAACAATCAAAAATATACAAGTAAAATTTATTTTCCAATTTATGGAATAGAGAATTATCCAGGTGCAAGATATAAGTCTTATCTATATCCAATAATTAGATATAAAGAAAATGATTTTAAAAATAATTTTAGTATTTTGCCATTTATCATAAAAGAGCGGAGCTATAATTATAGTAAGACTTATTATTCATTTATTTATGGAGAAAAGGAAGATAAAACAAATAAAGTAAAATCAGGTTATTATTTATTCCCGATTGGTCATTTTCATTATCAGGAAAAGAATGATGGATATTATAAAGATAATTATTTTTTACCATTTATCAAATACTATAAAAAATATGAAAAAGAAGATAAGCAATCAGTTTTTCAATTTTTCCCATTATTTAAAGTAAATAAAAATAATGGACTGATGAAATTATCAATTCCATCATTAGAAATATTTTTAAAAGGTAATACAGTAGAAAAGAAATATTCAAATTTATGGAATTTTATAAGGATAGAAAAAAATAGTAATGAATTTATTTTAAATATTTTATGGTCATTCATAGAATTTCAAAAAAACAAGCAAGAAAATTTTGTAATGTTTAATGTTAATCCATTAATTAAAATAAAGAAGCAAGAAGAAAAAACAGAAATTGCTTTATTTTTTGGCTTAATTGAATTACAATAATAAATATGATGACAGAAATAAGAAATTTTATTGAGATATGTGGTGAAATGGTGATATTATTTTTTGAGACAGTAAAAGCATCATTTATTTTAAAAAATAGATATGGTTTAATATTCAAAAATATTATAACAATGGGAATAAGGACATTGCCAATAGCAATGATAATGTCATTCTTTGTTGGTATGGTTTTATCATTACAGAGTGGTTATCAATTAAATAAATTTGGCTTAAATGATATTCTTGGTGCAATTGTATTTTTATCATTATTAAAAGAATTAGCACCAGTTCAGACAGCAGTATTAATGCTTGCAAAAGTCGGCACATCAATAACAGCAGAAATAGGTTCGATGCGAGTATCAGAAGAAATAGAAACATTAAATATAATGGGAATAAATATAATAAATTATTTAATAATGCCGCGCTTTATTGCTTGTATTTTTTCGACAATTATACTTGTAATTTATGCTGATATTATAGGTTTAATTGGTGGGGCAATAGTAGCGAATTATTATTTTGGTTTATCTTATTCAAAATTTTTTGATTCTGCTTTTCAATATGTAAACACCATAGATCTGGTTGGCAATTTATTAAAAGCATTTTTATTTGGTATCTTGATTGCCAATATAAGTTCTTATTTTGGTTTGAATGTAAAATTAAGTTCAGAAGGCATAGGCGAAGCAACAACAAATACAGTGGTTGTATCATTTATTGTATTATTAATTTGCAATTATTTCGTAACTAAATTATTGTTATATTTATAGGTGCTGAAATGAAGAGTAAATTCAAAGTTGGTTTATTTTTTGTCATAGCAATAATTATTTTTACAGGTATAACATTCAAAGCAAAACGGATTGATTTATTCAAAAAATATTATACATTATATACTTATTTCACTGATATAAGTGGACTTGAACCAGGCAATAGTGTAAAACTTGCAGGTGTTAAAATTGGTTTTGTAGAGAATGTTATTCCGCTAAATGATAAAGTTCGTGTTGTTTTAGCAATTGACAAACGCTATAAAATAAAAACAGATGCAACTGCAAAAATAATGATGGAAACTTTATTAACAGGAAAATATATTTATATAAATTTTGGGAAATCAGAAAAATATTTAAAAGATGGCGATTTTATACCAGCCGTTGGAATTACTGATATTGACCAGATAGTAGTAAATGTAAAAGAAATAACAGATGAAGTAAAAGGGCTAATTGCTTCATTTAATGAAAATCAAAATCGAACATTAAATAATATAAATAAATTAATAGAAGAAAATAGTCCAAAAGTAAGTAGTATATTAACCAATGTAGATAATGTAGTAGGTTCAATTAAAAAAGAAGATATACAGAACATATTAGAAGATATAAAGAAAACAACAACATCATTAACAAAGGTTTCAAATAATATACAGATACTTTCAGAAAAAATAACGAATGGCGAAGGTACACTTGGAAAGTTAATTGCTAAAGATGATGCATTTAATGGATTAATGGAAGCAGTTGGTTATGCCAAAAAAACATTTGAAAATTTATATACGATAATAGAAAAGAATGATACAAATATAACAATGATAGTAGCAGAATTACGCGAGAGTATGCCAGATTTGAAGAAGAGTATAAATAATATAAAAGAGATAACAGAATCAATAAATAAAGGCGAAGGCACATTAGGAAAAATAATAAAAGACGAAGAATTATACAAAGAAGTAAAAGGCGCAACAAAAAGTATGAATCAGGCAATAGAAGATCAGCGCGAACAGAGTGTTATATCAAGTTTTGCTAATATGTTTTTTAGTTTATTTGGATTTTAAAGGAGAAAAATCAAATGAACAAAAAGATAAAATTAGAATATGAGAAATATATATTAAATACTTATGGCCGACAGGATTTATTTATTAGCAAAGCAAAAGGATGTTATGTATTTGATGAATATAATAATAAATACCTTGATTTTTTATCAGGATTATCAGTAAATAGTTTAGGTCATTGTCATCCAGCAGTTGTTTCAAGGATAAAAAAAGAAGCAGAAATATTAATGCATACATCAAATTTATATTACACAAAAAATCCATTAAATTTAGCGAAAAAAATAATTGCGAATAGTTATAAAGGCAGAGTATTTTTTTGTAATAGTGGAACAGAAGCAAATGAGGCAGCAATAAAAATACTACATAAATATGGCAATAAGAAAGGAATAAAAAAGCCCGAGATAATATCATTTTATAATTCATTTCATGGCAGAACATTAGGTTCATTATCAGCCACAGCACAAACAAAATATCAATCAGGCTTTGAGCCACTAATATCATCTTTTGTATATGCAAACTATAATGATATTACTGATTGTGAAAAGAAAGTAAATGAAAATACAGTAGGTGTAATAATTGAATTAATACAGGCAGAAGGTGGTGTGATAGAAGCAGAAAAAGAATTTATAAATAAAGTATATAAAATATGTCAGGAAAAAGAAATAATATTAGTTATTGATGAAGTTCAAACAGGCATAGGAAAAACAGGCAAAAAATTTTGTTATATGCATTATGATATAGAACCAGATATAATGACATTAGCAAAAGCATTAGGCGGCGGCTTGCCGATTGGTGCAGCAGTAGTAAAAGAAAAATACAAAGATGTATTAGGACCTGGAATGCATGCTGCAACATTTGGTGCTAATTCTTTAATAACTGGTGTAGCAGAAACTGTTTTAGAGATTATATTTAACAAAAAATTTTTAAATGAAGTGAATAAGAAATCAGAATATTTAAAAGCAGAATTAAAAGAGATTGGAAATACGACTGGATTAATAAGTAATATACGAGGAAAAGGATTATTAATAGGATTTGATATTAGTATTAATAATAAACAATTTGTTGTTGATTGTTTGAAAAATGGATTAATAATAAATGCAATAGGTGAAAAAATAATACGATTATCACCGCCATTAATCATAACAGAAAAAGAGCTAAAAAAAGGCATAGAGATAATGTATAAAATATTGCGAGTAAATAAATAATGATTTTAATTATTTCAGAAAATGAAAAAGGGTTATGTGCAAATATATTATGGTGATGGCAAAGGCAAAACGACCGCAGCAATAGGAATAGCGATTCGCAGTGCTGCTGCAAATTTTAAAATATTATTTATCCAATTTTTAAAGAGAAGAAAATCAGGTGAGTGTAAAGTACTTGCAAAATTTGATAATATACATTTTTATTGTTTTGGTGATAAATGTTTTATAAAAGAACCAATAAAAGAATCAATAATAAAAAAATATAATAAAGTATTTACAAAAGTAAAAAAACTAATTAAAAACAATGATTTTGATTTATGTATATTTGATGAAATTTTATATTTACTTAAATTGAAAATATTAAAAGAAAGAGAGATAATAAATTTAATCAAAGAGAAGCCAATGAAAACAGAATATATTTTAACAGGGAATTATAAATCAAAAAAATTATTTGAGTATGCAGATTTAATTACTGAAATGAAAAGTATAAAACATTATTATCAACAAAAAGTAAAAGCAAGAAAAGGAATAGAATATTAAAAAATGGAAATATTAAGTTTATTATTTGTAGATGATGAAGAAAATGTAAGAAATTTTTTAGTTGAATTATTTAAAGAAGAATATACAACATATACAGCAGCAAGTGGTGTAGAAGCAATAGAAATAATTCGCACTTATTTACCAGATATAATTTTTTTAGATATAATAATGCCAGGCGAAGAAAATGGAATAGAAATATTAAAAAAAATAAAATCACTTTATCCAAATCAAAATGTAGTAATGTTAACCGCAGTTGGCGAAATAGAAACAGCAGTAAAAGCAATAAAATTAGGTGCATTTGATTATATAGAAAAACCATTTGATATAGAGCGCCTCAGGAATTGTATAACAAAAATAAAAAAGACAATAGAACTTGAAAAAGAGATACAGATATTAAAAGAAGAAATAGAAGAAATCTATCCAGCACACAATATTATAGGCAATTCAGATGCAATGAAAAATATATTTAATACAATAGAAAAGATAGCAAATACTGATGCAATAGTATTAATAGAAGGCGAAACAGGTGTAGGTAAAGAATTAATAGCACGGCGAATACATCAAATAAGTAAAAGAAGTAATAAACCATTTATAACAGTTGATTGTGGAGTAATACCAGATACTTTATTTGAAAGTGAATTATTTGGCTATGAAAAAGGCGCATTTACAGGTGCTACAAGTAGAAAACAGGGAAGAATAGAGTTAGCAAATACAGGAACTTTATTTATTGATGAGATAGGTAATTTAAAGTATGATTTACAAACAAAATTTTTGAGAGTAATACAGGAAAAAGAATTTATTCGGCTCGGCGGCACAAAACCAATTAGAGTTGATGTTCGCATATTAGCTGCAACAAATAAACGATTAAAAACATTAGTAGAAAAAAACATTTTTCGTGAAGATTTGTTTTATAGATTAAATGTAGTAAATATTTATATACCGCCACTTCGTGAAAGGAGAGAAGATATTGCTTTACTTGTTGATTATTATTTAAAAAAATTTTGTTTGAAAAATAAAAAGAAAAAGATAACTTTTTCAAATGAATTATTAAATTATTTAGTTTCTTATGATTGGCCAGGTAATGTCCGCGAATTACAAAATTTTATTGAACGAATAGTTGTATTAACAAATAAAGAATATATAAGTTTAAATGATTTACCAGAAGACATATCAAAATTAGTAAAGAAAAGTTTTACATTAACAATAAATGAATTTTTACCATTAAAAGAATTTATAAATAATGCAAAGATGAAATATATAAATTATATAATGACGCAGAATAATAATGATATAGAAAAAACAGCAAGTATATTAGAAATAGATAAAAATTATTTAAAGTCATTAATAAAAGGACAGATAGAAAATAATAATGAATAAAAAAGAAATAATAATCTATGAAGAAGAAGTAAAAAATCGAATAGATAAATATCTAAATACAAAATATCCAGAATTATCACGGACATATATTCAAAAACTAATATTAGAAAATTACATATCAGTAAATAATAAGAAAGTAAATAAAAATTATTTATTAAGCAAGAATGATGAAATAAGCATAGAGATACCAGAACCAAAAAAAAGTGAAATTCAACCTGAAAATTTAGCAATAGAAATAATTTATGAGAATGATGATTTTTTGATAGTGAATAAACCATATATGATGGTTGTTCATCCCGCAAATAATCAAAATACAGGCACATTAGTTAATGCTTTATTATATCATTGTAAAAATTTATCAGATATAAATGGTATAGAGCGACCTGGCATAGTTCATCGCCTTGATAAAGATACATCTGGCATAATGATTATAGCAAAGAATAATCATTTTCATAAATATATTTCAAATGAATTTAAGGAAAGAAGAGTTCGAAAAACATATATAGCAGTGGTGCATAATAGTTTTAATGAAAAAAAAGGAATAATTAAACTGCCAATAGGTAGAAGTAAAAAAGACAGGAAAAAAATGGCAATAGTAAATGATGGTAGAAATGCAATAACAAAATATCGAGTTATATTTAATAGCAAAGAATTCAGTATAGTAAAAGTAAGATTGGTTACAGGCAGAACACATCAAATACGAGTTCATTTTAGTTATTTAAAACATCCGATTATAAATGATTTAATTTATTCAAATATACGGAAAAATCCATTGCCAATAAAAAGTGAGAGATTAATGTTGCATTCTTATTCGATAAAATTTTATTATCCAGCAATAAATGATTATGTATATTTTAAGACAGAGAAATTACCGTTAGAATTTGAGAAATTATTTGGAATATTAAATTTAAAAAGAAAGGAAAAGGAAAATGAGAAATAATGGCAGGAAAAATGATGAATTAAGAAGTATAAAATTTGTTAGAGATTACATTATATATCCCGAAGGTTCGATATTAATAGAAAGTGAAAATACAAAGATATTATGTAATGTATCAATATTAGAAAATCAGCAACCGCCACATTTAAAAAATACAAATAAAGGCTGGATAACAGCAGAATATTCATTATTGCCACGCTCAACAATAATGCGAATAAATAGAGAAGTAGTGACAGGCAAAATAAAAGGCAGAACTTATGAAATACAACGATTAATAGGCAGAGCATTAAGAGCAATAATCGAACTTGAAGCAATAGGACCAACCACAGTGTGGATAGATTGTGATGTATTACAGGCAGATGGTGGCACACGCACAGCATCAATAAATGGTGCATTTTTAGCATTAGTTCTGGCAATGAAAAAATTTAAAGAGAAAAATAAAATAGAAAAACAGATAATAAGAAATTATTTATCAGCAATTAGCGTTGGTATAGTTAATAATGAGATATTACTTGATTTGAATTTTGAAGAAGATAATAAAGCACAGGTTGATATGAATGTCGTTATGGATGCAGAAAATAATTATATTGAAATTCAGACAACAGCAGAGAAGAAAGTATTTAATCAGGAACAATTATTAAAGATGCTTGATTATGCGAAAAAAGGTTGTAATGAAATAATAGAATTAGAAAAAGTATTTTTAACAGAATTAGGAATAAATGAATTACCATAAAAAGAAATAGAATAATTATTTAATCACATCAAAAAAAGAAATGAAAATTTTACATATAATATCCAATCTAAATATTGGCGGCACAGAAATAATGCTTTATAAATTTTTAGAATATTCTGATAAAACAAAATTTAGTCATCGTGTGATAGCATTAAATACAGGTTCTGAAATTGGCAATAAGATTATTAAAACAGGAATAAAAGTTGACTATATAAAAACAAATAAATTTAATTTTATTTTTAGCATATTTAAAATCCGAAAAATAATAAAAGAATTTGGTCCAGATATAATACAAACATATTTAATAAAAGCAAATTTACTTGTCAGGATAATTTTATTTTTTAATTCGCAAATAAAATTAATATCATCACAACGAAGTACTGATGGCTGGCGAAATTTTTTTCATAATTTTATTGATAGAATCACTTCATTTAGAGTTGATTTATTTTTATCAAATTCAGAAGCAGGCAAAAATTTTTTAATAAATAAAATCAAAATAAATGAAAAAAAAATTTTAGTAATTAAATCAGGAATAGATTATCAAAATTATGTGATAACTGATTTTAGAAAAAACAAATATTTTGTTGCATTAACAAGATTGCATTATGAAAAAGGAGTAGATATATTAGTAAAATTATATAAAAAATTATTAGAAAAAGAAGAAAATTTACCTGATTTGATAATAGCAGGCGAAGGTCCTTATAGAAAGGAATTAGTTAAAATAATAACAGAATTAAAAATAGAAAATAAAGTAAAATTAATTGGGAATATAGAAAAACCAGATAATTTATTAAGAGAAGCAAAATTATTTTTTTTAACATCAAGATGGGAAGGCTTACCATTTTCAATATTAGAAGCAATGTCAATAAAAGTTCCTATTGTTGCGTCTGATATAAGTGGGATAAGAGAGTTAATCAAAGATGGCGAGACAGGCATTTTAATAAATATAAATGATTTGAATAAAGCAGCAGAAAAAATAATTAAATATTTAGCAGATAGTGAAACATTATTAAATATAACAGAGAAAGCTTATAAAAAAATAATAAAAGAGTTTGATATAAAAAAAATGGTTAAGCAAATTGAAGATGTTTATGCAAATATGTAAGGACAGAGTTTTAGAGAATAGAACAGATCTAAATGTGATAAGTCAATTACCGACCAACCATTAGAAGTAAAGAAAGTAGTAGATGAATTAAATAAAGGAATAGGCCAGTTTAAGATAGAGTGATAAGTGAAGAGAGCAGAGTTTTTAGTAAGTGGTAAAATAATTTTTATTATTCGTGTTTATTATTATTCGTGTAAATTAGTGTAAATTCGTGGCAAATAAAGAAGCAGAAAATGTTTGCAAAAAACAAGAACGAAGTTTTTGAAATTCAAATAGCCGGCGGTGAAACCTGTGTTGAGAATGCCTCCTGAAACACAACCACAGAGCGGGTAAAATTTGATATAGTGAGAGAAGCACACAGGCAAGAATGCTTGTGCTACATTGAATTATTTTTAGTGCAGAGTGCAGAGT
Source organism: bacterium (assembly GCA_035405645.1). Taxonomy (GTDB): domain Bacteria; phylum JAGOBX01; class JAGOBX01; order DAONJL01; family DAONJL01; genus DAONJL01. Next base: position 68,382 of record DAONJL010000001.1, on the reverse strand, counting down.
GAATAGAGGAGAGTATAGAGAGCAGAGTTTTTAGTAAGAGGTAAAATAATTTTTATTATTCGTGTTTATTATTATTCGTGTAAATTAGTGTAAATTCGTGGCTTATTTCTTATTTGTATTATTAGTGGCAAAAAGCCAAAAGCAGAAGTGCACTAAAGTTAAAAGTGCTCTTGAGTGAACTTGAGTTAAAAAAACTTAAGGCACTTTAATTAAGTACACTTGAGGCATTATACCAATTTAAATATGATAAGTCAATTACCGCCCAACCATTATATTTTGCAGATGTAATGATTATCTTTTTTATCAGGTTAATCAGGCATATCTGGATTAAAAAATTTTTTTTAAAAAAAGTTCTTGACAAAAAAATATTTTTAATTTATACAAAAAAATTTAAAATTAAAAATAAAATAATTTAAAATGTTTATAATAATATTTTTAAATTTATTTGTTTTGAAAAATTATATAAAACAAATAAAAAATAGTCTGGTCTTAATATTGCAGCAAGCAAATAAGCAAGCACAATATATTCCTATTTATCAAATCATTTACAAAGAAAATCAAAAATCAAAATTTTTAAAAATAGAAAAAATCAGAAAAATTTTTTTGTATATAGATTTTTTAAAATTTGAAAAAGAAATTATTTTTTAAATATAAAAAAATATTTTTACGGTAATCGCGAAAATATGAGTTGGTTAATGGAAAAAGAAGAAAAATTTTTTTTAAGAAGAGCATCTCTAAAAAGTAAAAATAAAATCAACGAAAATCAATTAAATAAAAGTCCACCATAAAAAAGAAAACCTAAAAATAAAAAATTAAAAAAATTAAAAGGAGGTTAAGTCAATGAAAATAATATTAATTTTAATAATCTTAATAAGTTTGATTGGAATAATAAACGGAGAGGTAGGAGTAAGTGATAAAGAAATTTTAATTGGTTCATCATTAGCATTAGAAGGACCAACAAAAGAATTAGGAATTCAAACTAAGATAGGAATGATGACATATATTAACCATATAAATGATAAAGGTGGAGTAAATAATCGAAAAATAAAAGTAATATTCTATGATGATGGTTATGACCCAGTAAAATGTGTTGAGAATACAAAAAAACTGATTGAAGTTGATAAAGTTTTTGCTTTAAGTTGTTATGTAGGAACACCAACATCAGTAAAAGCACAACCATTATGGGTTAATGCAAAAGTTCCGATAGTAGGTTTTTTTACAGGCGCAGAAGCATTAAGATCTCCATTTAAAAAGACAAATTTTCATATAAGAGCAAGTTATAATACTGAAGTAAAAGCATTTATAGATAAGGTAGTAAAAGAATTAAATTATAAAAAAGTAGCGATATTTTATCAATATGATGCATTTGGCGAGGCAGTAAAATCAGGAACAGAATTAGCATTAACATCACATAATTTAAAACCAATAGCATATGGAACTTATGAACGAAATACAGAAGCAATAGAAGATGGATTAAATAAAATATTGCCATCATCACCAGAAGTAATAGTAATGGTAGGAACATATAAGCCATTAGCAAAATTTGTAAAAGAAGCAAAGAAAAAAGGTTTAACAAAAACAATATTTTATACAGTTTCTTTTGTAGGTCCAGAAGCATTAGCAGCAGCATTAGAAAAGGATTATTCTAATTGTATTATTTCATTAGTTGTTCCACCATATACCGAAGAAAACAGCAAAAAATTTCCAGTTATAAAAGAATATCTTGATTTATTAAAAAAATATAATCCTGATGCAAAACCAACATTTGTTAGTTTAGAAGGATTTGTAAACGCGAAAGTATTAGTAGAAGGTTTAAAAAGAGCAGGCAGCGATATAACAAGAGATAAATTTATTGAAGCAGTGGAATCAATTAAGCCAGGGCAATTAGGAACTGGTTTAAAATTTGATTATTCAGCAACAGACCATGAAGGAATAAAACAATTATTTCTATCAAAGTTTGATGGTAAAAATTGGGTTGAAATTACAAATTGGTCTGAATTCAAATAATAAAATATTATGGGGCTTTTTAAAATTAAAAAGCCCCATTTTTTTAAATTATTTTATTGAGGTGAATAAAAATGAAAATATTTTTTAGGAGTAAAGGAAGCATAAATAAAAGTATTATATTAAGTTATTTTATAATACTTGTGATTATAGTTTCGATTTTATTGATAACAACTCTAATATTTCTACAGAAATCATTGTTAGAAAGTCTTGAAAACAAAGCTTATTTATTAGGCTCAAATATAGCAGTAAGCATAGCGGATTTAACAATGGTAGGTGAGTGGGATAAAGTTAATAGTTTATTTAGTGAAGTAAAAAAATCTGATAAAGATGTTGAATATATTTTTTTTGTTGGGACAGATGGTAGATGTGTAGTTACGACATTAGAAGAAACAAAAGATAAATATTTAAATCAAACAGATTATGAAAAAAGAATACTTGAAACAGAAGCAACAAAAATAGAAAAAAAATTAAATAAAAAAGATATATTTGAAGTAATAAGTCCAGTAATCAGCAGTTCGAGCAGAATGGGTATTTTAAGAATAGGATATACATTAAAAAATATAAGGGTAACAATAAATCATTTAATTTTAATTGCAGTAATAATAAGTATAGCAGGAATAATAATTGGTGCTATAATATATTCAATTATAATTAAGAAAAATGTAGTTAATCTTTTAATAAAATTTAAAGATTTATTTGGAAAAGCAGTAGCAGGTGATTTATCAGTTCGCTATGATTTATCAAAAGTAAATTGCAGCGAAATAAAACATTGTAATCAAAAGGAATGTCCAGAATTTGGAAAAGATGGAGTTTTATGTTGGTTAGAAGCGGGCTCAGATGCACCATTATTTGGTAAAAAAATAGTTTGCCCACAAATTTTAAATAATAAAATTAAATCCTGTAAAGAATGTGAAGTTTATCAAAAGGTATGTAAAAATGAAATTTATGATTTAGCTGCATATTTTAATTATTTTATGGTTACCTTAAATCAATTTGGTGAAATAATAAAATTAATTGCTAATGATAATATTAAAACAGAAGAATTAGATAAATCATTAGTAGGTGAATTTGAAATAATTAGAAAAACATTAGTAACAAATTTAAGAGAATTATTAGAAATAGCCGATTTAGTAAGTACTGATAATTTATATTCAGAGAAATTAGATATGTTTGTTAAAGGAATCGAGCAAAAAGAAACTGGTATTACAGGAATAAGTAAAAAAGAAATGATAGTAAAAAAAGAAGAAATAAAAAAACAAAAAACAGGTGATTTATCGAATGCATTTATAAATATGATAAATAATTTACAAAATTTAGCAAAGCAGGCAGAAATAATAGCGAATGATAATTTGTATAATAAAGAACTTGATATACAGGTATCAACAGGAGTTCTTGGCAGTGCATTTAGTAAAATGCGAGATGTGTTGAGAGCATTAGCTCACCAGGCAGAAATAATTGCGAATGATGATTTAGGAAACAAAGAATTAGATAAAGAAATAACGAGTGGAGCATTAGGCAGTGCATTTAGTAAGATGAGAGATGTGTTGAGAGCGTTAGCGCACCAGGCAGAAATAATAGCAAATGATGAATTATATAATAAAGATCTTGATAAAGAAATAACGAGTGGAGCATTAGGTAGTGCATTTAGCAGGCTGCGCGATAATTTACGAGCATTAGCTCAGCAAGCAGAATTAATAGCAATAGATGATTTATATAATGAAAAATTAAATAAAAATGTCTCAAATGGAGTACTTGGTTCAGCAATAAAATGTACAAGAGATATAATAAGAATCGCCGCCCGCCAGATAGAATTATTAGGAAATGATAATATATATAATGAAGAATTAAATGCAAAAGTATCAGATGGTACAATTGGAAAAAGTATAGAGAAATTACGAGATATATTAAGAGCAATGGCGGAACAGGCAAAATTAATAGCAAATGATGATTTATATAATGAAAAATTAAATAAAGCAGTAAGTATGGGTGATTTTGGAAAACAATTTGTTTTTTTACGAGATAATTTAAGAATGTTAGCGCGCCAGGCAGAACTAATAGCAAATGATGATTTAAAAAATGAAGAACTTGATGTGCAGATAACAACTGGTGTATTAAGTAGAGCGTTTAGTAAAATGCGCGATAATTTGCGAGCATTAGCTCACCAGGCAGAGATAATTGCAAATGATGATTTGTATAATAAAGTATTAAGTGAAGAAGGAAAAGGAACATTAAGTGCAGCATTTGCAAATATGGTGATTAGATTAAGATATTTTGCAATGATAGCAGCAAAAATAGCAGAAGGTGATTTAACAATAAAATTAGAAGCAGGAATAGAAAAAGGAGTGCTTGGCAATAGTTTTAAGACAATGACAAATAATTTAATAAAATTAGTAGATTTATTAAAGTCATTATCATTAAAGGTAGATGAAGTATCAGAAGAAATGCTTGCAGCAGCGAATCAAATGTCAGCAGGTCTTGAATCACAATCAACAAAGATAAATGAAATACAATCAGCAATGCAGGAAATGACAGCCTCATTACAACAAATCCGAGAGAATGTGCAGCAGACAAATAATAGAGCAGGTGAGACAAAAGAAGCATCAATGGAAGGAAGAGGAGCAGTAGAGACAACAGTAAGAGGTCTTGAAAACATAAAAGTAGCAGTAGATAAGACAGCAGATAGTATGGAGAAATTAGCAAGCAGGTCAAAAGAAATAACAGAAATATTAAGAGCAATAACAGAGATAAGTGAACAGACAAATTTATTAGCATTAAATGCAGCAATAGAGGCAGCGCGTGCAGGCGAGCATGGTAAAGGCTTTGCAGTAGTAGCAGATGAAGTGCGGAAATTAGCAGAAAAGAGTGCAAGAAATGCAAAAGAAATCGGTGAGATAGTAGAAGGCATACAGGAAGATATAGCAGCATCAGTAGAGGCAATGATGAATGGCAAAGTAAATGTAGAAGAAGGAGTAAATACAGTCGGAAATTTAGAGCAATCGTTTAGCAGGATAGGCAATTTAATAGATATGACGACAAAAGCAGTAAATGAGATATCAGTAATAATAAGTCAGCAGGTGAAGACAACAGCAGAAGTAACAAATAGTATGGAAGCAATAACAACAATATCAAGTCAGAGTGCAAAAGGCGCAAAAGGATTAGTTGATACAGCAAAAGAAGTAAAGAAAGTAGTAGATGAATTAAATAAAGGAATAGGCCAGTTTAAGATAGAGTGATAAGTATAGAAAGCAGAGTTTTTAGTAAGTGGTAAAATAATTAGTGTTTATTAGTGTTATTAGTGGCCAAAAAACAAAACAAGATTTTTTAGAATAATGAAACTATATTTTTAAAATAAATATAAAATAGTTTTAAAATGATTTAATTTGAGGTGAAGTGATGACGCCTGTCCCCAATAATTTATTATTAGTGGCAAAAAGCCAAAATAAGAAGTGTACAAAAGTTAAAAGTGAGATTAAGTGAACTTGAGTTAAGGTTTTTTGTGCAGAGTTTTGATTGTGTGTATATATAAAAAGTGATAAATGTAAAAATGAGAATTTTTTAAATATAAATTTATTAAATTTTAATAGAAAAAGGAGGAAATAAGAAGTGGCAACACACACATTAGATTGTAAAGGATTAGCATGCCCTCAACCAGTATTAAAAGTATCAATTCAAGCAAATAAGATGGCACCAGGTGATGTGCTTGATGTATATGCTGATTGTTCAACATTTCCAGATGATATTAAAAGTTGGTGTTCAAGAATGGGTAAGACATTAGTGTTTTGTAATAATGAAGCAGGTGTATGGCACGCACAAATTCAATTTTAAATGTTTTGGACATTTTTAAATTGAATGATTGTGAATTAAGAAATTAATGAGAAATAATTAATGTGTGAATTTTATTTGATTTGTTGGTAGAAAATATGACAATTTTTTAGAGTATATTAAATGCGGTTAAAAAATATAAAACAGTACAAAGATAAAAGAGCAGATAAAAAACAAAGAGTTTAGAATTAAAAAAACGCAAAGAGAACAGATAATTTTTTTTGAGTAGTGTGTGTTATATAATTGTTGAATTAGAAGGATAGAAATTTGTCTCTTTGAACAATAAGGTTAAATGTAAAAAAGTTTTTTAGAGTAAATAAAAGGTAGATGTTGAAAAAAGTAATGAAAATTAAAAATAAAAATTCTTGACAAATAAAAAAAATTAATAGAAAGTTTTAAAATGAAAAAAAACCAGAAAGGAATAATTTCTCTGGGAAATGATATATTAGGTAATGATGGGATTGGGTGGATTATTGGTGATTCTGTTTCGCAAATATTAAAAATAAAAAATTATAAAACAAATTCTTTTGGCTTTAATATAATCGAAATATTAAGTGAATTAAAAGAAGCAATTATTATTGATTCAGTTGTAATAAAAGATTGTGAAATAGGAAATGTTAGAAAATTTGATGTTTCAGAATTTGATAAATATGTTCATTTGTGTTCAATACATTCTTTTAATTTACCAACAGCAATAAAATTTTTAGAGTTATATGAACAGAAACCAGATCAGTTATTTATATATGGAATAAATGTTCCAGATGAATTAAAGTTTGGTGAACATCTATCAGCAGAATTAGAAAAACAAAAAGAGAAAATTGTAAATTATATAGTAAATGACTATATAAGGTGTAATGAAATGGCGAATTTGCGGATTGGAGAATTAGTGAATTAACGAATTTATTAAAATATTGAGAGGTAGTAATTATAATAAAATTATTGAGTTGTTAAGTTAATAAAAAAAGAAATAAGGAGGTAAAAAAATGTCAGAAGAAATAAGGTGTGGAATTTTTATTTGTCGTTGTGGACCGAATATTGCCGACCGATTACATTTTGAAGAGTTGAAAGAACAAATCAAAAAATTACCTGATGTAGTTGGAGTTTATGAAGATAATTTTTATTGTTCACCTGCTGGAAAAAATAAAATTAAAGAAATAATCAAGCAAGAAAAATTAAATCGTTGTTGTTTTGCTGCATGTTCACATCGAGTTCACGAAAAAACATTTATGGAAACAGTCGTAGAAGCAGGAATAAATCCATTTTTGATTCAATTAGCAAATATCCGAGAACACATAACCTGGGTAATGGATGATAAAGAAAAAGCAACAAAACGAGCGTATGACCAGATAAAAGCAGCAGTAGCACGATTACGAAAACATAAAGCACTTGAAACAAAGTATATGAAAATAAAAACAGATGTAGCAATAATCGGCGGTGGAATAGCAGGTATAAAAGCAGCAAAATTATTAGCAAATGATAAAAATCGAACAATTTATTTGATTGATTCAAAACCAACATTAGGCGGACGAATGCCACAATGGGAAAAATCATATCCAACAATGGATTGTAATCCATGCTTTTTAGCGCCAGAACTTTCAGAAATGAAAGATATAAAAAATATAAAAGTTTTAACAAATACGGATATAGAAGAAATAAAAGGATTTTATGGTAATTTCATAATTAAAATAAAAGTGAAACCAAGATATATAAATGAAAATTGCATTGGTTGTATGGAATGTTTTAATGCGTGCCCGGTAAGTGTGAAAAATGAATTTAATGCAAATTTGAATGACCGAAAAGCAGTATATATTCCATTTCCTGGTTCATATCCTAATCTTGCAATAATAGATGAAAAAAATTGTTTGAGATTTAAAGGCGAAGAATGCACTAAATGTAAAGAAGTTTGTGATGCTTTATTTGGTGCAGTTGATTACTCACAAAAGGCAGAAGAAAAAATACTTGAAGTAGGTGGTATAATAGTAGCAACTGGATTTGATTTTATTGATATAAAAGAATTTCCAGAATATAATTGGACAGGTAAAAATAATGTATTTACAAATTTAGAATTTGAAAGAATGATGTCATCATCTGGACCAACACATTCACACATAAAGACAAGAAAAAATTCGGACCCAAAAAGTGTAGCATTTATATATTGTGGTGGCCGAAAGAAAGTTGGCTATTGCTCTGGTGTATGTTGTGGTGCGACAATGAAATATGCAAAATTTTTATTATCACATAATCCAGATACAAAAATTTATCAGTTATATTCAGAAATGTGTCTTGATAGTGATGGTTTAGCAGAAATGTTTGAATCATTAAAAAAAGAAGGAGTAAATTTTATAAAAATAGATGATTATAAAGAAGTAAAAATAGAAGCAGATGAAAATAGAGCAAAAATAAAATACAAAGAAAAAGGAATAGAAAAGAGTTTGGAAACAGAAATGGCAGTAGTTGCAATGGGCATACAAAATTCTGATGGTTCAAACCAGATAGCAAAATTATTAGATTTGCCATTAACAAAAGAAGGCTGGTTTGCAAAATATCACGCAAAAATGGAACCATCAACAAGTGCAGTTGATGGTGTGTATATAGCAGGTGCGTGTGCTGGTCCAGTTGATGTGCAAAAAGCAGTAGTATCAGCAAAAGCAGCAGCAGGCGAAGCAATGGCAAAATTAATAGAAGGAAAAGAAATCGAACTCGAATCAAAGATAAGTTATGTAGTAGCAGAAAAATGCGGTGGCTGTAAAATGTGTATTTCTGTTTGTCCATACAAAGCAATTACCTTTGATGAAGAAGAAAAGCATTCAGTAATCCAGGAAGCATTATGCAAAGGCTGTGGCACCTGTGCGGCATTATGCCCAGCAAATGCAATTGTAAATAAACATTTTGAAGATGAACAAATAATGTTAGAATTAGAAAGATTAATAGTTTAAAAAAAGGAGATGAAAAATTATGGCACAAAATAAATGCGATACATTTAGTCCAAAAATAGTGGCATTTTTATGTAACTGGTGTTCGTATGGTGGTGCAGACCAGGCAGGTGCAAATAAATTACCAGTGCCGGGTGAAATACGAATAATTCGTGTAATGTGTTCTGGCAGGATAGACCCACAGTTTGTGATAGAAGCATTGCAAGATGGTGCTGATGGTGTGATGATATTAGGCTGTCATCCTGGCGATTGTCATTATAAAGAAGGGAATTATAATGCATTACGAAGATATATGTTATTAACAAGATTATTAGAAGAATTTGGAATAGAAAAAGAGCGAGTATATTTAGATTGGGTTTCAGCATCAGAAGGCGAAAAATTTTCAAAAGTAACAAATGAATTTGTAAAAAAAATAAAAGAATTAGGACCTTATGAACCAGCTTATCAAGTAAAAAAATAAATGGAGGTGTATAAAATGTCAAAAGCGAAAGTAGCTATATTCTGGGCAGGTTCGTGTGGTGGTTGTGATATTGCAACAATTGATATACACGAGACCTTAATACCTTTAATAGATAAAATAGAATTTGTATTCTGGCCCTGTGCAATGGATTTTAAATACGATGATGTAAAGAAAATGAAAGATAAAGAAATAGATGTTTGCTTCTTTAATGGTGCAATTAGAAATAGTGAAAATGAAGAAGTAGCAAAATTATTACGAGCAAAGAGTAAAATAATGGTCGCATTTGGTTCGTGTTCTGCATTTGGTGGAATACCATCATTAATAAATTTTTATCCAAAAAAAGAATTATTTGATTGGGTATATAAGAATTGCCCAAGTGTAGAAAAAAGTGGAGTGGAACCGCAAACAGAAGTAAAGATAGGTGAATATCATTTAGAATTACCAGAAATTTATGAGGTAGTATTGAAATTATCAGATGTAGTAGAAGTAGATTATATAATGCCAGGCTGTCCGCCAGTACCAGAACAAATAATAAAAGTAGTAACTGCAATATTAGAAGGAAAATTACCACCAAAAGGTGCGACAATTGGTGCAAGTGAAAAAAATGTATGTGATGAATGTAAACGAACCAAAAAGGAGAAAAAGGTAAAAAGATTTTATCGGATAATTGAAAAAGATTATATTGATTTGAATGAATGTTTACTTGACCAGGGATTAATATGCCTTGGACCAGCGACAAGAGCAGGTTGTGGTGCACAATGCCCAAACGCAAATTTTGGATGTCGCGGATGTTATGGACCAGCAGAAGGTGTAAAAGACCAGGGTTTAAAGATGGTTTCTGCATTAGCATCAATAGTTGATGCAAAAGACGAAAAAGAAATAAATGCTATATTAGATACAATAGTTGATCCAGCAGGAACATTTTATCGATATACAATGTCTGATTCATTAGTAAAGAAAAAAGCGTATTAAGGAAGGTGAGAAAAAATGAAAAAAATATCAATAGATCCAATATCAAGATTAGAAGGACATGGAAAGATAGAAATTTTTTTAGATGAAGAAGGAAATGTAAAAGAAACATTTTTTCAGGTGCCAGAGTTACGAGGTTTTGAACAATTTGCAGTAGGAAGACCAATCGAAGAAATGCCGCAAATAACATCACGAATATGCGGTGTTTGTCCAGAGGCGCATATGATGGCAGCAGCAAAAGCAGGCGATGCAGTTTATAAAGCAGAAGTTCCATCAGCAGGAAAGAAATTAAGAGAACTTGTATATTCAGCATTTTATGTGCAAGATCATGCGACACATTTTTATGCACTTGGTGGACCTGATTTTGTAGTTGGACCTGATGCACCAAAAAGTGAAAGAAATATAATAGGTGTGATAAAAAAAGTAGGATTAGAAATAGGTGGAAAAGTGATAAAAGCAAGAAAATTAGGCCATCGCGTGACACAGATATTTGGCGGACGAACAACACATCCAGTAAGTGCAGTGCCAGGCGGAATGACGAAACCAATAGTAAATGATGAAGAATATGAAGAGTTAAAGGCAATAGGTGATTATTTTTTAGAATTTGGTAAATTTACGATTCAAATTTTTGAAGATGTAGTTTTGAAGAATAAGACTTATGTTGATTTAATTTTATCTGATATTTATGTTCATAAAACACATAATATGGGGCTGGTAGATAAAAATAATTGTGTAAATTTTTATGATGGAAAAATAAGAGTAACAGATGTAAAAGGCAAAGAGATAGCAAAATTTGAAGCAAAAGATTATTTGAAATATATAAGTGAACATACAGAAAAATTTTCATATTTAAAATTTCCATATTTAAAAGCAAAAGGTTGGAAAGGTTTTGTAGATGGCGAAGAAAGTGGAATATATAAAGCAACACCATTATCAAGATTAAATGTATCAGATAAAATGGCAACACCATTAGCACAGGCAGAATTTGAAAAATTTTATAATACATTAGGTGGCAAGCCAGTTCATCATACATTAGCAACACATTGGGCAAGAGTAATAGAATTATTATATGCAGCAGAACGATATAATGAATTAATAAAAGATGAAGAGATAAGGTCAGATAAAGTGCGCGTTGCATTAACTGAAAAGCCAACAGAAGGAGTAGGAGTAGTAGAAGCACCAAGAGGGACATTATATCATCATTATATTACTGATGAGAAAGGGATAGTTAAAAAAGCAAATTTAATAGTAGGAACGACAAATAATAATGCACCAATAACATTGTCAATAAAACGAGCAGCCGAGAAGTTAATAACAAAAGGAAAAATAGTAAGTGATGGAATATTAAATATGATAGAAATGGCATTTAGAGCGTATGACCCATGTTTTTCCTGTGCGACGCATTCATTACCTGGTCAAATGCCAATGGAAGTTGTGATATATGATAATGAATTAAAAGAAATGGAGAGGGTCAGACGTCCTTAAAGTCCTTTTTTTACAGTGAAGAGTGGATAGTATAGATTGCAGAGTGATAAGTGCAGAGTAAAGAGTAAGAGAGAAATTTATTCGTGTTTATTTGTGAAATTAGCGGCTAAGAAAACAAAACAATATTTTTTAGAATAATGATACTATATTTTTAAAAAATATATAAAATAGTTTTAAAATGATTTAATTTAAGGTGAAGTGATGACGCCTGTCCCCAATAAGGTCCCCAATAATTTATTATTTGGGGCAAATAAAGAGCCAGAAAAGATTGCAAAGAAACAATAACGAAGTTGTTGAAAATCAAATAGTCGCAGGTAAAACTTGCGGTTGCGGGCAGAATACCTTTTGATTCACATCACTGAAGTGAGTTGAATTTGATATAATGCTGTGATGTACACAGGCAAGAATGCCTGTGCTACATTGAATTTTTTTTACTGCAGAGTACAAATGGAGAGGGTCAGACGTCCTTAAAGTCCTTTTTTTACAGTGAAGAGTGGATAGTATAGATTCCAGAGTGATAAGTGCAGTGTAAAGAGTAAGAGAGAAATTTATTCGTATTTATTTGTGAAATTAGTAACTAAGAAAACAAAATAAGATTTTTTAGAATAATGAAACTTTAAAAATTTTTTCTGATTTCATATTAATGTCAGATTACAAAAAAAAGTCAAATACCTTCATATCATTTTTTATAAGTAAAATATTTATGTTCAACTTTTGTTTTCTTTTTGTCTTTTTTCATAATATCAATTTCCTGTTAGTATAAATATTATTCTAACTTTTTAAAATTTTTAATTTCGCTTTTGAAAATTTGTTTAAATATCTATAAAAATAGTGGTTATAGTTTATTTAATAATAATGAATATCGAGTTTTCATTTCATAGTGTCTAAAAATAGTATGGAGATTTGTTTGATAATTTTATAAAAATTTGACATTCTAAAATTTTAGAGTATAATATTAATAAAAAAAATAAAGCCGAAATAAAAAGTCAATCAGTATTTATGAAATTTATAAAATTTAAAAAAGATAAAAAATGAAAAAAAGCCGTAGAAATGATAAAAATAAAAAAATAAAAGAATGGTAAATAAAGATTAATTTGATGAATTAAAAGAAATAGCAAGAGAGATAGATAAGCGCAAAAGATGACATAGATCAGATAAAAGAATTAGCAGAAGCAAAAAAGAATTAATAAAAACAAATTTTAGAATTATTAAAAGAGACCGAAATTTATAATATGAATTTTGTTAATTAGTATAAAGGTGTGTGATATATGTTTTTAGATGACGATGCTCTTGCATTTTTACCATATTTATTAAAAAAGGATTATAATATAGAGGTCAAAGGCGAATTAATAAGATTATTTTTAACGACAACAACTGGTAGGAATGTAAAAGTAGATATATTTGGAAAATGTGAAAAGGATGGAGAAGAATATACAATAATTGGCGTTGTGAAATTTAGATTAACAAGAAAGAGAATAGATAAATTTATAACGAATAAAATAGAACCATTTAAAGACCAATATAAAAATATATTACCAATTATGGTAACCGTAAATATTGGTTTTCCAGAAACAGAAGAATATGCAAAATCAAGAGGTGTGATATTTTATTATTCATATCATATAGCAAAATTGAGTGCCGGTTTATAAAAAATAATAATATTAGTTTTGAAAAATAAATTTAATAATGAATATAGAAAGGAAAATTAGATTTTTTTGTTTGATTTTACTATAAAGAAAATTAGAGAAATTTAAGCCGAGCAAAACCTATTATTAAACACAAACACCAAAAAATAGTTAAAGCATAAAGTTTTATTCCAGATAGCAAAATCAAAAAACCCTGTGCAAAAATTTTGTTATCATAAGGAAATTTCAAAGCAATAATAAGATATAAAAAAAGCAGGATAAAAAAAAGATAACTGCGATAAGAATGTATTTTAAAAAAGATAAAAATAAAAATGAAAAGATAAATAGAAAATAAATAATGATGTTCCCAACTTAATGAATGAATTAAATTTATTGAAGATAAAGTAATCAAAAAAGAGAATAAACAAAAAGATAAAGAATGCGAATATTTTTGAGAAAAAAGAAAAAAGATAAGCAATAAAAAAAGTAGAACTCTAATAAAATTCGATAAAAAAACAGCAAATTTAAAATTATCAAACCAGGCAATTGTATAACCATTATCTTTCCAGAATAAACGAAAACATAAAGATTGAAAAGATTGATTATAAAAATTTCCGCGATGTCCATATTTAGCAGTTTCAGGTAATTTCTTAAAAAAATAATCATAATTAATATTATAACCAAAAAAAGCGAGTGATAAAAAAATAAAAAAGAAAATAGTGATAGTAGCAGAAAATAAAATTTTGAATTTTTTATGAATAATAAAATAAATAAAAAAAATAATAGGCAAAATTTTCAAAATAATTGAGATACCTAAAAAAAAACCACTTAATAAATCTTTTTTTAATAAGAAAAAATATAAAGAAAAAAGGATAAGAAGTAATAGCAAAATATTTAATTGCCCCCATTTAATTGTTTCAAACAATGGATTAAAATTTAAAAGTAAAATACTTGTGATAAAGAAAAATTTATTTTTGAAAACAAGATTATTTATTTTACAAATAATAAAAAAAAGTAGAACTAAAAGACAAAGATTAAAAAAGAACCAAATTAAAACAGCAATATTATCAGGGAAAAAAGTGAAAGGAAGAAAAAGAAGGGAAACAATAGGTAAATAATTAAAATCAGTTTTTCTATAAATAACAGGTTGATAAAAATCAGGATTATTTTTTCGTGCTTCTTTGCCAGCAGCTAATAAAACACGAAAATCATAAAAACCATTTTTAACAGATAAAGGTCGATATATTGCATTATAAAAAAAATTTATAATTGTTGCACATAATAAAATTGTGTTCAAAAATTTTTTGTTAATCATTTCATTTTTTAGAGTATATAACAATAAATAAACAAGTCAAATATAAAATTTTTTAGTTGACTTAAATTAAAAGTTTTAATAAGTTAAATTAAAAAAGAAAAACGAGGTGATAATATGCCAAACAAAAAATTGTTCCTTTTATTATTTTTAATTTTTATCTTTATTTTCTCATTATTTGCAGGTGAAAAATTAACAATCCATTATCATCGACCTGATGGTGATTATCAGCATTGGACATTATGGGTCTGGGGCATTCATACAAATGTTGCAAAAGCATTATCCTCAAAAGGTTCTGATGATTTTGGTGTTTATTTTATTATTGATGTAGATGAATTTAATGGCGCTGCTGATTATGGTATGCTACCACGCTATAAAGAATGGGAACGAAAAGATGACCCTGATAGAATATTTAATAAAGGTAATAATAAAGAATTTTATATAATGAGTGAAGATAGGCGAGTTTATACAGAAAAACCAGATGTCTCGCCACGAGTAGTAAAAGCATTATTGGATAGTAAAAAACAATTTAGAGTAGTATTATCAAAAAGTTTAGATAAAGTTAATTTTTCTGCTGCTGATGTGGAATTTATTTTTTCAGATAATAAAAAATATCCTGTTATTTCAATAACAGAAAAAAGAAATGAATCAGGTAAAATAAAAGTTTTGGTTTGTGAATTAGGAGAAGAGATTTCAGTCGAAAGTCAAATAAATGGCAGCGTTTCAGTGCCTGGATATAAAGCTGGTCAATTAGTAGCAGGTAAGATAGTTGATGACCCTTATTTTTATCGTGATATTGAATTAGGAGCAATCTGGACGCCAGAAGCAACAACATTTAGAACTTTTGCACCAACTGCACTTGAAGTTTATGTCCATTATTATTTACAGCCATCTGGCGGTGAACCATACAGATATAAAATGTATCCAATAGGAAATGGAATCTGGGAAATAACATTGAAAGGTAATTTGAAAAATGCATATTATAAATTTTATACTGTTTTTGTTGATGATGAATATGAAATTATGGACCCATATTCAAAAGCAAATACAGGAACACGCGGTAGATGTATTATTGTTGGTGACGAAGTAAATATTCCAATTGCGCCTGGTCCACAATTTGATAATTCAGAAGCAATAATAAGTGAAATACATATAAGAGAAATAAGTATTGATGAAAATTCAGATGTAAAATTAAAAGGTAAATATTTAGGTTTAACAGAAGAACCAACTTATGTGCCAAATACACAGGTAACGACCAATTTATCGCATTTAGCAGAATTGGGTGTAAATGTAGTGCAAATAATGCCATTTCAGGATTTTGATAATGATGAAGATAATCCAGGCCATAATTGGGGGTATATGCCATTTCATTATAATTCACCTGATGGCGCTTATGCAACTAAACGATATGATATAACAAGAATAATAGAAGTAAAAAAGATGATTGATGCATTTCATAAAAAAGGAATAAAAGTAGTAATGGATGTAGTATATAATCATACAGCAGAAGGAAATCCAGAAGTTCGTGTAAGTTTTAATGGTTTAGCACCAGATTATTACTATCGTTTAAGAGATGATGGAAGTTATTGGAATGGTTCAGGCTGTGGTAATGAATTTCGTTCAGAAGCACCAATGGCAAGAAAGTATATAATAGATTCTTTAAAATATTGGGTTCAAGAATATAAAGTAGATGGCTTTAGATTTGATTTGTTAGGATTAATTGATTTAGAAACAGTAAAATTATTTACACAGGAATTGAAAAAAATAAAACCAGACATTTTAATATATGGTGAGCCGTGGACAGGTGGAGCATCTGCTGTTCCTTATGCAACTACAAAAGGAACACAAAAAAATCAAGGTTTTGGTGTATTTAATGATAATTTTAGAAATGCAATAAAAGGCGGAGTATCAGATAAAACAAAAGGTTATATTCAGGCGGGAAATAATGTAGCAGGAATAAAAAAAGGAGTGATAGGTAGTATAACTGATTTTTGTGCCCAACCAATAGAAACAATAAATTATATAGAATGTCACGATAATTATATGTTGTGGGATAAAATAGTGATGTCAACACAGGATTTGCAAATAACAGATAATGATAGAATAGATATAGATAAATTAGCCGCAGCAATAATTTTAACATCACAGGGTATTCCTTTTCTCCAGGTAGGACAGGAATTTTTGCGTTCAAAACATTTTGAGGATAATCCATATAATAAAGGCGATGAAGTAAATAAAGTAGAGTGGGCAAGAAAGGTTCAATATTTTGATGTATTTAATTATTATAAAAATTTAATTGCCTTGCGAAAAGCACATCCAATGTTTCGTTTTAAAACAGCACAGGAAATAAAAGAAAATATTTATTTTCTTGATGATGATATGGATTATGTTTTACCTGCAAAATGTGTTGCGTATGTAATAAATAAAGGTTCAACAAATGATAATTGGGAAAATGCAATTGTAATTTTTAATCCAAATAATTATAGTGTAAATATTGAATTACCAGAATCACAATGGTATTTAGTATTAGATAAAAATAATTATTATCCACAGGGTAATGGCGAGTATAAAAATTCAGTTTCTGTGCCATCTTACTCTGCTATGATTCTTTTTAATTTAGATAAAGATTTTAAAAATAATGTATTAGCAAAATATAAAACAGCAAAAGCACCAGTTAAAAAAATATTTAAGGTTAATGCACCAGATGCAAAACAGGTGACTATTGCTGGTTCATTTAATGATTGGAATAAAGACTCATTACCAATGAAAAGAGATAATTCAGGTATGTGGTCAATAGAACTTGAATTAGAGCCAGGTTCGTATGAATATAAATTTATCCAGGATGGCGATTGGGATAAATTAAATAAAGATAATCGAATTGTAAATATAAAAAAGACTGGAAAAAATGCGATATTATTTGAAGTGTATGCACCAGATGCAAGACAGGTAACTATTGCTGGTTCATTTAATGATTGGAATATGTCATCAGATCCATTGGAAAAAAAAGAAAATGGTAAATGGCAGATTTATCTTGATTTAGCACCAGGAGCTTATGAATACAAATTTTTACAGGATGGCGATTGGGATAAACTGAATAAGGAAAATAGAAGGATAACAGTGCCAGCTGGTGGTAGTAGTAAAGGAATAAGTGTAGAAGGTGGTAGTAGTTCAACAGGCGCGAGTGCAAAAGGTACAACATTTGAAGTAGATGCACCAGGTGCACGCCGCGTGACAATAGCAGGAGAATTTAATAATTGGGATATGAATAAACACGAATTAAAAAAAGAAGCAGATGGTAAATGGCGAATAACATTAGATTTAGCACCAGGAACTTATGAATACAAATTTTTACAGGATGGTGATTGGGATAAGTTGAATAAGGAAAATAGAAAAATAACAGTGCCAGCTGGTGGTAGTAGTTCAACAGGCGCGAGTGCAAAAGGTACAACATTTGAAGTAGATGCACCAGGTGCACGCCGCGTGACAATAGCAGGAGAATTTAATAATTGGGATATGAATAAACACGAATTAAAAAAAGAAGCAGATGGTAAATGGCGAATAACATTAGATTTAGCACCAGGCACTTATGAATACAAATTTTTACAGGATGGTGATTGGGATAAGTTGAATAAGGAAAATAGAAAAATAACAGTGCCAGCTGGTGGTAGTAGTTCAACAGGCGCGAGTGCAAAAGGTACAACATTTGAAGTAGATGCACCAGGTGCACGCCGCGTGACAATAGCAGGAGAATTTAATAATTGGGATATGAATAAACACGAATTAAAAAAAGAAGCAGATGGTAAATGGCGAATAACATTAGATTTAGCACCAGGAACTTATGAATATAAATTTTTACAGGATGGCGATTGGGATAAGTTGAATAAGGAAAATAGAAAGATAACAGTGCCAGCAAAAAAAGAAGTTGCCATTCCAGAAATAATCAAAAAAGAAGAAAGAAAAAAGACAGTTTTTGAAGTAGAGGCACCGGATGCAAATCAAGTTGAACTTGTTGGTTCTTTTAATAATTGGCGAAGAGGTATGTATTTTTTAAATAAACAAGCAGATGGTAAATGGCGTATTGAATTAGATTTAGAAGATGGAACATATAAATATCGATTTGTTCAGGATGGTGATTATACAATATTAAATAAAGAAGATAGAATTCTTAATGTGCCAGAAATTCAGCAGGAAAAGATAGAAAGAAGTAAAGGTACAACATTTGAAGTAGATGCACCAGGTGCACGCCGCGTGACAATAGCAGGAGAATTTAATAATTGGGATATGAATAAACACGAATTAAAAAAAGAAGCAGATGGTAAATGGCGAATAACATTAGATTTAGCACCAGGCACTTATGAATACAAATTTTTACAGGATGGCGATTGGGATAAGTTGAATAAGGAAAATAGAAAGATAACAGTGCCAGCAGGTGGTAGTAGTTCAACAGGCGCGAGTGCAAAAGGTACAACATTTGAAGTAGATGCACCAGGTGCACGCCGCGTGACAATAGCAGGAGAATTTAATAATTGGGATATGAATAAACACGAATTAAAAAAAGAAGCAGATGGTAAATGGCGAATAACATTAGATTTAGCACCAGG
>DAONJL010000001.1:1992-49068 GCA_035405645.1 bacterium | reverse complement strand
AATTAAAAAAAGAAGCAGATGGTAAATGGCGAATAACATTAGATTTAGCACCAGGCACTTATGAATACAAATTTTTACAGGATGGCGATTGGGATAAGTTGAATAAGGAAAATAGAAAGATAACAGTGCCAGCAGGTGGTAGTAGTTCAACAGGCGCGAGTGCAAAAGGTACAACATTTGAAGTAGATGCACCAGGTGCACGCCGCGTGACAATAGCAGGAGAATTTAATAATTGGGATATGAATAAACACGAATTAAAAAAAGAAGCAGATGGTAAATGGCGAATAACATTAGATTTAGCACCAGGAACTTATGAATACAAATTTTTACAGGATGGCGATTGGGATAAATTAAATAAAGAAAATCGCAGAATAACGGTTAAATAAAGGAGGTAAGTGTGATGAAAATAAAAATTAAAAATAATGTTTATTGGATTGGAAAAATAGATTGGGAATTACGAAAATTTCATGGTAATGAATATTCAACACACAAAGGTTCAACATATAATTCATATTTAATATTAGAAGAAAAAAAAATAATAATTGATACAGTCTGGCTTCCTTTTGGAAAAGAGTATGTAAAAAAACTTTCAGAAGAAATAAATTTAAAAGAAATTGATTATTTAATAATCCATCATGCTGAAATAGACCATAGTGGTGGCTTACCTGAATTAATGAGTTATATTCCTGATGTTCCTATATATTGTTCAGAAAATGGAATAAAATCAATCAAAGGGCATTATCATAAAGATTGGAATTTTAAACCAGTGAAAACAGGTGATAAATTAGATATTGGTAATGGAAAATCATTAATATTTGTAGAAATGAAAATGTTACACTGGCCTGATAGCATTGCAACATATTTAACAGGCGACAATATTCTTTTTAGTAATGATGCATTTGGCGAACATTATGCAACAGAATATTTATTTAATGATTTAGTAAATCAATCAGAACTATATAATGAATGTATAAAATATTATGCAAATATCTTAACACCATTTAGTAGTTTAGTAGAAAGAAAAATAAATGAAGTATTATCTTTCAATTTACCAATAGAAATAATAGCACCAAGTCATGGTGTAATATGGCGTAAAGAACCAGAACAAATAGTAAAAAAATATTTAGAATGGTCAAAGAATTATCAGGAGAATCAAATAACAATTATATATGATACAATGTGGAATGGCACAAAAATAATGGCAGAATCAATAGCAGAAGGAATAAAAGAAAAAGATAAAGAAGTTAATATTAAATTATTTAATGCTTCAAATTCAGATAAAAATGATATAATTACAGAAGTATTCAAATCAAAAATGATTGTTGTTGGTTCGCCTACACTTAATCAAGGCATAACAAGTTCTATGGCTGGTTTACTTGAAGAAATAGAAGGTTTAAAATTTAAAAACAAGAAAGCAGCAGCATTTGGTTGTTATGGTTGGAGTGGTGAAGCAGTTTCAAAATTAAATAAGATATTAGAAAAATCAGGATTTAAACTAATTAATGATGGAATAAAATGTTTGTGGTATCCAGATGACAATGCTATAAAAGAATGTTTAAAATTTGGAAATGAATTAGTAAGTTAAAAATATTCAGGAGGTTGAAAAATGGATTTAAAGACATTGATGAAAATAAGTTATGGTTTATATATCATAAGTTCAAAAAAAGATGATAAATATAATGGTCAGATAGCAAATGTAGCATCGCAAGTAACTGCCACACCAGCACAAATTGCTATTTGTTTAAATAAAAAAAATCTTACAACTGAATATATTCAGCACAGTAAAATTTTCAGTATTTCAATATTAACAAAAGAAGCGCCATTAAAATTTATTGGAACATTTGGTTTTAAAAGTGGACGAAATATAGATAAATTCCAGAATACAAATTTTAAAATTGGAAAAACATCTGTTCCAATTGTTCTGGATTATACTCTTGGTTATATTGAAGCAGAAGTAGTTGATAGTGTTGATGTTGGTTCGCATATTTTATTTATTGGAAAGATAATTGATGCTCAGATAATTGATGATACAAAAGAACCAATGACTTATGATTACTATCATTTAGTAAAAGGCGGATTTTCACCAGAAACAGCACCGACTTATATTCAAAAAGTAAAAAAAGAGAATACAAAAGATAATAGTAAATATAAATGCATAGTTTGTGGTTATATATATGACCCACAAAAAGGTGACGAAGAAAATGGAATTAAAGCCGGAACTTCTTTTGCCGAACTACCTGCTTCCTGGGTTTGTCCTGTTTGTGGTGTTGATAAATCAAATTTTGAAAAATTGTAATAGCAAATTTTTTTCTAAAAAATTTTTAAATTATTTAGTAATTAGAAATTATTTGTGTATTTTAATTTTTTTCAATAATTTTTAATTAAAAAAATTAAAGAAACATTTAGTTCAGCCATAAATTGAAACAAATAATTATATCTCATTTTTTGCTATTTTTTCCCAGAATCTATTTGTTCTTTTCCAAAAAAATTAAATAAAAAACTTGACAAAAAATTAAAATGTTTATAAAATTAGAATCATTCTAAAATTAAAATTATTTTAAAAAAGTAATAATTGAATATGAATAATATTAATTCATTGAAATTAGAAATACAAAATAAAAAAATAAAACCATCATTAATAAGAATAAAAATATATGAATTTTTAAAAAATACAAAAGAACATCCTGATGCTGAAATAATATATCAAAAATTAAAAAAAGAAATACCAACATTATCAAGAGCAAGTGTATATAATGCTTTAAAATTATTTGTAGAAAAAGGAATTATTAAAGAAATAAAGATTGAAAAAGATTTAATAAGGTATGATGGTGATATATTAAGACACGCACATTTCAAATGTAAAAAATGTGGTATATTGATTGATATAGAAATAAAAGAGAAAAATTATGAACTAATGATTAAAAATAAGAATATAAAAATATTAGAAGAACAAATATATTTATTTGGTTTATGTGATAAATGTAATAAAAAAAGTTAGGAGGTAAGAAAAATGGCAGTAAAAACAGGAATTTACAAATGTTTTATTTGTGGAAATGTAGTTGAGGTTGCTGTGAATGGTAAAGGAACACTTGTTTGCTGTGGACAGGATATGAAGTTAATGGATGAAAAAACAAAAGAAGGTGCTGGTGAAAAACATTTACCAGTAATTGAGGAAAAAGATAATTCAATACTTGTTAAAGTTGGTTCAGTTCCTCATCCAATGGAAAGTGAGCATTGGATTCAATTTATTGAAGTCTTTACAAAAGATGGTTTTATTATAAGAAAAGATTTAACACCATCAGATAAACCAGAGGCTATTTTTAATATTTCAAAAAATAATGTTAAAATTGTTAGAGAATTTTGCAATAAACATGGTTTATGGTCAGTTAGTTTATAAAATAACAAAAAATAAAAGGAGGTAAAATTATGGCAAGTATTAAAGGCACAAGAACAGAAAAGAATTTATTAGCATCATTTGCAGGTGAATCACAGGCAAGAAATCGTTATACTTTTTTTGCTTCACAAGCAAAAAAAGAAGGCTATGAACAAATTGCAGAGATTTTTTTAGAAACAGCAGAAAATGAAAAAGAACATGCAAAACGATTTTTTAAATTTTTAGAAGGTGGTATGGTGGAAATACAGGCAGCATATCCAGCAGGTGTTATTGGTTCAACTCTTGAAAATTTAAAAGCAGCAGCAGCAGGCGAGAATGAAGAACATACAAAATTATATCCAGAAGCAGCAAAAATAGCAGAAGAAGAAGGTTTCAAAGAAATAGCAATTGTATTTAGAAAAATTGCAGAAGTAGAAAAAGAGCATGAAAAAAGATATTTGAAATTAGTTCAAAATATTGAAAAAGGACAGGTCTTTAAAAAGGATAAAGTAGTGAGATGGAAATGTAGAAATTGTGGTTATGTTCATGAAGGTAATTCAGCACCAGAAAAATGTCCTGCTTGTTTACACCCACAATCATATTTTGAAATTAAAGAAGATAATTATTAATTATAATAAGGCGTGGTTTTCCACGCCTTTTATCATTCATTGCAATTAAATTCAAATTTGACTTATTCATTTATTCATTTTTTTAAAAAGCCATTTTTTATTAAAAGTAACAATATTATTTTATTAAGTTTTTAGATACAACATTTTTTAAAATAAACACTTTAAATTTTTGGAAGAATTTTTTTTAAAAAAGAAATTTGTAAATTATAAAAATTGATTTATTTATTGACAAAAAAAATAAATATATTTATTAAATAAAGATATGATAAAAAAAATAAAATTAGAACCATTTATAGTTGGAACAATAATTTTTATTAGTTTGATTTTATTAAGTTTAATGATTTTTCTTGCAGGAAATTACACATTAAAACGCGGATTTCATTTTTATGCACTTTTTAAATTTTCTGATGGCGTATTAAAGAATGCACCAGTAATGATATCAGGTGTAAAATTTGGAAAAATCGAAGACATAAATTTAGTTAAAAAGGAAAATGATACATATATAAAAATAAAAGTATGGCTTGAACGCGGTGATGTTATTTTTAAAAACACAAAAGTATTTATTAATTCTGCTGGTTTAATGGGCGAGAAATATATTGAAATTGACCCTGGTTCGCCCTCTGCTGGTTATGTAAAAGAAGGCGAAGAAATAAGAGGAATAGACCCATTAAAAACAAATGAAATATTTGAAAAAATCCATAATATTTTATTTAACCTGGATAAAGTGGTAACGAGTGTAACTGAATTATTTTATGAAGAACAAACAAGACAAAGAATAATTGATACAATAGAAAATTTAAAACAAAGCAGTAGAGCATTAGTAAGAATATTAGAAAAAAATGATGAGACAATAACATCAGCAATAAAAAATATTGAAGTAACATCAAGAGAATTAAGAAAATCATCAGAAGAAATAAATGAGATAATAAAAAAATCAAGTAATAGAATAGTTGGCTCAATAGAAAATTTAACGAATAGTGCAAATTCATTTAGTAAATCAATAAATGAAATTTCAAAATCAATTCCAGATATAACAAAGAATGTCCAGAAAAGTTCTGAAAATGTTAGTTCAATAACAGAAAAAGCAAAAAAAGATTTTGATACATTATTATCGAATTTGAATACATTATCAGCAAATTTAAGTAAATTATCAGAAGATATAAAAGATAAAAAAGGAAATATTGGTGCTTTAATATATTCAAATGAAATAGCGAAAAATTTAAATGAAGCAAGTAAAAATATAAAGGACACGACAAAATATATAAAACATAATCCGTGGGTTTTATTTAAACAGCGCAAAGAACCTTTGACAAAGCAGGATTTCAAAGGTTTTGAATAAAAAATAAATGAAAGTAAGAACACAATATCAATGTCAAAATTGTGGATACATCTCAATAAATTGGCTTGGTAAATGCCCTGAATGTCAACAATTTAATAGTTTTGAAGAATATAAAATAATAAAAGATAAGAAAGATATAAGAGCACATTTAAGTGTACAGGAAAATGTAAATAATAAGCCAATTAAAATTTCAGATATAAAAAACGATGCAATAGAAAGAGTCTCTTCTGGTTCAAAAGAATTTGATAGAGTACTTGGCGGCGGTTTTGTAAAAGGTTCAATTGTTTTGCTTGGTGGTGCACCTGGTATAGGTAAATCAACAATTATTTTACAGTCATTTAATTACATTTCAAAAAATTATAAAGTTTTGTATTCATCAGGCGAAGAAGGAATAATGCAAATAAAAAATAGAGCAAGCAGATTAAAAAAAATATATAATCCAGAAAATTTGATTTTATATAATGAAACAGAAATAAATACATTAATAGAGAATATTAAATTAATAAAACCAGAATTTGTAGTAGTTGATTCAATACAAACTATATATGATTCAGAATTTTCATTTGTAGCAGGAACAATTTCACAAATAAGAGAATGCACATATAAATTATTGAATTTAGCAAAATTATTAAATATAACAGTTTTAATTATTGGTCATTTAACAAAAGGCGGAGAAATAGCAGGTCCAAGATTACTTGAACATATGGTTGATACAGTTTTATATTTTGAAGGTGAACGGACAACATCATACAGAATATTAAGAACAATAAAAAATAGATTTGGACCAACAAATGAAATTGGATTATTTGAAATGACAGCACAGGGTTTAATAGAAGTTGATAATCCTGCAATTTATTTTTTATCAGAACGCTTAACAAATATTTCAGGTTCAACAATAACAGCAACAATAGAAGGCACAAGACCAATAATAATTGAAGTTCAAGCATTGGTAACAACAACAAATTTTCCAAATCCTCGCCGTTTAGCAACTGGTCTTAATTTAAATAGATTATTATTAATAATTGCAATATTAGAAAAAAGATTGAATATAAATTTAGGTTATAATGATGTATTTTTAAATATTGTTGGTGGTATAAATATTGATGATACTGGTATTGATTTAAGTGTGGCAATAGCAATTTTTTCTAATTACAAAAACATAATAATAAAAAGTGATTTTGCTTTCTTAGGTGAATTAGGACTTGGTGGTGAAGTAAGAAGTGTATCAAACATTAATATGAGAATACTTGAATTTGTTAATTCTGGTTTTAAAAATATTTTTATTCCATCCTCAAATTACAATATTGTAAAAAAAATAAAATTAAATAATGAAGTAAAAATTATTCCAATAAAAGAATTAAAAGAAGTCTTGAAATATTTATGATAAAATTTATAAATGTTTGTAAAGAATATAAAAACAATAAAATATTAAATGATATAAATTTTGAGATAAATAAAAGCGAATTTGTTTTTATAACAGGTAGTTATGGTAAATCAACAATATTAAAATTAATATATTTAATTGAAAAACCAGATAGTGGTTTAATACTGGTAAAAGATGAAAATATAAATAATTATAATTTTAGAAAAATGCAAAATTATAGGAAAAATATAGGTTTTTTTTCAGATGAATTAAAAATTTTAAAAGATAGAAATGTTTATGAAAATTTAGAATTTCCATTAAAATTAAATAAAATAAAAAAGAAAGAACGAAAAGAAAAAATAGAGAATTTACTTGAAAAATTTGAATTAACAAAAATTTATGAAAAAAAATATAATGAAATAAGTAATAGTGAAAGAATAAAAACTTTAATTTGTCGAGCAATAATAACAGAACCAGAACTAATATTATTAGATGAGGCAACAGCAGGATTATCAGAAAATGACGAACAAAAAATAATGATGTATTTATATGAATTAAAATTAAAAAAAGAAAGTACAATAATTTTTGCAACAAATCTACAAAGAATATTACAGAATAAATGTGATAAAATAATTTATTTAAAAGATAGTGAGATTATACGAATAACAAAAGGTTATGTTCCAGAATTAAATGAAATAAATTTAGAAGAAATAATATAAAAAAGGGGAGTTAATATTTATAGATTTATAAATTTATTTCATAAAATTTTTTTCTTGCATTTTATAAAAAATTAAATTAAAAAAGTGAAATTTAAAAAAGAAAAAGAGTTAAGAGAATGAAGATAAATATTATTAATTTAATGTTAGGCAAAGTTAATGTAATTAACTTTGACTTTTTTTTTGAAAAAGAAGAAATACCAATTGAAAATGATGATATAAATTTTAATGGTTCATTAAAAGTAAAAGGTAAAATAACAAAAAGTAAAGATAATTATTTAATGGAAGCAGAATTAAAAACAAGAGTAAAATTAGAATGTGTAAAATGCCTGGAAGAATACGATTATGATATTGAAGATATAATTAAAATAGTGTATATAAATAAGGAAGAAATAATTGATGATGATGTAGAACAATATTTTAGTTATTTTAAGGAACATACAATTGATATAACAGATGATATACGGCAATTTATAATATTAAATATACCATATTATGGGATTTGTAAAAATGATTGTGCAGGATTGTGTGCAGGCTGTGGAGCAAATTTAAATAAAGAAGAATGTAAATGTAAGGAAAAAATAATGGATAAAAATAATTTAGGAAATTTAATTTTATCAAAATTAAAAGAAGCAAAAAAAATTAAGGAGGTTCAAGATGGCATTACCAAAATATAAACCATCAAAATCAAGAGGCCGATTAAGACGCGCAAGTTATAAAATTAAAGATGTGAATTTAGCACCTTGCAGTAATTGTGGAACAATGAAACAACCACATCAAGTTTGTCCAAATTGTGGTTATTATAAAGGTAAAAAGGTTGAGTTAATAATTGAAAAGACAGAAAAAAAAGAGAAAAAAGAAGGTGAAGAGAAAAAAGATAAGGAGTAAATCATTATGCCTTTAATTGCAGTTGATATAATGGGTGCTGATAATGGTGAAAAGACAATAATTGAAGGAGTATTAGAGGCATTACATTTTATTGACGATAATATAATTCTTGTTGGTGATGAAAAAATTATTAAACATATATTAGATAGTTTTTATTTTAAAAAAAAATTGTTTAAAAAAATTGAAATAGAGCACTCTTCGCAATTTGTTACAATGGAAGACCAGCCAATTGAAAGTTTGAGAAAAAAAACTGATTCTTCATTAGCAAATGGTCTTGAATTATTAGCAAAACAAAAAGCTGCAGCATTTATATCAGCAGGCAATACAGGTGCATTTATGGTAACAGCAATAAAAAAATTAGGTTTAATAGAAGGACTTGAACGACCTGCTATTGCCACTCTTCTACCAAATGATAATAATGAAGCAACAATATTAATTGATTCAGGTGCTAATGTAGATTGTAAACCAAAACATTTATTTCAATTTGCTTTAATGGGTTCTGTTTATTCTCAATTTATTTTTGATAAAGCAAAACCAAAGATAGGATTATTAAGTATAGGTACTGAAGCATATAAAGGAAATGAAATTACAAAACAGGTTTTTGAATTATTAAAAAAATCTAATTTGAATTTTATTGGGAATATTGAAGGAACAGATGTATTTAAAGGAACTGCTGATGTAATTGTATGTGATGGATTTGTTGGAAATATTGTATTAAAAATTTCAGAGCAGGTTGCAAGAACAATTACAAAATATTTGAAAGATTATTTATTAAGCAGTATCAGAAGTAAGATAGGAACATTTATAATAAAACCAGAATTAAAAAAATTAAGACGAAAAATTTTATCAGAAGAATATGGTGGAGCACCATTATTAGGAGTTAATGGGTATTGTATAAAGTGTCATGGTTCTTCAAATGCAACAGCAATAAAAAGCGCAATACTAACAGCAAGTAGATTTATTGAAAGAGAAGGTTTGAAGCAAATAAAAGAAATTTTAAATAAAGAAATATTGAATGGAGCATTAAATAATGTATAGAGTAAAAATATCAGGAATAGGTTCTTATGTCCCAGAAAAAGTAATGACAAATTTTGATTGGGAAAAATTAATTGATACAACAGATGAATGGATAATAACAAGGACAGGAATAAAGGAACGCCATATTGCAGCAAAAGAAGAAGCAGCATCAGACCTTGCTACACGAGCAGCAGAAAAAGCAATAAAGAATAGTGGAATTAAAAAAGAAGATATAGATTTAATTATTGTCGCAACATCAACACCTGATATGATTTTTCCTTCTACTGCCTGTATTGTACAAAATAAATTAGGTTTAACAGAAACACCAGGATTTGATATACTTGCTGCTTGCTCTGGTTTTATTTATGCATTTAATACTGCTGTTTCTTTCATAACTTCTAAAATATATAAAAATATTCTTATCATTGGAGTTGATTTATTAACGAGAATAATGGATTGGAATGATAGGAATACCTGTGTTTTATTTGGTGATGCTGCGTCAGCAATTGTTCTTTCTGAAACACCAGAAAATGAAGATTCCTGTGTATTTAGTATTTATATGGGAGCTGATGGTTCATTAAAAGACTTATTAAAAATTGAGCATTCTGGTTCGCTTTATCCAGGTCTAAATGATGACAGAGCAAATTATAAATCTTATATTTATATGGAAGGCAAAGAAGTATTTAAATCTGCACTTATATATATGCCATTAAGTGTTGAAAAAGTTTTAAAAGCTGCAAATATGAATTCATCTGATATTGACCTTTTAATTTGCCATCAAGCAAATAAAAGAATAATTGATTCAGTTGGCAAGAGATTAAATTTACCAGAAGAAAAAATATATGTGAATTTAGAGAGATTTGGCAATACATCAGCTGCAACAATACCACTTGCACTTGATACAGCACTTTCTGAAAATAGATATAAAAGAAATAACATACTCGCATTAACAGCAATTGGCGGCGGTGTTACTTATGGTGCGGTTTTATTAAGATTTTAAAAAAGGGGGATTTAGAGATGAAAATATTTGAAGGGAAAAATGGTGTTGTTACTGGTGGTGCGCAAGGAATAGGTAAAGCAATATGCAATAAATTAGCTGAGAATGGTGCTAATGTAATAATCCTTGATATGAATGAAGAAAAAGGGCAGTTAGCAGCAAAAGAAATAAATGAAAAATATAATGTAAAAACAAAATTTTATAAAGTAAATATTTCTGATTTTTCAGAAACAGAAAAAGTTTTTGAAAATATTTTTAATGAATTTTCTGTTATTCATTTTTTAGTTAATAATGCTGGAATTACACGCGATAATCTGCTTTTTAAAATGTCAATAGATGATTGGAATGCAGTATTAAATGTAAATTTAACAGGAACATTTAATTGTATTAAAGCAGTAATTAGACGAATGTCAAAAGAAAAATTTGGTCGTATTGTTAATATTAGTTCTATTATTGGTTTAATTGGTAATGCAGGCCAGACAAATTATTCAGCATCAAAAGCAGGAATAATAGGTTTAACAAAAAGTATAGCAAAAGAATTTGCAGGAAAAAATATAACTGTAAATGCAATTGCACCAGGTTTTATTCAGACTGCTATGACTGATGTATTACCAGAACAAATAAAACAAAATATGTTGAATAATATACCATTGAAAAAATTTGGTCAACCAGAAGATGTTGCAAATGCAGTAAAATTCCTGCTTTCTGATGAGGCTTCATATATAACAGGACAGGTTATAAATGTTGATGGTGGTATGGTTATGTAAAAAAAATTGTGAAAAAATTTTTAATAATTTTATCTTGACTTTTTTATAAAAAATAATTTATGGTAAAATTAAAAAAAAAGAAGAAATTACCTGAATGGATACATTCATTGGTTGATTTTAATGACCAGAATTATTTATATATAAAAAAAATTTTTTCAATATTAGGAATAGAAACAATATGCAGTGCTGGTTTATGCCCGAACAGATATTTTTGTTGGTCAAAAAAGGAATTTTCTTTTTTAATTTGTGGAAGAGAGTGCACGAGGAATTGTTTTTATTGTAACATAAAAAAAAGAAATAAGTTAAAAAATATAGATTTTAATGAAGCAGAGCGTTTGGCTTTTGTAATAAATAAATTTAATTTGGATTATGTTGTGTTAACATCAGTTTCAAATGATGATTTAACTGATGGTGGGTTTAAACATTTTATAAATTGCATAAAAAAAATAAAGATGTATAATAAAACAAAAATTGAAGTTTTAATACCTGATTTTAAAAATAAAAATATTGAAATAAATGAACTTATTGATAGTGGTGTTGATGTTATTGGTCATAATATTGAATTACCAAAAAGATTATTCCAAAAATTAAGACCTGCTGCTGATTATGATTATTCTTTACAATTTCTTTCAACAATAAGAAAAAATCGAAAAAGACAATTAATTAAAAGTGGAATAATTATTGGTTTAGGCGAAACAAAAACAGAAGTAAAAGAAACAATAGAAGATATAGCAGAAACTGGCTGTGAAGTTTTAACAATAGGACAATATTTATCTCCTACACAAAAACATTATCCTGTAATTGATTTTATTCATCCTGACATATTTGAAGAATATAGACAGTATGCTTTAAAGTATGGTTTTAAAGCGGTTTTAAGTGCACCATTAGTCAGAAGTTCATTTAATTCAAAAGGAGTTTATTTTAATATATATGGAAATTGAAAAACCAAAAGAAGAACGATGGTATATATGTGATGTAAATGATAGAATTGTATTAGGACCATTTAATAAAAATGAATTAAAAAATAGAATAACAAAACGGACATTAATTCATAATGATAAAACAAATCAATGGATACCAGCAAGTGAAGTTCAGGCACTTGCAGATTTAATTCAAGAAAAAATTGAAGAAAAAGAAGAAGAAAATGTAAAAGAATTATATGAAAAGATATTAGCAGAATTAACAAAATATAAAGAGAGCAATAAAGAATTAGAAGAGCGAATAAAAAAATTAGAAGAAGAAAAATTATTAATAAAAAAAGAATTAGATTTTCAAATTCATAATAAAGAAAATGAGATTGACGAATTAAAGAAAAAATATGAAGAAGAAAATAAAAATAAAATAGAAGAAATAGAAAAGAAAATATCAGAAGAGAAAGAAAAATTTGAAAAAGAATTTACAAAAAAAATAGAAGAAGCGATAAATAAAAAGGAAGAAGAAATTAAAAATATAAAAAATGAATTATCATTGAAATATGAAAAAGAGTTAAAAGAAATTGAATTGAAATATCAAAAAGAATTAGAGGAAAAAATAAAAGAAAAAGAATATTCTTATTTAGTTAATAATGAAAATGAAATAAAGAAATACAAAGAAAATTTAGAAAAAGAATATAATAATAATTTAAACAGAGAAATAGAATTAATAAGATTAAAATTAAAAGAACAATTTCAAAATGAATTTGAGGATAAAATAAAGAAAGAAAAAGAGATATTAAATATTGAATTTGAAAATAATTTAAAAAGATATAAAAGAGATTGTGAAGAAGAATTAAAATTAGAATATGAGAAAAAATTTCAACAACATATAATTGAAAAAGAAAAAGAACTATTTGAAAATATAAATAAAACATTAAAAGAAAAATATAATAAAGAAATTGAAGATATAAAGCAGAATTTACAATTAAAAATAAGACAGGATTTAATATTAGAATATGAACGAAAATTAGCAGAAGAAAAAGAAAAATATTTTCAAAATGTAAAATATGAATTACGCCTTGATTATCAGAAACAATTAGAAGAACGCGAAAATATTTTACGAGAAAGTATAAAGAATAAGTATGAAGTATTGTATGAGAAAAAATTAAGTGAAGAGATAGTAAATCAGCGTCAAATTATAGAAGAACAATTAAAGACATTATATAAAGAAAAATTAGAAAACGAGAAAAAAGAAATAGAATTAAGATTATTAAAAGAATTTGAAAATGAATATGAGAAGCGATTAAATCAAAAAGAAGAAGAGATAAAAAAACATTATGATAATATAAAGAAGATAGAATTAGAAAATCGATTACAACAATTACAACATTCATTAAAACTTGAATTAAGCAAACAATTTGAGCAAGAATATAGAGAAAAAACTGAAAATGAAAAAGAACGAATAAAGGAAGCATTACAAAAAGAATATGAAGAAAAATTAAAGCATAGTATTTTATTAAAAGAAGAAGAATTAGAAGAGAAATATAAGAAAAAATATTTAGAAACAATAGAAACCGAACGGAAGGAAATAAAAGAAAATATATGGTTAACATTAAAGAAAAAATTTGAAGAAGAATATAATGAAAAAATTCAGAATGTGCGAGAAGAGACAGTCCGACAAATAACATCAAAATTAACAGAAGAATTTGAAGATAGGTTAAAGAAAGAAAGAGACCAGATAGAAAAAAATATAGAAGCACGAATAAATCTTGAATATCAAATCAGTATGGAAAATGCAAATAAGAGAATAGAAGCAGCATTAAAAGAAGAATATGAAAATAAATTACAGGATGCATTAGAAGATATGCGTAAAATAATGGAAGATGATTTTAATAAAAAATATAATAAGCGGTTAGAAGAAGAAGTAAATAATCGAATAACAGAATTGCAAAATAGAGAATTAGAAAAATTAAGAGAAGAAGAATTAAAAAAATTAAAAGAACAAAAAAGATTATTAGAAATAGAATGGCGAAAAGAACTTGAAAAAGAGTATCAGCAAAAATTATTAGCAGAAAAAAAGATATTAGAAAAAAAGATAGAAGAACAATTATATCAGGAATGTAAGAATAAATTAGAACAGCGTGCTTTAGCGCAAATAAAAATAGAAAAACAAAAATTTATTGAATTATGTCAGGCACAATTATTGAGTGAAAGGAAGTTAATGGAAGAAGAATTGAAACGCGATTTTGCTTATGCAAAAGAGCAGTTAATGAAAAATGCACAACAAAAAATAGAAGAAGAAATTCAGAAACGTGAAAAGAAAATTAGAACAGAGATTGAAAATGAATATATAAATAAATTAAAAGCACAAATTGATTTATTAATGAGTTCAGCACAAAAAATAAAAAATGAATGAAAAAAGAAGAGCGCCAAGATATAAATTAAAATGTATTATTGAAGTTAGTTCAAAAAAATTAATTAATGGTATTATTGATGACATTTCAAAAATAGGAGTAAAAATCAGGTTAGTTGATACAATCAAGAATAAAGAATTTTATGAACCTGAAATAAATAAGATTCACACATTAAAATTCAATTTAAAAGAAGTATTTAAAGAAAGTTACAAAGCAAAACTAATTAGAATAATAGAAGAAGATAATGAATTATTGTTAGCTTATGAATTTTTGACTTTTATTGAGTTACCGGAAGATATATTAGAAAAATGAGTAGTTTTTATTTCAGAAATAGAAAAGAAAAAATAAAAGAGCAATTAAAAGAAAAATCACTAATTTTAATATTAAATCCAATCAATTGTTTTTATTTAACAAATTTTACTTCATCATCAGCAATGATAATTCTAACAAATAAAAAAGATTATTATGTTACTGATAATAGATATTATGAAGCAGCGAAAAATAATATAAAAGAATTTGAAGTTATTAGTTTTAAAAAAGAAAAATTGTTTTTTTTGAAAAAAATAATTAAAAATATAAACACAATTTTTATAGAAGAAGATTTTATAAATTATAAGAATTATAAAAATATTTTGACTATTAAGAATTGTGAAATAAGAGATATAAGTGATAAGTTAAAAGAAATTCGTGCAATTAAAGATGAATTAGAAATTGAAAATATTAAAAAAGCTTGTAATATATCAAAGAAAGTAATTAATGAAATAATAAAAAAAAAAATATATGAAAAAAAATCAGAAGTAGAATTAAAAAATTTTATAAATATTGTTGGATTAAAAAAGCATTCTTCATCACTTGCTTTTGAACCAATTGTTGCTTATGATGCGAATTCTTCTATACCGCATTATTATTCAACTTATTTATCAAATAAAAAATTACCAGAATACAATATACTAATTGATTTTGGTTTATGTTATAACAATTATAAATCTGACTTGACAAGAACTTTATTACTTAATAAAATCAAAAATAAGATTGCAAAAAAATTAGAAGATAGTTATAAAATAATAGAAGAAACAATTGCAAGAGTAAAAGAAAAATTAAGAGCAGGTATTTCAGTGAAAAGTATAGATAATTTAGTTAGAAATTTTTTCAAAGAAAATAAAGTTGATGAAAATTTTTTACATTCAACTGGCCACGGTGTAGGTCTTGAAATTCACGAACTACCATATATTTCAGCAAAGCAAAATTATGTATTAAAAGAAAATAATGTAATAACAATAGAACCTGGCTTATATTTTGAAGGCATTGGTGGAATACGAATTGAAAATACAATTTTAATAAAAAAAAATGGATATGAAATTTTAACAGAATAAGATATTATGATTAATGAAAAAATAAAAAATACTATAAGAGATTTAATCTGGTTAGCAGATGAAACAAAAACAAATTTTGTTTCTTATGCTGATAATGAAATAAAAATTAGATTTCGAAAAGCATTTCAAAATAAGGAAATAATTATTCCAGAAATAAAAGAAACAGCAGAAAAAACCGAGAAAAAAGAAGAAGTTCTGAGCCAGCCAAAGAAAATAATAAAATCAGAAAGAGTTGGTTTTATTTATTTGATTTCAACAAAAACAAAAAGATACTTTGTAAATGAAGGTGCTGCGATAAAAGAAGGTGATATTCTGGCAGTTATAAATTCAATGAAAATTGAATATCCAATAAAGTCACCATATACAGGAAAAATAAAGAGAATTTTTGTAGATAATGCACAACCAGTTGAATATGGTCAGACATTATTTGAAATAGAATAAAAAATATTTTTTAGAAAAGAATAATGAAAGAAAAATTATTTGAAAAGATATTAATAGCAAATCGAGGTGAAATAGCATTAAGAATAATTCGTACCTGTAAAGACCTTGGCATAAAATCAATAATAGTTCATTCCACAGCAGATACAGAATCATTTCCTGTTAAATTTGCTGATAGTGCAATTTGTATAGGTCCAGAAAAATCAATGCAAAGTTATTTAAATATACCAGCAATAATAAGTGCAGCAGAAGTTTCAAATGCAGAAGCAGTTCATCCTGGCTATGGTTTTTTAGCGGAAAATAGTGAATTTGTAGAAATATGTAAACAATGTAATCTTGTTTTTATTGGTCCAGATTCTACTGTAATGAATTTAATGGGCAATAAATCAAATGCTCGCGATACAGTAAAAAAAGCAGGTTTTCCTGTTATTCCCGGTTCTGATAAAGTGATTGAAACAATAGAAGAAGCAAAAAGTTTTGCAAAAAAAATTGGATATCCAATAATAATAAAAGCATCAGCCGGTGGCGGCGGTCGAGGAATGCGTGTGGTTAATAATGAAACAGAGTTGGAAGTGGCATTTAATTCAGCAAAGAAAGAAGCAATGGAAGCATTTAAAAATGATAGTATTTATATTGAAAAATATTTTAAATATGCACATCATATAGAAGTTCAGATTTTAGCAGATAAATATAAAAATGTAATTCATTTAGGTGAACGGGATTGTTCGATACAGAGAAGACATCAAAAATTATTAGAAGAAACACCGTCACCTTTTTTAAATGATAAAGTGCGAAATGAGATTTGTGAAGTAGCAGTAGGAATAGCAAGAGCAGTAAATTATGAGAATGCAGGGACAATTGAATTTTTAGTAGATGAAAAGAAAAATTTTTATTTTATGGAAATGAATACACGAATACAGGTTGAGCATCCAATAACAGAAGAACGGACAGGAATAGATATAGTAAAATGGCAGATATTAATATCAGCAGGTTATAAATTACCATTTAAACAGCAGGATATAAAATTTATAAAACATTCAATAGAGTGTAGAATAAATGCAGAGGATCCGGATAATAATTTTATGCCAAATACAGGAAAAATAATAAATTGTCATTTTCCAAATGGTATAGGCGTTCGAATGGATTCGTATATTTATGAGCATTATGATGTTCCACCTTATTACGATTCTTTATTAGGAAAATTAATTGTATCAGGTTATAATCGGCGTGAAGCAATAAGTAGATTAAATCGTGCACTTGATGAAATTATTATTACAGGCTTAAAAACAACAATTCCATTTCATAAGAAAATAATTAATAACATAGATTTTATAGATGGTAATTATACTACAAATTTTATAACAAAATTATTAAGTAAAGGAGTATAAAAAATGGATGAAGAAAAAAGTTTTGGTAATATTCAGATAGATGATGAAGTGATAGCAAATATAGCAGCAACAGCAGCAACAGAAATAGATGGTGTTTATTCAATGTGTGGAAATGTTAAAGATGGTATAATTGAATTTTTTGGTAAGAAAGATTATGGCAAAGGTGTATCAGTGAAGATAGAAGGTAATGTTGTTTCAGTAACTTTATCGCTTGTAGTAAATTATGGTATATCAATACCAAAGATAGCGTTTTTAATTCAATCAAATGTAAAGAAGCGAATAGAAGAAATGACAGGACTACAAGTTAAAGAAGTTAATATAAATGTAAAATGGGTTCATTTTGAAGAAAAAGAAAAAAAATAAAAGAGGCGTAAAATGAAAAATAAAATATTGTTTTTTATTTTTTCAGGTTTGAGAATTTTTGTTTTTTTAATTGCTCTTATTCTTTTTTTAGTTAATATTAATAAAAATTTTTTAAATTTTATTTTTACTATTATTATTGTTATCTTACTTTTAGATGAAGTTTTTAAATTTAAAGAATTATATGAAAATAAACAAAGAATAAAAATTGATTCAGATTTAGGTGCAGTATATGTAACTGATAATTTAATATTACAATTAATAAATAAAGTAATAAATGAGATAGAGTTAATAAAAACAGAAAAAATAGAGGTAAATATCAGAGGTAATAAAATATTTGTTGGAATAATATTAAACATAAAACCAGGCACTAATTTTTATGGAATAGCACATAATATAGAATTAGCAGTAAAACGAGAATTAAACGAGATTTTAGGATTTGATAACAAAATTATTTTTGAATTTAATATAGATAGAATAATACAATAAAATAGGTGGTGTGAATGATATGATAAAAATAGGTGTTGCTGGTTGCGCAGGTAAAATGGGAAAAATGATAGTCGATGCTGTTTTAAAAGAAAAAAATGTAGTTTTAAGTGGATGTTTTGAAAAGAAAGATTCGACTGAAATAGGAAAGAATGTTATTTCAGCGAGTGGAATTAAAACTGATTTAATTATTCAAGATGATATAAAAAAAATTATAAATGATATTGATATAATAATTGATTTTACAACACCAGAAGCAACATTAAATAATATAAAAGTAGTAAATGAATATAAGAAAAAAATAGTAATAGGAACAACAGGCTTAAATGAAGCGCAATTAAATGAAATAAAGAATTACAGCAAAAATATAGCAATTGTTTTATCACCAAATATGAGTACAGGTGTAAATTTGTTATTTAAATTAGTAGAAGAAGTATCAAAAATAATAGGCTATGATGCTGATATTGAGATTGTTGAATATCATCATAATTTAAAAAAAGATGCACCAAGTGGCACTGCTTTAAAACTTGCTGATAATATTGCAAAGACACTTGATTGGCAACTTAATGAAGTAATAAAAACAGGACGAGATGGTATAATTGGTAAGCGACCAAAAAAGGAGATTGGAGTGTTTGCTATTCGTGCAGGTGATATAGTTGGTGAACATACAGTTATATTTGCAATGGAAGGCGAACGAATAGAATTAACACATAAAGCGCATAGTCGTATGACATTTGCAGTTGGTGCAGTAAAAGCCGCAATCTGGTTAAATAATAAATTATCAGGTTTTTATAATATGAATGATGTTCTTGGCATTTAATTTATCTGATTTTAATTCAATTTAAAAATGAAATTAATAACATTAATAGTAGGACCATTAGAAACAAATTGCTATATTTTAGTTAATGAGAAAAACGAAGCTATAATAATTGACCCAGGTGCAGAGACAAAAAAAATAATATCACAAATAGAAAAAGAAAATTTTCAACCAAAAGTTATTTTACTAACACATACTCATTTTGACCATATTGGTGCTGTTTATTATTTACAAAAAAAATATAGTATTCCATTTTATTTTTCCAGAGAAGAAGAAGAACATTATAAAACACAAAAAGAAAATGCAAAATTATTTTTTTATGAAGATTTACAATTAAGTAATAACTATTCATTTATAAGTGAAGGTAAATATCAATTTATAAATTTTAATATTGAAGTAATTGCCACACCAGGACATACTATTGGTTCTTTATGTTATTATTTTTACGATAATAATATTATTTTTACAGGTGATACTTTATTTCACAATAGTTATGGACGAACAGATTTGCCAACAGGAAATTTTGAGCAATTAGTTAATTCAATAAAAAAGAAATTATTTCTTTTACCTGATGAAACAATTATTTATCCTGGTCATTGTGAGATATCAACAATAGGCGAAGAAAAAAATTATTTATCTTTTTTATAGTTTTTAATTATTATTATATCCAGTGATTTTATTACTAACTTCAAGAATATATTTTGTTCTATTTATAAATGAGTGTTCACTAACTGTTTTTTCATAGCCATTTTTTGCTATTTGTTCTCGTGCTGTTTCATTTTGTAAATAATAATTAATCAAATCTTTTAATTCTTCTAAAGATTGATAAGTTACAATTTCTTTTTTATCTTCAAACAATTCAAGAATAGCATCACTGCGGTTGACTAATAAAAAACCTTGAGAATATAATACATTGAAAATTCTATCACTAAAACCATCTAATTGATAGATACGTGTAATATCTAAATTTATTTTTGTTTCATAATAAATTTTACTTGCACCAGTATAACCATCAATAAAACCGTGATATTTGAGATTTGGTAGTTTTAATTCTGCCCAATCATTATTACCAAAAACATTTATTTCATCTAAATTTGAAATGAAAAATAAACGCTGTTGATATGCTGCTTCTTTTGAAATTAAATTAATTAGAATTTCTTTATTCACTAAAAAATTATTTAATAAGTCGTCAAAATTTCTAAAATATTTTTCAATTAATTCTGGAATTTTGAATTCATTTTTTTTTGTATAATATTCAAATTGAATGAATAAGATTTTGTTTAATATTTGAATATATTTTTTAAATAAATTCCATAAATTTATATCATTCACCTGTCTGATTTGCTCTGTTAAAATTTGAATATATTTTTTATAATCATTATTAATTTTATATAATAATGAACCAACAAATGAAAGATTAAATTTATATTCGCGATTACTTAAATTATGATGTTTAATATTATAAGCAAAAGGTAAATAAAAAATATTTTTTACTTTGACATTTTTAAATTTTTTTACATCATCTTTATAAGTAGTAAAAATAATATCATAATCAGAATATAAAGTTTCATCGAAATAAGTAATATTCATTATTTTATCAAGTTCATAATGAATAACAGGAATTTTAAAATTCAAAGCAATTTTTGAAATGTCAGGAAAAATTGTTATAGTAAATAAATAATGAGGTTGAAATATTTTTATATTTTTTATTATTTCATCACTTATGTCGGATTTTATAATTTGACAGATATTGCCATTTTTTTCAAATGCTTCTTTTATATCAGGCAAAAAAATATTATAAGAAGGATGCCTTTCAATTATTAATATTTTCATTTATTAAATTTTTTTAAAGAATGTATAATGCATTCAAAAAAAGAATTTCTTTTAATTGGTTTTACAATGTAATGAGAACAACCAGCAAGAATTGCCTCTTGAACAAATTTTTTATTACTTAATGAAGTACACGCAATAATTATTGCATTTGGATTAATTTGTTTTATTTGTTTTGTTGCTTCAATCCCCCCAATACCCGGCATTTGAATATCCATTAAAACAATATCAGGTTTTTTTTCAGGATATAATTTTATTGCTTCTTCGCCACTTGATGCTTTAGCAATTACTTCAAATTTTTCAGATTGAAGCATTCGTTCAATTTGTTCTTGCTGAAATATTGAATCATCAACAATCATCACCGTCCAATAAGCACCCTCCCCTTTTTTGCCTAAATATTCTTTTTCAATTAAAGGCATATTTATCGCCTCTATTTTTTATTATTTAAAGCCATATATACTTTTTCAGGTGAATAAGGTCCTTTCTTTAATCGAACGCCCATAGCATCATATATAGCATTTGCTATTGCTGGTAACGGTCCATTTATACCAATTTCAGAAATACTTTTAGCGCCAAAAGGACCAGTATCTTCATAAGTTGGCACTAATATTGTTTTTATTTTAGGAGCATCAGCAGGTGAAAAAA
This sequence comes from bacterium, assembly GCA_035405645.1. Lineage (GTDB taxonomy): Bacteria > JAGOBX01 > JAGOBX01 > DAONJL01 > DAONJL01 > DAONJL01. Next base: position 27,314 of record DAONJL010000001.1, on the reverse strand, counting down.
TTTTATAATTATTAAATGATGGATTTAACATTCTACCCTGACTATCAAAAATATATTCTTCTGTTAAGGCATAACTAATACCATTTAATACAGCACCTTCACATTGACCTTCTGCTAATTTTGGATTTATTGCAGTCCCACAATCTGTAACATTAAGATATTCAACTACTTTAACTAAACCAGTTTCAATATCAACAGCTACTTCAACAAAATGTGCAGAAAAAGGTGGTGGTGATTTATGAGTTATATGCGAAGCAACCGCAGCAATTTGATGCTGATTTTTTTCATATAACGAATAATAAGCAACATCTTTTAATGTAACTTTTTTCTTTTTGCTTTTACTAAAAACAGAAGCATTCTTTAATTCTAAATCGCCTATTTCAGTTTTTAACATTTGAGCAGCAACTTCTAAAATTTGTTCTTTTACTTTTTCTGCTGCTTTAATTACTGCACCACCTGATAAATAAGTAGTTGATGAAGCATAAGCACCGACATCAAAAGGCGTCATATCAGTATCAGAAGAATAAACAATAATATCCTGTGGTTTTACAGTTAAAACTTCAGCAGCCATTTGTGCAAAAATAGTGTCACTTCCTGTTCCAATATCAGTTGCACCGAGTAGTAAATTAAATGAACCATCATCATTCATTTTTATAAAAGCAGCACCCATATCAATTTCTGGTATGCTTGAACCTTGCATTAAACAAACCATTCCAACACCATAATGCCAATTGCCTTCTTTTCTTTTTTTATTTACTTTTTCATACCAGCGAAATTCTTTTACACCAATATCAATACATTTAGAAAGACCACAAGCACCAATTTTCATTTCAACGCCTTCTTTTCCTTCACCCATTTTTTGAAATACAGGTGAACCTTCACCTTCTTTTATATGTTGCATTTTATAAAATTTTATTATATCCATTCCAATCGTTCTACACATTATATCAATTTGCTGTCCCATAGCATTATATGCTTGTGTTGCACCATATCCTCTGTATGCTCCACCAACAGGTAAATTAGTGTATACTGTATCACCATAAAATTTTATGTTTTTTACTTTATTAAATAAAGGTAAAACTTTACTTGCTGAATTACAAATAACAGTTAATGCGTGAGCACCATAAGCGCCATTATTCATTACTATATTCATATCAATTGCAGTCAATTGACCATCTTTATTAATACCTGTTCTTAATCTAATATGTTGTGGATGCCGTGTTCTTGAACTTATAAATTCTTCTTTTCTCATATATTCTAATTTTACTGGTTTGCCTGTTTTTAATGTGAGTGCAGAACAAATATCTTCAATTAAAACTTCCTGCTTACAGCCAAAGCCGCCTCCAATTCGTGGTTTTATTACTCTTATTTTTTTTACTGGAATATTTAAAGCCATTCCAACAATTCGACGAACATGAAAAGGAACCTGAGTGCTTGAACGAATTATCAATCTATTATAAGCATCAAAATAAGTTATACAAATATGTGGTTCCATCGGGCAATGCTGTGCATAATGTGCTTCATATTCATTATCAAAAATAAATTCAGAATTTTTTAATGCTTCTTCAACATCACCATCACTCATTTCAGCATGCGCTGCTAAATTCTTCTTTTTATCATAATGCAAAGGTAAAATCATTCTTGCTTCTTTTTCATCGTGTATTATTGGCTTGCCTTTTTCCTGAGCAGTCATCATATCTAATACTGGTTCTAATTGTTCATATTCAACTTTTATTAATTCAAGTGCTTCTTCTGCAACTTCTAATGAAGTAGCAGCAACCGCAGCAACACGGTCACCAACAAAACGAACTTTCTTATCAAGAACAAAAGTATCATAAGGTGATGGTTCTGGATAACCCTGACCAGCAGTTGTGAAAGCAATACGTGGCACATCTTTATATGTTAATATTGCTTTAACACCAGGAACTTTTTCTGCTTTTGATGTATCAATATTTTTGATTATTGCGTGTGGATAAGGTGACCACAATATTTTAGCATATAATAGACCATCAATATCAATATCATCAGTAAATAATGGTTGACCTGTAACTAAACTTAAACCATCAACTTTTGGAATACTTTTATTTACAACATTAAATTTATTTTTTGACATATTATTTACCACCTCTCATTTTTTCTACTGCTTTTAATACTCCTTCTATTTTTTTAACATAACCTGTACATCTACATAAATTACCATCAGTTGCTCTTTTTATTTCTTCTTCTGTTGGTTCTGGATTTTTTAATAATAATGCATAAGCAGACATAATAAAACCAGGTGTGCAATATCCACATTGAACACCACCTGCTTCTACAATTGATTCCTGTAATGGATGTGGTTTATTCATTGTGCCTATTCCTTCGATTGTTGTGATTTGCTGGTTTTCAACTGCTGGTGCTAAAATTAAACATGAATTAACTGGTTTATTATTTAATAGTACTACACAAGCACCACAGGTTCCCTCATAACACCCTTTTTTTGTTCCTTTATAACCATATCTACGAAGTGCATCAACTAATTTTTCATAAGGCTTTACTTCTAATTCTTTTTTTTCATTATTTATTGTGACATTTATTTTTATCATTGCAAACCTCCATTTTTGTTAAATTATTTCTTCTAATAATCTTCTTAATAAAACTGGGATAATTTCTCTTTTATATTCTACTGAAACTCGTATATCTTTATTTACCATTGCTTCTTTTGATGTATTTTGTATTGCAATATTTATTGCTTCTTTATCATTTGTTTTTTTACCAATTAACATATTAGATGATGTACTCAAAATTTGTGGTAAAGGAGATGTTGCACTTATGCCAAGTTTAACATCTTCAAATTCTTTATTTTTAATTTTTACCATTATAGCAGCATCAACAAGAGAAAAATCAAATTGTGTTTTGGCAAATTTAACAAAATTTCCTTTATAATTTTTATTTTCTGGTAAAATTATTTCTGTTATTATCTCATCATTTTTTAAATATACTAATGGATGTTTTTGGAATAATTCTAAAATTGGAATTATTCTTGTTTTGCTTTTATTTTCTATTTTTATTTTTGCATTAACTAATAATAAACTTAATGGTAAATCTGACCATGGATAAACTTGACTAATATTACCACCAACAGTAATTAAATTTCTTACTGGTGTACTCGCTATATTATATGCTGATTTATAAATTATACCATTACAATATTGTTGAATTATTTTTGATTCTAATAATTCATTTATTGTTGTTGTTGCACCAATTATTATTTCGTTTTTATTTTTTTTGATATAATTAAGATTTAGATTTTTAATGTCAACTAAAATCTCAATTTTTTTATTATTTGAAATAACTACTGATGTACCACCTGCTATTATTTTGGCTTTTTCAGGATTCTTTGATAATATTGTTATTGCTTCTTTTAAATCTTTTGGTTTTACATATTCTTTTAAATTTTTTAACATTCTAACCCTCCATTTATAATTCTATTTTATAATGTTTTTTATAATATTTAAGATATTCACCTGTCTTTATTTTTCGCCACCACCATTCATTTTCTTTATACCATTTTATAGTATAATCAAAAGCATTGTCAAATGAATAATTATGTTTCCAGCCAAGATTTTTTAATTTGGAAATATCAAGAGCATATCTACGGTCATGACCAGGTCTGTCCTGAACAAACATAATTAAATCTTCGCTCTTATTTAATTTTTGTAAAATTAATTTTACCATTTCTAAATTTGTTTTTAAATTTTCACCACCAATATTATATACTTCACCAAACTTTCCATTTACTCTTAAATAATCAATTGCATCACAATGATCTAATACAAATAGCCAATCACGGACATTTAAACCATCACCATATAATGGTAATTTTTTATTATCAAGTGCATTAGTAATAAATAAAGGAAGAAATTTTTCTGGATATTGATATGGTCCAAAATTATTTGAGGCTCTTGTTATTATTACAGGTAATTTATAAGTAACAAAATAAGAATAAGCAAGTCTGTCAGCGCCACATTTACTTGCTGAATATGGATTTGATGGTTTTAAAGTATCAGTTTCTTTTGAAAATCCTGTTTCTATGCTGCCATAAACTTCATCAGTTGATATTTGTATAAATAAATCAAGTTTATACTCTTTTGTAATTTCAAGAAGTGTATATGTTCCAACTACATCAGTTATAATAAAATCTTCTGGATTACCTATAGATCGATCAACATGTGTTTCTGCTGCGAAATTTATTATTTCATTTACTTTTTCTTTTTGAACTATTTCAGCAACTCTTTTTTTATCTACTATATCACCTTTGTAAAATTTATAATTTCGATGATTTTCTATATCTTTTAAATTATCCAAATTACCAGCATAAGTTAATTTATCATAATTTATAATTCTTATATCTTCGTATTTATTAAGCATATAATGAATAAAATTAGAACCAATAAAACCAGCACCACCAGTAACTAAAATTGTGCGTTTCATTTATCCGTCCTTTCGTGACCAGTCATAAGGAATATTATTTTTATGCGGGTCTAATCTATACTCATCTGGTTCATTATAATTATATACTTCTGTTGGGCAATTAACAACAATTGCTTCATCTTCACTTATACACTTAAAACCATGATAAACTAATGGTGGAATTTTAATTAAACAAGGATTATATATACCAAAGAAAAATTCATTTATCAAGCCTTTAGTAGAAGAATTTTCACGAGCATCATATAAAACGATTTTCATCATACCTTTTATTACAGCAAAAAAATCATATTGGATTTTATGATAATGCCATGCTTTAACCACACCTGGATAAGCGGTTGTTACATATAATTGTCCAAATTTTATAAAATCATTTTCATCTGATCTAAGAACTTCTATTAATCTGCCGCGCTCATCAGGTATTACTCTTAATTTTTTTATTACTACACCTTCAATCAATTTCATTTTCATTTCCTTTATTTTCTTTAATAAATTTTTCTTTAATTAAATTATTAGCTCTTAATAAAGAATTAAAAGTTCCAGCATCAGTCCACCAACCATCTAAAATTGCATAACGCATCTGTTTCTTTTTTATATAAGCATTATTTACATCAGTTATTTCAAGTTCATTTCTTGCTGATGGTTTCAACCCTTTTATTATTTTATAAACTTGATTATCATAAAAATAAATTCCTGTTACAGCATATTTCGATGGTGGTACTTTTGGTTTTTCAATTATTTTTTCTATACGATTACCTTTTATTACAGGCACGCCAAAGCGCTGCGGGTCAGGTACTTCTTTTAATAAAATCATTGCGCCTTTTTTTTGTTTCTCGAATTCATTTATATGTTTCTTGATACTTTTTTCAATAATATTATCACCTAATATTACAACAATTTTATCATTACCAGCAAAACTTTCAGTTATTTTTAATGCATCAGCAATACCACCTTCTCCTCTTTGATATGCATAATGTAATTGCTTTAAACCAAATTCAGCGCCATTTTCAAGTAATCGTAAAAAATCACCTGCATTATTTCCACCAGTAACAATCATAATATCTTTAATTCCACCTTCAACTAATGTCATTAATGGATAGTAAATCATTGGTTTGTTATAAATAGGCAGTAAATGTTTATTAGTAATTTTTGTTAATGGAAATAATCGCGAACCAAGACCTCCTGCTAATATAATACCCTTCATTTTTCACCCCTTTATTTAACAAATTCCCCATTTTTTTCCTTCTTCATTACTAACATAGTTTTTTTTAGAAAGATAAAAAAATCATTAAAAAGGAACTTCATCATCAAATGCTTGAACTTCTGCTGATTCTTCTGCTGAAATTTCCTCAACATTAGCAGTACCAGTTTCACTTACTTCTTTATTTTGACTATCACTTAAAGAACTCAGGAATTGTAATCTTTCAGCAATAATTTCAATTTTGGAACGATTGGAACCATCTTGTGCTTGCCATTTATTTAATGATAATCTTCCTTCAATATAAACTTTTCCACCTTGTTTCAAATACTTTTCTGCATTTTCAGCCAATTTGCCCCACAGGACAACATCAATGAATACTACTTCTTCTCTTGTTTCATTACCAACTTTAAATCTTCTATTTATTGCCACTGTAATACGACAAACTGCTTTTTGATTTGGTGTATATGCTAATTTTGGGTCGCGCACTAAATTACCTATTATAAACACTTTATTCAAATATGGTAAACCTACTGCCATTTATTCCTCCCTTTACATTTTATATTTCTTTTTAAATCGCTCTACTCTACCTGTTGAATCAAGTATTTTTTGTGTGCCTGCGTAAAATGGATGACAATTTGAGCAAATATCAATTTTTTTATTGCCACCTGTTGATTTTGTTTTTATTACTGCACCACAAGTGCACTCAAATATTACTTCCTTATACTCTGGATGAATTCCACTTTTCATTTAATCTTTCACCTCTTTCTCTTTAATGTAATTTTCTAAATAAAAATATTTTGATAAAAGTTTGTTTGTATATCTTAATCTCCTTGCTATTATTTTGGCTAAATTTATTAAAAACATAATATGCATATCTTTATTCTTTTTTAAGATTTCACATAATTTTTCTATTGGTAATTTTATACATTCCATTTCTTCACTTGTTACTAATACACTTGCACTTGCAGGTTCAAGGTCAATAATTGAAATTTCACCTATAAAATCACCAATATATAAATTATACATTGTTGGACTGGAGTCAATTGCTATAATTCTATTTGTTTTTTCATCTTCATATCTTTTTATTAATACATCTGCATGACCTTTTATTATTATGTATATGTTATTATTTTGTTCACCTTCTTTTAATATATACTCATTTTTTTTAAAAGTAACTTTTTCAGAAATTGCTAATATTTCTTCTATCCATTCATCAGGCATTCCAATAAATAATGGTCGTAAACAAATTGCTAAATCTTCATTACATTCAAAATTTTCCTCATACATTTTAACACCTATTTTTTATATAATGGAAATTGTAAACATAATTCGCATACCATTTTATTTATTTTACTTATTTTTTCATCATTGTCAATATTTTCTAAAACTTTTTTTATTAACTCTGCTATTTGCACCATCTCTTTTTCTTTCATTCCTCTTGTTGTTACTGCTGGTGTTCCTATTCTTATTCCACTTGTAATAAATGGTGATTGTGTGTCATAAGGTATTGTATTTTTATTTACTGTTATTCCTGCTTTATCAAGTGCTTTTTCAAATTCCTTACCTGTTATTTTTTGTTCTGTTAAATCAACTAAAATTAGATGTGTATCAGTTCCGCCTGAAACTAATTTAAAACCTTTTTTTATTAATTCTTCTGCTAAAACTTTTGAATTTTTAATTATTTGTTCCTGATATTTTTTAAAATTATCTGTTGCTGCTTCTTTAAATGCTACTGCTTTTGCTGCTATTATATGCATTAATGGTCCACCTTGCATTCCAGGAAATACTGCACTTGCTATTTTATTTGCTAATTCTTTTTTGGAAAAAATTACTCCACCTCTTGGACCACGTAAAGTTTTATGTGTTGTTGTTGTAACTACATCTGCATAGGGTATTGGTGATTCATATAGGCCAGCCGCAACAAGCCCAGCAAAATGAGCCATATCAACTACTAAATAAGCACCTGTTTCTTTTGCTATATTAGCGAATATTTTAAAATCAATTTTTCTTGGATATGCTGTTGCACCTGTTAATATTATTTTTGGTTTATGTTTTTTACTTAACTCTAAAACTTGTTCATAATCAATTAGTTGATTATCTTTGCGAACATTATAGTGAATTACATTATATAATTTTCCACTAAAATTAACCGGGCTACCATGTGTTAAATGTCCACCATCAGATAAACTCATTGTTAATATTGTATCACCTGGATTTAACAATGCGAAATAAACCGCCATATTTGCCTGACTGCCACTATGTGGTTGAACATTTACATATTCAGCATTAAATAATTTTTTTGCTCGCTCTATTGCTAAATTCTCTATTTCATCAATAAACTCACAACCACCATAATATCTTTTGCCAGGATAACCTTCTGCATATTTATGCGTTAATATTGAACCTGCTGCTTCTAATACTGCTGGTGAAACAAAATTTTCTGACGCTATTAATTCTAATTTATTTATTTGACGCTGTTCTTCTTTTTTTATTAAATCAAAAATTTCAAAATCACTTTCTTTTAAATAATTTAATTCCATTTTCTTCCTTTTTTAAAATTAATTTTTCTGTAATTTATTATCAATTGTATTAATTATTTTTGAAAGATATTTTTCTATATCATCTTCATCTGTTTTTATTTGCTTACCATTTTGTTGTTTAACTAAATCATCAACAAAACTTAATGCTGTAAATATTGCTATATCAAGTGATGATGCTGCTTTTATTGTTTCACTTATTTTTGCTATTCTTTTATTTAATATTTCCACACATTTCATTATTTGTTCTGGCGGGTCATTACTTGTTATTGTATAAGGTCTGCCTAATATGGCTATTTGCACCTTATTCATTTTTTGACCTCCAAATTTTATGAAAGATTTTTTATCTCATTTATTATTGTTTTTATTTTTTCTTTTGCTTTTTTGTTTTTATCTTTTAATCTTTTATTTTCTACTTCTAATTCATCAATTCTTTTTATTAATTCTTCAACTTTTTTTTCTAAATTTTTTAATAATTCAATTTTCATTTTATCTTGTTTTTGCTTCTAATTGTTTTACTAATTCATTAAATATTTTTTGATGTGTTTCATTTATATCTTCTTCTGTAAGCGTTTTTTCTTTACTACGATAAATAAATGCTATTGCAATGTTTTTATAACCTTCTGGAATTGGTGAACCTTTATAAACATCAATTACATAGTAATTTTCTAATAATGGTAAATTCAATTTATCAATTATTTCTTTTATTTTTTGAAATATAATTTCTTCTTTGATAATAATCGCTATATCACGGCGAACAGATGGATATCGTGATATTTCATTATATTTATTGCTTTCAATTTTGTATAATTTAAATAAGTGAGTAAAATTTAATTCAGCAAAAAATGTTTTGTCTGAAATATCATAATACTTTATTATATCAGGATGAATTTTTCCTATCACGCCAACTAATTGTTCATTTAATAAAATTGCAGCTGATTGACCAGGTTGAAAATATTCAAAATTTTGCGGCATAAATTTAATTCCTTTAAAATGATGATTTTTCAATAATTCTTCTATTATCATTTTTAATAAAAAGAAATTATTTTCTATTGTTGTTTTAATCCAATTTTCAGTAAATAATGGTTCACTTATTATACAACCAATAAAATCATTTTCATACGGTAAATTTTCTTCACTCGTAAATTCTATTATATCTTTATTAATAAATTCATTTGCATATTTACTTTTTCTTGATATCTGTCCAAAAATTTTCCCAGTTTCAAAAAATGCTAAATTATTATTTTTCATATTTATATTTAATTTAACTGTATTAAGTAAATTAAATAAAAAAGATGGTCTTAACAATGATGTCTCAATTGACAATGGATTTTTAATTTCTAAAATTTCTCCATCATAATAAAAATTTAATAAATCATTTTTTCTTGAAATTAGTTTATATTCTATTGGTGAAATAAAACTATATGTTATTACTTCATAAAAGTATTTTGCTAAATAATCTTTTATGCTGAAAAATAATTTATCATAATCATTGAGCCAACCATAAGTTAAATCACATACTGGTCTTTGCCAGTTTATTTTATCAAAGCCATATATTCTCGCAATTTCTTCAATTAAATCAATGTCATTTTCAATATCAACACGATGTGAAGGAACTGTAGCAATTATTTTTTCATCTCTTTTTTCAACTTGAAATTCTAATAATTCTAAATTTTTTATTACATTCTCTTCAGGAATATTTACACCTAAAAAGTTTTTTACTTTTTTTGTATTTAATTCGATTTTCTGTGGTGCTGGTAATGATTTATAAATATCAACTTCGCCTTTACAAAGTTGACCTTCGCCTAATTCTGCTATTAATTGTGCAGCATAATCAGCAACAAATTTAAGATTTATTATATCAGTGCCTCTTTCAAATCTATATGATGCTTCTGATGAGAGATTTAAATATTTCGATGTTTTTCTGATTGTGGCTGGCTGAAAATATGCACTTTCTAATAATATATTTTTTGTTTTTGCACTTACTTCTGTTTCACTACCACCCATTATACCTGCTATTGCAACTGATTTATTTGCATCAGCAATTACTAAATCTTCGCTTCGTAATATTCTTTTATTATTATCAAGAGTTATTATTTCTTCATTTTCTTTTGCAGTTCGAACTATTATTTTTTTTTCATCTATTAAATCATAATCAAATGAATGTAAAGGTTGACCAAATTCTAAAAGAACATAATTCGTTATATCAACAATATTATTTATAGCACGCATACCACAGGCTTCAATACGATATTGCATCCAGAAAGGTGATTCTTTTATTTTAATATTTTTTATTAATTTGCCAATATATCTTGGACATTTTTCAAAATTTTTTATTTCAATTTGTATGTATTTTTCTGCTGGTTCATCTATTTCATTTAATTTTATTTTTTTCTTTTTTAATTTTTGCCCTGTTATTGCTGCTATTTCTCTTGCTATTCCAATTATGCTTAAACAATCAGGTCTATTTGGCGTTATAGATATTTCAAATACTGCATCATCAATTTTTAATGCTTTTTCAAGAGTATCACCTATTTTCAAATTTGTTGGTAATATGAAAATTCCTGTTGAAAATTCTGCGAGTCCTAATTCTTCTTTTGAACATAACATTCCTTCTGAAATTACATTTTTATATGTTATTGTTTTAATTTCTTTTCCATCTGGCAAAGCAGAACCAGAAAGAATAACAGGAACAAGTGCGCCTTCAAATAGATTCGTTGCTGAACAAATAATAGATTTTTTAATATTATTTCCAATATCAACTAAACAAACAAATAAATTATCAGATTCGGGATGTTTATTTAATTTTTCTATTTTTCCAACAATTATATTATTAAATTTTTTCCCTAAATAATTTATCCCTTCTACTTCAAGCCCTGCATTTGTTAATTTATCTGCTAATTCATCTACACTTAATTCAATATCAACAAAATCTTTTAACCAACTTATTAGTGCTTTCATAATTATAAATCAATAATTTAAAACTGTTTTAAAAATCTTATATCATTTTCATAAAATAATCTGATATTATTTATGCTATGTTTTAGCATAGTTATTCTTTCAATACCTAAACCAAAAGCAAAACCTTGATATTTTTCTGTATCATAATTTACTGCTTTTAAAACATTCGTATGAATCATTCCACAACCAAGTATTTCAAGCCAGCCTGTTTTTTTACATACATTACAACCATTACCATTACATAAAACACATTCTATATCAACTTCTGCACTCGGTTCTGTAAAAGGAAAAAAACTTGGTCTAAATCTTAAATTCAAATTTTTTTCAAATAATTTCCTTAAAAAAATTGTTAATATTCCTTTTAAATCAGCAAAAGTAACTTTTTCATCAACCCAGAAACCTTCTACTTGATGAAAAACAGGCGAATGTGATAAATCAGAATCACAGCGAAAAACTTTACCCGGCACAATAAATTTTAATGGTGGTTTGCTTTTTTTCATTGCACGTATTTGAACGGGTGAAGTATGCGTTCGCATTAAAATTGAATTATTAATATAGAAAGTATCATGCATATCACGAGCAGGATGATTATCAGGAAAATTTAAGTCTTTAAAATTATATTTATCAAGTTCAAGTTCAGGTCCAGTTTCCACACTAAAACCAAGTCCTAAAAAAATTTCAATAATATTTTTACATACTTTTGTTAAAGGATGTAAATTTCCAGAAAAAAGTGAATAACCACCAAGAGTAACATCTATACTTTCTTTTTTATATAACTCTTCTTTTTCTCTTTTAAAAAGTTCTTCTTTTTTATTTTCAATTATTTTTAATGCTTCTTCTTTTAATATATTTACTGCTTTACCAAATTCTTTTCTTTGTTCGGGTGATAGTTCTCCTAATTGTTTTAATAAACCTGTAATTAATCCTTTTTTCCCTAAATATTTTATCCTGATATTTTCAAGTGTATTTTTATCATTACACTTAATTATATCATTTTTTAATTCATTAGTGATTTCTTCAATTCTTTTATTTTCCATAAATTGTAATTTTATGCTTCAGCTAATTTTACTTTTACTTTTTCAACAATTGCTTTGAAAGTATCAAAATCATTTACCGCTATATCAGCAAGCATTTTTCTATTTAATGCAATATTTAATTTTCGTAAACCATTTATAAATTTACTGTATGATAAACCAAGTTGTTTTAAACCTGCATTTATTCTCGTTATCCATAATCGTCTGAAATTTCTTTTTTTTACTTTTCTATCTCTATATGAATATGCTAATGCACGTTTTAATGTTTCAACAGCATTACGCCATAAGTTTTTGCGCCGACCCCAATATCCTTTTGTTAATTTAAAAACTTTCTTTTTTTTCCTATTTCTACCTGTGCTTTTTTTTACTCTTACCATTGTATTTTACCTCCTGATATTCTGCTTTTTTTTAATTTGGCATTAATTTTTTTACTAATTTTACATTTGCACTTTTTGTTATTGCTGCTGTTCTTAATCTTCTTTTTCTTTTTTTATTTTTCTTTGTTAAAATATGACTTTTATATGCACGCATTCTTTTTATTTTCCCACTTTTAAGTTTTTTAAATCTTTTTGCTGCCCCACTATTTGTTTTAATTTTTGGCATCTTATTTTTCCTCCTTTTTTATTTTGTGGTTTTATTTCTTATCGGTTTTTTTGGCTACTATCATATACATTATTTTTCCTTGAACTGTTGGTTGAACTTCTACTATTGCAATATCATTTAATTTTTCAATTATTAATGTTAATTTATCTTTTGCTAAATCTTGATACATAAGTTCTCTTCCTTTGAATTTCACTGTAAATTTTACTTTATTTCCCTCTTCTAAAAATTCTCTTGCATGTTTTATTTTATATTCAATATCATGCATATCTGTTGATGGTCTTATTTTTAATTCTTTTATTTGTATTGTTTTCTGTTTCTTTTTTGTTATCTTTTCTTTTTTTTGTTTTTCATATAAATATTTGCCATAATCCATTATTCTACATACTGGCGGCGTTGCTGTTGGTGATATTTCAACTAAATCAAGCATCTTTTCTTTTGCTAAACTTAGTGCTTTACTTACTGGCAATATACCTATTTGTTCGTTATTTTCGCTAATAACTCGAACTTCTGGTACTCTTATTTCTTCATTTATTCTTAATTGAAATCGTAAATTTTTTTTCTTATCTAAACTTATATCTCTCCACCCCCTATTTAAAAATTATTTTTATTTTTTTTCATAAAATAAAAAAAGCAATTCTTTCACAGAATTGCTTTTACTTTTTCTCCTTATTCTTTAATTTAGCCTTGAAGACTTATTCGTATCAAGGCGAGAAGTGTAAAAGCACTTCTGCTTATTTATTTACTATTTTCTAAATAATACCTTTTTTCTTTTATTTCAGTCAATACTCTTTTTATAAATTCCTCAATTTTTATTTCTTCTTGTTCTTTTGATTTATATCTTCGAACATTTACAGAACCATTATTTTCTTCTTCTGCACCAATTACACAAGCATACGGTATTTTTCTTACCTGTGCATTTCTGATTTTTTTCATTAATGTATCATCTTTCTCATCAATTTCAACTCTTATATTTTCTTTTTTTAATATATCAAAAACTTTTTTTCCATAATCAAGAAATTTATTTGAAACTGGTATTATTATTACTTGCACAGGGCTTAACCATAATGGAAAAGCACCGCCATAATGCTCGATTAACATACCCATAAATCTTTCAACTGAACCAAAAATAGCACGGTGAATCATTACTGGTCTTTTTGCCTTGCCATCTTCTGCTATATATTCTAATTCAAATTTTTCTGGCATTGAAAAATCTAATTGTATTGTGCCACATTGCCAGCTCCGTTTTAAACAATCTTCTATATGAAAATCAATTTTAGGACCGTAAAATGCCCCTTCACCTGGATTTAATTCATAAGGTATTTTTAATTTTTCAAGTGCATTTTGTAATGCTTTTGTTGAGATTTCCCAGATTTCATCTGTTCCTATTGATTTTTTTGGTCTTGTTGATAATTCTACAAAATATTTTTCAAAGCCAAATACTTTTATAACTTTAAAAATTAATTCAATTACTTTTATAACTTCATCTTCTATTTGTTCTTCTGTGCAAAATATATGTGCATCATCAACTGTAAAAGTTCGAACACGAAATAATCCATGTAATACACCTGATTTCTCGTGTCTATGAACCTGTCCTAATTCTGCCATTTTTATTGGTAATTCGCGATATGAATGAAGTTTTGATTTATATATTAGTAATCCCCCAGGACAATTCATTGGTTTTACTGCATATATTTCTTTTTCAATTTCTGTAAAATACATATTTTCTCTATAATGTTCCCAATGACCACTTCTTATCCATAAATTTTGATTTAATATAAATGGTGTTTTTACTTCTTCATAACCTTCTTCTTTATGTAATTGTCGCCAGAAATTTATTATTTCATTATATATTATTAATCCATTTGAATGAAAGAAAGGAAAACCAGGTGCTTCATTGTGAAAACTGAATAAATCCAATTCTTTACCTAATTTTCTATGGTCTCGTTTTAATGCTTCTTCTCGTAATCTTATAAATTCTTTTAATTCTTGTTTATCTAAAAATGAGATACCATAAATTCGTTGTAGCATTGGATTACGCTCATCACCACGCCAATATGCTCCTGCTGTATTAAGTATTTTAAATGCTTTTACAATGCCAGTTGAATAAATATGTGGACCACGACATAAATCAAAAAAATTATCCTGTGAATAAAATGATAATTCTGGTTCATTTATATCTTCTATTAATTCAATCTTATATTTTTCATTTAATTCTTGATACTTTTTAATTGCTTCTTCTTTTGTTAAAATAAATCTTTTAATCTTTATATCTCTTTTTATTATTTCTTCTGCTTTTGCCTGGATTTTTTCTAAATCTTCTGGTGTGAATGGTTGAGGCACATCAAAGTCATAGTAAAAACCTTCTGCTATTGACGGACCTATTGCTAATTTTGCTTCTGGAAATAATTCTTTTACTGCCTGTGCTAAAATATGTGAACTACTATGCCAGAATACTGATTTGCCCTCTTCACTATTAAAATCTATAAATTCAATAATATCATTATCATTTATTTCAGAAGATAAATCAGTTAATTTATTATTTAATTTTGCAGCAATAATTTTATCTTTATTTTTTATCTTGATATTTTTTAAAATATCATATATAGTTTTTTCATCATTAATTTGATATTCACCAAAATTTACTATTTTTACCTTCATTATTTTTTTCTCATTTTATAATAAAAATTTTAGAATTAAAAATTATATTATATAAAAAATAAAAAGTCAAGAAAAATAAAAAATTTTTTTGGAAAAATATCATTGTTAAATGAATGAATAAAAAATTTTTGACATTTTTGAAACAATTAATTATTTTAAAATTATTGCTTTTTATATAGCAAATTGAGAGATTTAATTTTTCAAAGAGATTTTAAGAATTTTATTATTCTAAAAAAATTATAAAATTAAATGAATTATTGACAAAATAAAATAAATAAAATAGAATTACAAAAATTTTTTTTAATAAATAAATAATTTGGAGGAAAAAATAATGAGGGTATTAATTACAGGAATAACTGGATTTGTAGGTTCACATCTTGCTGAATATTTATTAACTAAAAGAAATGTAGAAATATTTGGTATTTTACGCTGGCGTTCGAGATTAGATAATATTAAACATATTATGGATAAGTTAAATTTAATCGAATGTGATATTCGTGATTTAGCATCAGTAATTGAGACAATAGATAGAATTAGACCAGAAAAAATTTTTCATTTAGCTGCACAGAGTTTTGTTCCATCTTCTTGGAAAGCACCTCAGGCTTCACTTGATACTAATATTATTGGAAATTTGAATATTCTGGAAGCAGTAAGAAGAATTGATATAAATCCATGGATTCAAATTGCCTGTTCCTCAGAAGAATATGGAATGGTTTATGAAAATGAAGTGCCAATAAAAGAAACAAATCCATTAAGACCATTAAGCCCTTATGCTGTCTCAAAAGTTGCACAAGATTTATTGTCATATCAATATTATATGAGTTATAAATTAAATGTTGTTAGAACAAGAGCATTTAATCATACAGGACCGCGCCGCGGCGAAGTTTTTGTTAGTAGCAATTTTGCAAAACAAATTGCTGAAATTGAACATGGTTTAAAAGAACCAATTATTTATGTTGGTAATCTTGAAGCATTAAGAGATTTTACTGATGTGCGTGATATAGTAAAAGCATACTGGATAGCATTAGAGAAATGTGAACCAGGTGAAGTTTATAATATTTGTTCTGGAAAAGCATATAAAATAAAAGAGATTCTTAATATTCTTTTAAGTATGACAAAAATGAAAATAGAAGTTAAACAGGACCCATCAAGAATGCGACCTTCTGATGTGCCAATATTACTTGGTGATAATACAAAATTTTGTAAGCAAACTGGTTGGAAACCTGAAATTTCTTTTGAAAAAACATTAGAAGATATTTTAAATTATTGGCGTGAAAAATTAAAACAATAAAATATGAAACGAAAAATTTTTATTTCCGGTGTTTCTGGTTTTGTTGGTAAATATTTAGTTGAATTATTAGATGATGAGAATAATGAAATAACTGGAATAGATATAAATGATAATAAATATATCAAAACTAATAAAGCAAATTTTTTATTTCAAAAAATTGATTTATTAGATTTTGAAAAGATAAATAAATTAATTAATTTTTCACAACCTGATTATATTTATCATCTCGCTGGCATTTCGTTTGTTCCTTTTTCAGTTAAAAATTCAGAAACTACATATAAGATAAATTTTTTAGGCACATATAATATTTTAGAAAGTGCTAATAAATTATTAAATAAACCAAAAGTATTAGTAGTTAGTTCTGGTGACATTTATAAAATAAATGATAATCAAAAGAAAATAAAAGAAAGTGATAAAGTTTTACCTACCACACCATATGCAGTAAGTAAATATTGTAGTGAAATATTAGCACAAAAATATTTTAATATCGATAAATTGCCACTTGTAATTGTTCGGCCATTTAATCACACAGGACCATTTCAGAGAGAAGAATTTGCACCTATTTCATTTGCTAAACAAATTGTTCAAATTGTGAAAGGCCAAAAACGAGATTATGTTGAGGCTGGAAATATTGATGTATGGCGTGATTATACTGATGTGCGTGATGTAGTAAAAGCATATAAATTATTAATTGAATTAGGAAATGGCGAAATTTATAATGTTTGTTCTGGCCAGGCAATTTCAATTGAATATATTATTAAGTATTTTATTTCCAAAACAAACAAAGAAATCAAAATAAGAATAAATGATGCTTTATTTAGAACAAATATAAATAAATATGTTTGTGGTGATAATACAAAAATTTGTTTACTCGGCTGGAAACCTGAAATTCCAATTACTAAAACTTTTGATGATATATATAATTATTATCAAACAATAATTCAATGAAAAAAGTTTTATTAGTCAAACCTTATAATCGTAGCGACCATATTCAACCTTCTCTTGGTTTGGGTTGGCTTGCTACAAATATTCGTAATCTTTGTGAAGTTAAAATATTTGATTCAATTAAAGAAAAAGCGAATGAAGAAAAAATATTGAATTTCATAGATGACTATAAACCAGATATTATCGGTTTTCAATGTTATACATTTGATATTTACAATATAAAAAGTATTTTAAAAAAAATTAAAGAAAAGTATAATAAAAAAATAACAACAATAATAGGTGGCCCACATCCAACATTAGCTCGAGAAGAATGCTTTAATTTTTTTGGGGATTTACTTGATTATTTTTTTATTGGAGAAGCAGAAATAGGATTAAAAAAATATTTGGAAGGTGCAAAATATGATGAAATACCAGGATTTGCTTATAGAGAAAATAATATTTTTAAAATTAATCCTCAATTATTTCATCAGAATATTGATGATTTTGGAATGCCTGCATGGGATTTAATTCATCCTGAAACATATCCAGAAGCACAGCACGGAGCATTTTTTGAAAACTTTCCTATTGCGCCAATAATGATTACACGTGGATGTCCATTTAAATGCACATTTTGTGCAGGTAATAAAATTTCTGGTTCTGCTGTTCGTTTTAGAAGTATTCAAAATGTTATTCAGGAAATGAAAATGCTTTATTATGATTATGGAATTCGCGAATTTCATATTGTAGATGATAATTTTATAATAAATAAAAATTATGCTGTTGAATTATTAAAAAGTTTTAAAAACATTGGTTTTAAATTTAGTTGGGCTACTCCTAATGGTGTGCGAATGGATTCGTTAAATGAAGAAATATTATCATTAATGAAAGAGACTGGTTTATATTTAATATCACTTGGTATTGAATCTGGCGATGATAGAATTTTAAAATTTATGAAAAAATCATTAACTGTAAAAAAAATAAAAGAGAAAATAAATTTAATAAAAAAATTTGATATTGATATTGCAGGCTTTTTTATTTTAGGTTTTCCGACAGAAACAAAAAAAGAAATTTTTAAAACAATAAATCTTTCATTGAAATTACCATTAAAGCGAGTAAATTATTTTACTTTTTTACCTTTTCCAGGAACAGAAAGTTATAATTATATTTTGCAGGAAAAAAAGATAGATAAAATTGATTGGCAAAATTTTTTCTTTATGAATGCTGCTTATGTGCCTGATGGTATGACAAGAAAACAATTGAAAAATTATCAACGGCTTGCTTTTTTTAGATTTTATTTTCGGTGGAATATTTTTTTATACAATTTGTTTAAAATTAAAAATTTCAGACATTTCAAATTTTTAGTTAAAAGATTTATAAATTGGATAATTAAATCAAAGTGATTAATTATTCTTATTTTTTAAATTTCATTAAAAAGAATATAAAAAGTAATAAGATACTAAGTAAATTGTATTATTATTACATTTCATATTATAAAAAAATATATGGTATTACAACTTATGGATTGGTAGGCAGAAGTGGAAGTGGAAAAAGTCATAATGCATATATAGTTGCATATCAGTTAAAGACAAATGCAATAATTGATGATGGTCTTTTAATTGTAAATGGAAAAATAATTTGTGGTAAATCAGCAAAAAGAGCAGCAACTAAAATTGGTGCAGTTAAACGGGCAATTTTTTATGATATCGAATCAGCGAATGAAATAAAGTATTATATAAAAAAATTAAAAATCAAAAAAATTTTAATACTTGCAACATCAGAAAAAATGCTAAACAGAATTTTATCACGACTTGATTTACCACCAGCAGAGAAAGTATATAGGATAGAAAATATCGTATCTAAATGTGATTTAGAAAAAGCAAAATATTATAGAAATATTGAAGGTAAACATGTTTTACCAGTAAGTGAAATAGAGATATTAAGAAGATTTCCTGATTTGTATGTTGATTCATTTGAATTAAATATACCAGAAACACAAATAAAAATTCAAAAATCAATAATCCGTCCAACTTTTAGTTTGCCAGGAAAAATAATTATTCAAAATAAAGTGTTAAAATTTTATATTTATAAAATAATTGAAAAAAATTTTTCTAATATCAGGGTTGAAAATATTCAAATTAAAAAAGAGAAAGAAGGAATAAGAATAGAGTTAAAAATTAGTGCAAAATATGGGTTAACTAATTTATTAAAGTTATCAAAAAAAATGCAAATATTTATAAAAAAGGAATTTGAATTTTTTACAGGTTTGGAATTAAGTGAAATAAATATAAAAATAGGTGATGTATATTATGAATGAAAAATTTAGATATTTAATTTGTCCAAAATGTCAAACAAAAATTAAAGAATATAAAAATCCATTTCCAACTGTTGATATAATAATTGAATATTATAATGAAAAAAATGAGTTTGAAGGAATTGTATTAATTGAAAGAAAAAATGAACCTTATGGCTGGGCTATACCTGGTGGTTTTGTAGAATATGGAGAAACAGCAGAAAATACAGCAATTCGCGAAGCAAAAGAAGAAACCGGTTTAGATATTAAAATTAAAAAGTTATTTAATGTATATTCTGCACCAGAGCGTGACCCGCGTTTTCATACAATTACAACTGTTTTTATTGCCGAAGGCCATGGAAAATTAAAAGCAGCAGATGATGCTAAAAATGCTAAAATATTTAAAAAAGAAAATTTGCCTGAACATTTTGCATTTGACCACAAAAAAATTATTGAGCAATATTTTGCTTCATTATAAAAATTTAATTATTGACAGTATTAGTTTAATAATGTTAAATAATATGATTTACTAAATAAGCGAGGGAAAAAATGATAAAAATTGTAAATTATAAAAAAGAAAAAAGAATAATAAATGAATATTTTAATAAGAGAAATATATTAAATAATGTATTACCACAGCAAATAAAATTAGTTGAGAAAATAATAAATGAAGTAAAAAATAAAGGTGATAAAGCACTATTAGAATTTGCAAAAAAATTTGATAAAGTAGATTTAAAAAAATTAAAAGTTTCAGAAAAAGATATAGATTTGGCTTATGATAAAATCGAAAAAAGTGATAATGAATTTATCAAATCTTCAGAAATAGCAATAAATAATATAAAAAGATTTCATTCACTTTCATTAAGAAATTCAATGTTTGATATAAATAGTCAGGATGTATTATTAGGCGAGATAGTTCGACCAATAGCAAAAGCAGGAATTTATGTGCCAGGTGGTTCAGCCCCACTTATTTCAACATTATTTATGAATGTTATACCAGCACAAATTGCTGGTGTACCAGAGATAGTAATTATTACACCACCAGAAAAAAATGGTAAGATAAATGAATATATTTTAGCAGCAGCAAAAATGTTAAATATAAATCAGATATATATTAGTGGGGGTGCACAGGCAATCGCAGCACTTGCTTATGGCACAGAAACAATACCAAAAGTAGATAAAATAACAGGACCAGGCAATATTTATGTTACACTTGCCAAAAAATTTGTTTATGGTATTGTTGATATTGATATGTTAGCAGGTCCAAGTGAATTAGTAATAATAGCAGAAGATAAAATAAATGATAGATATATAGCAGGAGATTTAATTAGCCAGGCAGAACATGGTAGTGGATTAGAAACATCAATAGCAATCTTATTTTCAAAAGAAAAAGCGAAAAAAGTAATTGAAGAATTAAAAATAATAATTGATGAAATGCCAAGAAAAAAAGAGATTTTAATTTCATTAAAAAATAATGGATGGATAATTATAGTAAATAATATGAAAGAAGCAATTGAATTAACAAATATTATTGCACCAGAACATTTAGAATTATTATTAGAAAATCCAGACCAATATTTAAATGAAATAAAAAATGCCGGCGCAATTTTTTTAGGTGAATATACACCAGAAGCAATTGGTGATTATATTGCAGGTCCAAATCATACACTACCAACAACAGGCACAGCAAGATTTTATTCGCCTTTATCAGTGAAAGATTTTTTAAAAACAATGAATGTAATTAAATATAATGAAAAAGCATTTAATGAAATTTCGAGTTCAGTAATAAAATTAGCAGAAATTGAAACATTGTTTGCACATAGTAAAAGTGTTAAAATTCGTTTAAATAAAGAATAATATGAATAATTATTTAAATAAAATATTAAAAAATTTTCCAGAATATATACCTGGTGAGCAGCCACAGGATAAAAAATATATAAAGTTAAATACAAATGAAAATCCATATCCTCCTTCACCAAAAGTTTTAGGATTTTTACAGGATGCAATAACAAGAAGATTAAGATTATATCCTGACCCACTTTGTAATGAATTAAGAAAAAAATTAAGTGAATGTTATAATATTCCAAAAGAACAAATATTTGTTGGAAATGGTTCTGATGAATTATTAAGATTAGCTTTTTATACTTTTTCAAATAGAAATGAAAAAATTGTTTATTCATTTCCTTCATATACATTATTTAAAACATTATCTGTTTTATGCTATTGTCAACCAATTGAAATTGAGTTAACTGAGGAATTTTTGTTATCTGATAAATTTATTAGTTCGAATAGAAACTCTTTAAAAATAATAGCAAATCCAAATTCACCAACAGGAACATTTAATGAAATTGATTTTATAGAAGAAGTAGTTAAAGCAAATAAAAAAGTAGTTATTATTGATGAAGCATATGCTGATTTTGCAAAAGATAATTGTTTAAGATTATTAAAAAAATACAAAAATTTAATAATAACAAGGACATTTTCAAAATCATTTTCATTAGCAAGCATTCGTGTTGGTTATTGTTTTGGTGATAAAAAATTAATTGATGCATTATATAAAATAAAAGATTCATATAATGTAAATTATTTATCGCAAGTTGCAGCAATTGCAGCTATTGAGGATTATCAATATATGAAAGAAACAAGTCAAAAGATAATAGAGTTAAGAGAATATTTATCAAATGAATTATTAAAGATAAATTTTAAAGTATATAAATCAGAAGCAAATTTTGTATTTGTAAAACCTTTGAAAATAAAAGCAAGAAGTATTTATCAAACATTAAAAGAAAGAGGAATTTTAATTCGATATTTTGATGCACCATTTTTAAATAAATATTTGCGAATTTCAATTGGAACAGATGAAGAAATAAATAAATTAATATCAGAATTAAAAAAGATATGTGAATAATTATGGAATGGAAATTTGATAATATAAATAATGTATGGGAATTAGTTGATAATAGTGAAGTATTTTGTAAAATTGTTATTCAAGAACGAAAAAATAATCCAAAAAATAAATATAGAGTCAAAGTAATAATTCATAAAATGTTATGTGGTAAAAAAAGATATAAGGAACTTGAAAAAAAGAAAAATACCTGGTATTCAATCACAGAAAAAAAATTTAAAAATATAAAAGAATTAGAAAAATATATAAATATAAAAAAGAAAGAATTAATTGATTATTTCAAACATATTTAATATACAGGATTCAATGGCGCTTCATTATTTACAATTTTTAAAGCATTTTGAGCAGCAGTGATTGCCATTTTATCTCTCGTTTCTTTTGTTCCACTGCCAATATGTGGTGCCATTACGATATTATCGAGATTATATAATTCTTCATATATTTCAGGTTCATTTTCAAAAACATCTAATCCAGCATAAGCAATCTTCTTATTTTTTAATGCTTCTGATAATGCTTTTTCTTTTATTATTGCTCCACGTGCTGTATTTATTATTATAGCATTTGATTTCATTAATTCAAATTCTTTTTCGCTTATTAAGTATTTTGTTTCACTTGAATATGATAAATGAATACTAATAAAATCAGATATTTTTAATAATTCATTCAAATCTACTTTTTTAGCATTTAATTTTGTTTCAAGTTCTGAATTATGGAATTTATCATAATAATATACATTCATATTAAAACCTTTTGACATTAAGGCAAAAGCAGTCCCAATTCTACCAGCACCAATAACACCTAAATTTTTATAAGAAACATCATAACCAAGAAATAAATCACATTCCCATCCAGTAAATTTTCGTGCTTCAATAAATTTATGTGCTTCAACAATTCTTCGCGCAGCAGCAAAAAGCAGTGCCCAAGCTAATTCTGCTGTTGTGTTTGTTAAAACATCTGGTGTATTTGTAACATAAATATTTTTTTCTTTTGCATAATTAACATCAATATTATTATAGCCAACAGCATAATTACAAATGCCTTTTACTCCATTTTTTGCGAGAGCATCAATTACTTCTTTGTCTATTATATCACTTAATAAAGTTATAATTGCTTTGCAATCTTTGCTTCTTAAAATTAACTCTTCTTTCTTTAATGGTTTTGTCGAATAATTTACATCAACTTCAATTTTATTTTCTTTTAAATAATTTATACCTGCTTCAGGTATTTTTTGTGAAATAAATATTTTTTTTCTCATAATATCACCTTTAATTAAAAATATATGTTTTTATAAAATAAATAAAATTATTATAGCCAGTTGTTTTATTTCTATAAAAAGGTAAAACTAAATAAAACAGGGAATATATTGTATTTATTGTATATAATAAATAAAAAAGATATTTCAAGTATTTATTATTAAAAAAATTTTGATATAAAAAAAGAAAAAGATAAAAAGTTAAAAAAGGTAGAGCAGCAATAAAATAACGGGCAGGAGGGGAATCACCTGGTACACCATCTAACATAAAAAAAGGAAAAGCGTGAATAAAAAAAATGAAAAACTGCAAATAAAAAAATTTTATATTTTTAATAAAAGAATAAATTGCTAAAATATAAATTGGTGCACAAAAAAATAGACCATATCTTTGTCCAAATAATAATTTAAAAAATTGTGTTGGAAAAACTGATAAAGAAAAATTATTTGAATCTTTACTATGACTGAAGGCAATACCAAATGGTTTAAATTCACCATAGGCATAGAAAATTATACTTTGATGAATTAAAATCATAAGTAAAGTCAAAAAACAAAATAAAAATAATTTTTTATTTTTGTAATAATTTATTGCTAATAAAAACCATATAAATAAAGCAGCAGGTAGATATTTTATTCCTAATAGAGCAAGAAATAAAAAAGCGAAAGAATGTTTGAAAAGATTTATATAATTTTTTTGATAATCAATAAAAAGAATTAGAAAAATGCAGGCAGCTGGAATTTCTGGATAAATAGAAGAATACATTTCTAAAAACGGTGCTGTAAATAATAAAATTAATACTAATATAAAAATCTTCTTTGATGAATTTTTAGGAAAGTATAAATAAACAAATTTATAAAATAAATAAATAAATAATGTGGAGATAAATGAGATAATTAAAATAACACCTTGTTTTCCAAGAAATTTATAAGGTAATGCAAGTAATATTGGTAGACCAATAAAATGAGATGAATAAATTTTATTATTTTTTTCATAAGATGGTTGTTTCCTTAGATGAAAATTATAAAAATTTGAATAATCATTATTTTCATAATTGTTTTTTAAATCTACATCAAAATCATAAGAAATACTATGAGTAATAAGTAAATAATAAGGTTCATCACCATAATAGTGAAATGTGTTTTGCCAGATATTTATTAATAAGATGATAAAAAAAATAAATAAGAAAAAATGAAATAGT
>DAONJL010000001.1:0-1892 GCA_035405645.1 bacterium | reverse complement strand
TGTAACAAAAAAATTTTTGTAAAGTTTATAGTTCCTTAAATAAAATTTGAAATTGAAAATAAAGATTAATATAATATAAAAAAATAAAATTTTGAACCAATTATATTTTATTGAATTATTTCTATTTTTAAAAATTTCAAAAACTAAAATAATAAAATAAATAATTATTATAATTAATCCTGTGTATTTAATCAATAAACTAATACTGCATAATATTGCTAATAAAACTGATAGTTTTATTTTTTTTTGATTAGAATTTTCTAAAAAGAATAAAATCAAAAAATAATAAATTAAATGAAAAATAAAGATGAAAAAATTTTCATTTGTTATGAACCGCGACATATATATATTAACAGGTATAAGTAAATTAAAGATATAAATAATTAATAATATCTCTGATTGGCTTATGTTTAATCTAATAATAGTTAAAATAGTTATTACAGATAAAGACATATAAAAAAATAAGGAAGTAAATTGGATTATTTTCAAATTAAAGTGATGATTATTATTTAATAAATTTAAAATTTTTAATGGAATAGCTAAAAAAAAATAATATAAAGGTGGATGATAAAATTGCCAATTTTCATTAGGAAGTGGCGTTTTCCAATTTTTAGAAACATATTCTATATATTTTGCATGTCCTCCTTCATCAAAATCGTATATATTTGTTTTTAATGTATTGTTAATTCTCTGTATTAAAACAAAAAAAGTAATTATTATAAAAAGAATTAAATATTTTTTTTTTGTCATAAATATAAAACTATTTTTTTTGTAGAATAATAATAAGTGATAAACCTAAAAAAATATTGGGTGAATAATTGAGTAATTTTAAATACAGGCACTAAGAAGTTAAAAACATCAAGTAAATGATTGCTTAAATAATTTTTTTTTAGTATTTTACCATTTATAAACCAACCAAAAATACCAAAAAAATTAAAATAAAAAATTTTTTTTATTTCAATATTTTTATTTTGGGAACATAAATAAATAAAATCTTTTTTTGAATAACGCCGAAAATGTCCAGCATTGCTATCTAATTTATTAAATAAAAATTTAAAAGCAGGAACTAATATAATTATATATCCTTTACTAATAGGTATTTCACATATTCGATTAAATGCTTCTTTATCATTTTCAATATGTTCTAAAACATTAAGACAAATCACAGTATCAAATTGATAATTTATTAATTCTTCAAGTGAATCAGTTAAAATATTATGGTTTATTATCTTTATTTTTTTTTGATTATTTAATTTTTCAAAATAAGAATTCTCAATTTCTGTTCCTGCAATAAATTCATAATAATTTTTTTCATTTAGAATTTTTAAAAAACCCCCTAATCCACAACCAATTTCTAAGATTCTTTTTTTTATAAATGGTTTTATAACTTCATATAACCATTCGTTAACATCTTTTAATTGATTTAATTTTTCTTGAGCAGCAATCATCATTATTTTATTCTTATTTCTATCAAACAAATCAATATTCACAAACCAATCTTTTAATTTTATCATTTTGTTATTTTTATTAAAAATAAGATATTTTATTTCATTCTGTTCTTACCTTTAATTGCAGTCACTATGGAAAAAACTTGTATTCCTTTTCCCTGACCAAAAGCAGTTAATCCTTCGCCACTTGTCGCAGTGATACCTATATTATCTTCTTTTATATTTAATAATTTAGCAATTGATTTTTTCATTTCAGGAATTTTTGGTGTTATTTTTGGTTTCTTACATTCTATACTTATTGATAAATGAGTTATTTTATAATCTTTCAAATATTTCAATGCTTCTTTTAAATAAATTTTACTATCAGTAATTCCTTTTTCCAGACATAGTTTATCACTAATTTCACCTAATATATTTTTACCAGTTATACCAGAAATAGCATTT